>BLLW01000068.1 GCA_011959285.1 Lachnospiraceae bacterium | reverse complement strand
CCCCTCAAGATTGAGGGGCAGGGGAGTTGAATAGGCGAAGCCTATTTTTTAAGGTACATGGCAGGAGGGTTCCTGAAAGAAAAGAAATATCCTGTAATCGTGCATTTTATGGGACCGGTAAAGCCGTGGAACCTTGCTTATTACGGCAAGTTCGGCGGGGAGTATCGGCGTTATTTAAAGAAAAATCCGGATTTAAGCATGAATGTAAAAGGGGAATGGATCATACGTTATTTCGTGATTGGAAGGTATTTATTAAAAGCGATACTTTGCAAAATGGGAGGAACGAATTATGAATAATGATAGAGTATCCATTATTATTCCTGCTTATAATGAAGCGGAGGCAATTGAGATGGTGCTTAAGGAGCTCCTTTTGGAAACTGCCAAATGGGAAGAGGAAATGGTAGAAATTGTTGTGGTAAATGATGGGAGCAGCGATGAAACAGCAAAAATTGTAGACAATATAGAAGGGGTCAGGCTGATCAATCATCGAAGAAATAAAGGATATGGCGCGGCATTAAAGACAGGCATCAAGGAAGCCCATGGGGATATTATTGCATGGTACGATGCAGATGGACAGCATAGACCGGAAGACCTTCGGAAAGTTATCTCGAAAATGAAGGCAGAGAATCTGGATTATTGCATTGGAATAAGGGATAAGGATTCTTATGAAGAAAAGAGCAGACGCCTTGGAAAAAAGATTCTGAAATGCATTCTGAATCTAATTATAAGGGAGGAACTTAAGGATTTTAATTCGGGAATGAGAGGCTTTCGGAAAGAAGTCATTCTCCCCTATCTTCCGCTTTTGCCAAATACTTTTGGCGCCTCTACGGTAACGACGCTTTTGATGTTGGAACAGGAATATAATGGTGGGGAAGTGAGCATTACCGCATTGAAACGAAAGGGCAAAAGCTCCGTGAAGCAGATTCGGGATGGATTCCGGACAATTGTGCTGATCCTCCAGGTTATCTTATTGTTCCAGCCTATGCGCATTCTGGGGAAAGCCGGTATCATCATGTGCGTGGCGGGAGGAATCTATGGAATATTCCGTGCCCTTCAATGGTCCAATGGCATTCCCATACTTGCATCGATTTTGGTCATATTTGGATTCCAACTGATCTGCTTCGGCGTTCTGTCGGATCAAATCAGTAAGATCTGTAAGCAGGTATATGAACAACGTTACATATATCCCAAATGACAGGGGGAAAGGAAATGCTGAAAATATCAGATTATCTGGCGATTACAGCCGGCTTTTTAGGGCTTCTTGTTTTTTACCTTATCTTTTCGGGAAATCTGCGGATAGATTATGGGACGGAGAGCAGGCTGCCGGTGATCGAACAGGAAGAGGCAGGAGAAAGGGTGCAGCCCGAAACAGCCCGGTATGTGGTTCTGTATGGAAATGAGGAAGAAAGCAGGTCGACTTCCCAGGTCATGCAGATGCTGGAACGTATGAAAAAATTTTATATTGCAAAAGAAACGGCTGCCCAGCTGACAGAGGAGCAAAAAGAAACGGCAGACATATTTATTATCACAACAGATAGTTTAGAGGAAGCCGATGCGCAGCATATGCTCTTGGAACTGGTAAAGGCGGATGGCAAGTATTTGCTTTATACAAATCTGCCAGATGAAAGCGGCGAATACGAGAAAGAGCTTGGTATCTTGGAAAGCCGGGGGAAAACCCAAATAGATGGGATGATGATTTTTGAGGGCATCCTTGCGCAGGGAATGGTCAACTATGCAGATTTGCCAATGACGGTAGGGGATCTTTCATTGGATGCTGCCTGTACGAAATTGATTCAGGAACAGAGCAAAGAGTTTAAGGAGCAAAGAGAACTGATTCCGCTATTGTGGAAGAAGCAGTGGGGAAAAGGGAAAATATATGTCTGTAATGCGCCTTTTTTTGAGGAGGAATCGGGAATAGGGATTTTAACCGGTATTTTTTCTGATATGGAGGAGACATTCTTATATCCGGTTGTGAACAGCAGTGCCGTGCTTTTGGATTATTATCCCGATACGGAGCATGCGGACAGGGAACTTATTTACAGACTTTACAGCAGGGAACCGGCTGCATATATAAGGGATGTGGTCTGGCCTGCAATGGAGAAGATTGGTCATGAAGAAGGGCTGGTCATTTCGGGAAGAACCCATATGCAGGATAAGGACGAAGAGTTTTATGATACGCAGCGGCAGATGCAGAGGAACAAAGGCATTGTAATGGAGGCAGATGAAGGGGATTTTCTTCCAGTGATAAGCGAGGGACATACGCAGGCGGATGAAAAGCGGTTTCGCATGGACAGCGCATCTTCCGGGTGTGGGCTTGCCAGCTGTTATCTGGATATGCGGGAAATCATGGGAAGTAAGGGAGAGCAGGAATCGTTTGAGTGGGCGGCATATTCTCTTGAGCTGACCAAGAATATGCATAATCTTTATGGGAAGAACCATTTTTTGGAGTCGGTAGACTGGTTAGAAGCCCAGGAGCGGCTTAAGCGGTATGAAAGGATTCAGCCTGCAATTGAGATTTCAGACGATCATATACAGATTCGGGCGGATGGATTTGTGGACGTGTGGTATTGCATGGTAAGGACCGGAAGGGATTTAAAGCATGGTCAGGGATATGAAATACAGAAAGTCGGTGAACAGGCCTATCTGCTGGAAATCAGACAGCAGGAGATCCGCATACCGATGCAGTAAGGCAGGAGTTATGTGCTTATGAAAATAGCAATGTTTGCAGAAGGAAGTTATCCGTATGTGGCGGGGGGCGTGTCCGGATGGGTGCAAATGCTCACAGAGGAATTGAAAGAAAAAGAATTTGTCATCTATACGCTGGTGCCCACAAGAGAGGATGGAGGAAAATTTAAGTATCAGATCCCTTCTAATGTGCGCGAAATCAGAGAATCTTACCTGAATGGAAACGGGTATGTGGAAAGAAAGAAAAAGGTAATCTTAAAGAATAAGGAGCGGGAAAGCCTGTGGTCGCTTCTGCTCGGTGAACACATTGACTGGGGAGGCGTGTTCGATTTTTTTGATCAAACGGAGTATTCTGTCAATGATCTCCTTATGAGCAAGGATTTCATGGAGCTGGCAAGACGGCTTTACATTGAAAAATATCCCAATTGTGTGTTTACTGATTTTTTGTGGAGCATTCGTTCGTTATATCTGCCTTTGTTCCGGGTGCTGATGATACCGGTGGAAGAGGCGGACTGCTTCCACGCGATTTCCACGGGATACGCGGGAATTATAGCATGTAAGGCAAAATATAGGTATCATAAACCGCTGATTTTAACGGAGCATGGAATCTACACGAGAGAGCGGGAAGAGGAGATTATTAAGGCTGACTGGACCCAGGGAATTTATAAGAATCTTTGGATAAACTATTTTTATATGCTCTCGCAATGCATTTATAATGAAGCCGATTATGTGATTTCTCTGTTCCAGACGGCAAGACAGATACAGACAGAGATTGGATGCCCTAGGGAAAAGACGAGAGTGATATCCAACGGTGTATTTGCAAAGGAGATGGAAAATCTTCCCACAAGGAAAGAGGATGGCAGAATCAATATAGGGGCGGTTATAAGGATTGTTCCCATTAAAGATGTGAAAACCATGATTAATGCCTATCGGCTGGCAAAAGAGGAAGTCCCTTCTCTTCGTCTTTATCTGATGGGACCTACGGATGAGAATGAAAAGTATTATAAAGAATGTCTGGACCTTGTAAATGGCTTCCGGATTCCGGATGTGATCTTTACCGGGAGAATCAATGTAAAGGATTATATGGGAAAGATGGATATGATTATGCTGACCAGCATTTCAGAAGGGCAGCCTTTATGCCTTCTGGAAGCAATGGCGGCAGAGAAACCATGTATTGCAACGGACGTAGGGGGATGTAAGGAACTTCTTTATGGCGGCGAGCAGGATTACTTCGGACGCAGCGGACTTATCATTCCTACTATGAATGTAGATAAAGCAGCGGAAGCAATGGTTCTGCTGGCAAGAAATAGAAAGATGCGCATGCAGATGGGAAAGAGCGGAAAGGCAAGAGTCTGCGAGTTTTACCGGAATGAAGAGGTAGTGCGCAAATACAGGAATTTGTACAATTCTTTGGCATGAGGCGGTGATAAAGGATGGCAGGTATTGGATTTGAACTGAAACGATTATTTAATAAAGATGGGATCATTCATTCTGTTTTTGCAGGATTGTATGCAACGGTGGTCACGATTGGACCGACGATTATGGTGATCCTGACCATCAACCTGATGTACTTTCTTCTGCCGTATGTAAAGATTGCCTGGATGCAGAGAGAGGTGCTCTCTTCCACCATCCTTTATGTATTTATTTTTTCACTCATTGTCTCTTCCCCGGTCAATATTATTCTTTCCCGTTTTTGCGCGGATAAGATCTACATGGAGGAATTTGAAAGTATTCTTCCGGCGCTGGATATGGGGAATCTGATTCTGGCGGTGCTTACGGCAGTTACAGGAGTACCGTTTGGTATTGCCATGTATTTTAAGGGAGGATTTTCAGCAGGCTACATTCTGGTTTCCTATCTGTTTTATACAGGACTGGTGTTCACCTTTTACTGCATGACTTTTATTACGCTTTTGAAAGAGTACAGGAAGATTACGTACAGTTTTCTTTTCAGCCTGATGCTCGGTATTGGGTTTTCCTGGGCAGCCGTATTTTGGTGGAATTTTTCTGTGGTCAATGGGATTCTTTGTGGTCTTGCATTAAGCTTTAACCTGATTGCTGTATTTTTGATGGCGAGGCTTAGAAGGACCTTTAATAAACATAATACAAGTAACCGGGAAGTGCTGACATACTTTAAAAAGTATTGGAAGCTTTTTATGGCAAATCTGTTCTATACGCTGGGAATTTATTCTCACAATTTCATTTTCTGGCTTTTATCGCCCTATCAGGTGATTGTGGCGAAGGTCTTTTGGACGGCGCCGGTCTACGATGTAGTGACTTATTTGGCAATGCTGAGCAATCTGTCTATTCTGGTGATTTTTGTCGTCAATGTAGAGACAAAATTCCACACCGCCTATAAGGCGTATTGTGAATCTATCATCGGTGCGGCAGGAAAGGATATCATTAAAGCAAAAAATAAAATGATAGAAGTACTCCGTCGGGAACTTTTGTATATCATACAAACGCAGATGATCATCAATATATGTGTGTTCGTGCTGGTAATCGCGTTTGCGTCAAACTTAGGCATCGCAGGAAGGATTCTTACTATGTATCCGGTCATGTCTGTGGCATATATGATTATCTATCTGCTGCAGAGCCTGATGATCTTCCAGTTTTATTTGGATGATGCGCCGGGGGCGCTGCTTGCAAGTATGTTGTTCCTGTTAGGAACGGCGGCAGGGAGTCTTCTGTCTGTAAGATTTACGCCGGTTTTTGCCGGCGCCGGTGTGCTGTTTGGCGCGTTCTCAGGGTTTACAACAGCCTTTTTCCGCATCAGGCACAAGTTGATCCATTTGGATGAGCACATTTATTGCAGAGGGAATATTTCAGGCATACAAACGAAAAAGCAATTGAAGGGAAGGAAAAACATAAAGCCGGAAAAGGTTGTGATTTATTCTTTTCATGAGCAATAAAAAGGAGCAGCACTATGAAAGTATTGATTATAGGAAGTTATGGACTGATTGTAGGAAATCTGATTGCCAGGCTGCACAGGGAAAAATGCGATGTATATGTCCTGACGGGAAAAAGAAAAACAGATAAGAGGAAAGGCATGCCCAGGCATATTGCGTTTTTCTTTCAGGAAGATTCAGCAGATCTTAAGTATGTCATTTCGGGAATCATGCCCGATTATCTCATCTTCACCGGCGCGTGGGATGAGAATTATGAGTGGGAAAAAGAAGAATGTGCATCGGCGTTCAGCAGTGCTCTGGTTAATATCTTAAGCTGGGCAAAGGAATACAAAATACCGAAGGTCTGCTATCTCTCCTGTATGGATGCGGGAACAGAAAAAGGCGCCAGGGGAAAGATTGTAAGGGATGGAGAGCGGATTTGTGAAACTTATGCGGAGCCGGGATTTGGAGTCACAGCGCTGCGGGTTCCTTATGTATATGGCGCCTGTTTATGCGCCGAGGATACATTGGACTTGATTTCCGAGCAATGTTTTCTGGCAAGAGGCGGGGCGGATTATCAGCTTTTAGCGTCAGAAACTGAACTGATCTATGTCACTGATCTGGCAGACGCTGTCTACCGTGTGGGCAAAGAAGGGTTGGATAAGGATCCTTTTTCCTGCTACGAAGTGGGGGGAAAAGAGCGCGTAGACGGGGAAACGTTCGCATCTCATATAGAAAGGCTTTATGAAAAAAGCGCGCCAAAGGCATTAGGGACAATGTTTATTACGGATACAGCAGCTTCAAGCGACAGAACCTTCAACGAGGATTTTGGTTATACCCCTAGAATAGATATAAAAACCGGATTGGAAAGAATCGAGAACTTCTTAAGTAAGAATCATAAGAAGATTGCCCAGATACGCAGGACAAAACTACAGGAAGAATTGTATGAAAAAAGCCAGTCGGCAAAAGCCCAGATCAGACAGGGCATGACATATGTCGTGCATGTACTGGAAAATCTTCTTGTGTTTGCGGTAGCTTTTGCTACCCAATATTTCTTAAAGGGAAGTATGGACGCATTTGTGTATGTGGATTTTCTGCTTTTGTATATCGTGATAATCGCCTTAAAGCGAGGCGTTGGGGAGAGCATTCTGGCAGTTCTGCTTGCCTCCTGCGCAAATTTGTGGATGGAAATTTTAGACGGGGGAACGGTAAGCGGCGTGTTGTCCCAGTACCAATTTGTCCTTCAGGTCTTATTCTATTTTATAATTGCTATAGGGGTTTCCTACTCTTTCCTGCTCCACCGGACCAAACTGAAAGAGCGGATGGATCAGCTTAGGGAACTGGAGGAGGAATATACAAGGATTATCGATATCAACCGGACAAATGTGGAAATTAAGAAGACCTTCGAGGACAGACTGATCAACTATGGAGACAGTATCGGTAAGATTTACAATGTGGTTTCGGAATTGGATGTACTTGAAGTGGATAAGGTGATCATGGCATCACTCCGGGTGGTCAGCAAAATTATGTCGGTGAAAGATGTGTCGATTTATTATGCCGGCACGGACCAGTATTTCCACTTTGTGGGCGCTACCACAAAAGAAACGGGTGGGCTTAGGACCATCCTGCTTAGCGAGTACAAGGAGCTGGGCAAAGCTTTGATGGAGGGCGATGTATTTATCAATCATGAGATCGGCGGGGAACTTCCGCGTATGGCGGCGCCGATTTATTCAGGAAATAAATTGATTTATATTATTATGCTCTGGAATATGGAATTTGACGAGGTCAACCTTTACAAGAAGAATTTGTTTTTGGTCCTTGTGAAGATCATTACCTCTAGTCTGGAAAAGGGATACCAGTATGAAAAGGTTGGACGTAATCAAGAGTACTATGAGGATACCAACATCATGCTGCCAGAAGCATTCCGAAATAGAGTGGAAGAACAGCTTAAAGGAGTACCCCAGGAAGAGGCGGAATATACTTTGGTCTGCGTGGCCACAGAGGGAAGAGACCGGACGCAGCTTAACATGGAATTAAGCGGTATCTTAAGGGACAGCGACAGAATCGGATATCTGAAAGAGGGAAGTGATTATATCTATATACTTGCGCATACAAATTATGATGGAGCAGAATTCGTAGTGCGGAAGCTTACGAGGGAAGGCTTCCGGTGTAGGGTGGTAACGAAAGATGAAGATTAATGGAGCGACGGTCGTATGGCTGGTGTTGATTGTTAATTTCATAATAGCGGTGGCTTACATGGCAGTGATGTATTTAAGGACAAAAATGCGTTTTGTATTTGTGCGGGGTACGATTATGGCGCTTTGCCCCGTTACGGCACCATGCTGTTATTTTTTCAGCTACATTCTGGGGCGGCTTTCCAAGGAGGAAGAAGTTGACTATGCCAGCTTAAGCCTGGATAAGACAAAGAAAGAATTTGAGCAGGAAATCGACAAGGAGACGGAGATGAAAAGTCTTCCAATAGAGGAAGTGCTTACCGTCTCCACTGCAAAGGACAGAAGAGAGGCGATGATCAACCTGCTTAAAACGGACGTCAGCGACAGCATGGGATTGATCCGTAAGGCAATCGATAATGAGGATCCGGAGACGGTTCACTATGCAGCTTCTGCGCTGACAGACATTATGAGCAAGTTTACAGCAGAAGTGAATCGTCTGCAGGCAGTTTATGATGAAGACAGGACCAACAGGGAGGCAAACGAAGAATATATAGATGCAGTGCTGCGAATCTTAGGCAGCGGCGCTCTGCTGGGGGTGGAAGAAATGATGTACCTCTACATTTATACGGGACTGGTTGAGAATCTTGCCAAACATCATTCGGCGGCTGTCACAGGCGAACAGTGCGCGATGATGGTGACTGCTCTTTACAAAGAAGGCAAAAGCCAGGAAGCAGAAAAATGGGCGGAATATTCCATAGAGAGATGGCCGGATGCCGAACAGTCATATTTAAATGTTTTGTATATAAAATACCATTTGGGCAAGGAAGAGGATTTTTACAGGTGCCTGAAAGAATTGGCGGGTTCCGGTCTGGCGCTTTCGCGTAAGGGACTGGATATCATGCGCTACTGGATGAAAAGATAAAGGAGGAACGCTCATGCAGGAAGCAGGCAGTATTGCATATTTTATAATCTTGTATTTGGTGCTGATGGTGTTTTTGCCGGCAAAAGTGCTGCGGCTTCCTTTTGGGAAGAGACAGGCAGCGGACAGTGTGGTCAAGGCATTGCTGGTCAGCTACACCGTATGTATCAGCTGGGTGTATGCGTTGGCGCTTCTTCATATTTACAATAGATATACCCTTGTGCTGGCGCTTGTGCTTACTTTGATTGTATATGGCTTTATCAAAAAGGTAAACTACAGGAAGATCATTATGGATACCTTTAAGGTAATGGCGCTTCTTGGAGGCGGACAGTACCGTGCGGAGATCTTTATCAAAGATTGGATGCGGAAGGGGTGGAAATCCTTAAAGGCAGGGATCAAAGAATTTTTCAGAAGTATCACCTTTGGGCGGATCGTTTATTTTTCAGTTTGCCTGATTGCTTTCGTAATCTTGATGCAGCGCAGACTGCCGGCTTTTTTTGGAACCTATGCGTACAGGACTTCTGATATGTATGTGCACAATGAATGGATCAACTTCATGGAGGCAGGAGATATCTTTTATGACGGTATTTATCCGTTTGGCATGCATAATATGCTGTCCGCCCTGCATTTTTTGAGCGGACTCCACATCAATCAGATTATGCGCTATTACGGCGCGCTAAATAGCATTCTTGTGGCAGCGGCAGCGGTCTTCTTTTTACGCCGTGCAGGACGCAGCCGTGCAGCCGTTCTGATTTATCTGGTGCTTTATGGGGTGACGGACTTCGTGGGAAATCCCTTTGCGTATCGTATGGCATTTACCCTGCCCCAGGAATTTGCAATGCCCTTTTTGCTCATTGGTCTTTTGCTTTTAGGAAGATTTCTGGAGGAGAAGAAGAAAGAGGACGGTATTTATTTTGCGCTTGCCTCCTCTCTGGCTTTATCGACGCATTTCTTTACTGTGATCTTTGCGGTGGTGCTCTGCGGCAGTCTGGTGCTGGTCTATCTTCGGAAAATATGGGAGGAAAAGATGATCCTGCCTTTGTTTCGCTGCCTGATCCTTATCTGCTGTCTTTCATTGACGCCTTTTCTGATTGGAAAATTGGAAGGAAAAAACTGGCAGGGATCGATGACATGGGCGTTAAGCGTGATGCAGACGTCTGAATCGGCTGATTCGCTGGATTTAGATGAGGAGATGGAGACGGTTGAAGGCCAACAGGAAGAAGAGGATTCGGGAAAAAATCAAAATGTCCTGTACCAGTTCTTTCATATGATGGCGGATCAAATGTATGTGGTCTGGGGCTATGTATTTTGGGGAGGAATCCTGTATGCAGGCGTTTACTTTCTGGTCATAGGCAAAAGGCGGAAGGAGTGGCAGAACAAGCAGTTTTTTGCAGTCTGGCTGACGCTGGTTTTTTGCGTGATCGTGATGGGGTATTGGATTCTCGGAATACCCCGGCTTATGAAGGAAGAAAGGGTCAGAATGTTCATCGGATATTTGAGCCCGGTTCTTTTGACGCTTCCCTTTGAAACACTGGCAGTTTATTTCGGAAAATGGGGAAAAAGGATTTCGCAGCTGTCTGGAATCGCTGCGGCAGCAGCCTGTTTCTATGTTACTTATGGTCTGGGAAATATTCCGATGCAGTCCTACTTTTATCTTGAAACCTCTATGGCGGCAAAAGTGTGTGTGGATATCTCGAAGGAATACAAGAAGAATACATGGACTGTGGTATCTCCAGTGGAGGAAGTATCTTTGATTAGGGGACGGGGGTATCATTATGAATTGTGGGAATTTATTGAGAATATGGAATGTTATGCGCCGGACCGATATCTGGAACTGCCCACGAAATATGTGTTTTTTGTTTTGGAAAAAAAGCCTGTTATGTACAATGCCTATAGGATTATGGGGCAGCAATATGAAGACAGATCAATCGATATAGCAGATGCGGACCAGGTGGTGACCCGGGAGATGCTGGGAATTTCCAACACAGGTTCTATGAAATATTATAATCTGGATGAAAACAGAAGGGCAATAGAAGCCAAACTGGCAGCATGGATAAAGGTTTATTCGGAAATGTTTCCGGATCAGATGTCTGTGTACAGAGAATCAGAGGATTGTATTGTGTACCGCCTTGAGCAGAATGAATATGCACTCAATAATCTGGCGGTGGATTATGGATATAATGTGATATCTGAGGAAGCGTATGACCGGATGCTGGCACAAAAGCGCGGACAGGAAGAAGAATAAAGAAGCGGGAGTTTTACGGAGACTATGAGAAAAAAGGTACTGTTTGTAATCAATACAATGGGCAGGGCTGGGGCGGAGAGATGCCTTTTGCACCTGCTCAAAGCGTGGGAGGATGAAACCTATGAGATTTCTCTTTTTTCTGTGTTGGGAAGAGGGGAATTGTTTCTGGAAGTGCCTTCCTTTGTGCGGATCTTGAATGAATCGCCGCAGGCAGTGTCGGTGTTCGACTATAAGGCGAGGAAGAATTTTGCGAAGGAAATCCTAAAGGGATTGTTCAGAAGGGGGAATCTGGTTAGAAATTTCTTTATAACCCTGCGTCTTTTTTTGTGGCAGGTAAAAGAAAAAAAGGTAAGCAGGAAGCGGCTGTGCTGGAAATTGATTTCGGACGCGGCACCTCATCTTGCAGAAGAATTTGATCTGGCAGTAGGATATATACAGGGAGCAGCTACTTATTATACGTTGGATCATGTGAAGGCAAAAAGAAAAATAGTCTTCCTCCACAATGAATATGATCTGAGTGGCTATTGCCCTTTGATGGACCGCCCTTATTATGAGAAAGCTGACAGAATCTACTGCGTGTCCAATCATATAACGGAGGAATTGAAAAAGATTTTTCCTACCTGTGAAGATAAAATCGAAACTTTTTATAACTTTACGGATGCAGACTGGATCAGAGAAAGGGCGAAGGAAGGAACCGTGCCTGAAATCAAGAGGCAGGAGGGCGTTTTGTGCCTCCTTACGGCAGCAAGGCTGGAGTATGTAAAGGCGTTTGATGTGGCGATACAGACGATGGCGCTTATGAAGCGAAAAGGGATCAAGGCAGTATGGTATGTGATAGGAGAAGGCGCGCTTCACAATCAATTGGAGAAAGAGATTAAAGAGGAAGGTGTGGACGATTGCTTTTTTCTGCTGGGGGCAAGAGAAAATCCTTATCCCTATATTGCCGCCTGCGATATTTACTTGCAGGAGACCCGCTTTGAAGGCTTTTGCACTTCCATCACGGAAGCAGTGATTTTGGGCAAAAGAGTGGTAGCTTCCGATTGTGGAGGAAACGCGGAGCAGCTTTCCTATTATGGAACAGGGATACTGACAAAGCTGGAGCCGCAGGCTATCGTGGAAGGGATACAAAGGGCAGTAAATGAGCCTGAGATGACGGTGGACATCATGTGCAGACAGCGCAAGGCATTGGAACGTTTAAAAGGGGAAGCCGGATAGGGCATAGGGGTATAGGAAGATGGGAAAGAGAGCTGCATTTTTTGTAGGGATGTTTTTTTTATGCTGGCTGGGAACTTCAAAGTGGGTGCAGGGGAAGGAAAAAGAACCCCTGACACTGGAAATCCATTATATTCGTCAGGAGGATGACTATGAGGGATGGAATCTCTGGCTTTGGCAGGAAGGGCAAGAAGGGCTGGAAGGGCAGGAGGGGCAGGCATATCCTTTTCAAGTAGATGAAGAAGGGGGCTATAGCGAGATTGCCTTAGCCGGTGTGGATGAAAATACCCGGATTGGTATTCTGATCAGAAAAGGAGATTGGGAGGAAAAGGATATAGCGGAAGACCGGTTCCTTGACTTGAGCCAGGCGAAGGACGGTCATCTTTCTGTGTGGCTGTGGCAGGGAGAGGAGGCTGTTACCTATGGAGAAAAAGGAGAGGCAGCCCATATTTTTGATGCGTGCCTGGAATCGGAGACGGAGATTTTCTTCCGGGGACTTGTGCCTTCTGGCGCTTCTTTTCAGGTAGTGGATTATCACGGAAATGAATATGAATTGGAAGCACAGGAAGTGGTGTGGGATGATAATCTGCTGTCGGGGAAGTTAACTTTAAAGGAGGCGGTACCTTTGCCGAACACTTTTTATCTGGTGATGGAGGATGTCAGGGAGGTCATCCGGTTCGGAGGAATCTACGATACCCGTCTGTTTACGGACAATTTTGTGTACGATGGGGATGATCTGGGGGTCGTATATGAGAAAGATAAAAGTGTTTTCAAGTTATGGGCACCAATGGCAGAGAGCGTCACCCTGCTGCTTTATGAGGAAGGAGACGGGGATAACTTGTTAAGGTCAGAACCGCTTTCCTATATGGAAAAAGGCGTTTTCGGCGTAACCCTTTCAGGGGACTATGCAAATCAATACTATACTTATCTGGTGAATGTACAGGGGAGCGAATGGGAGGTAGTGGACCCTTATGCGAAAAGTACCGGTGTCAATGGAGAGCGGGGAATGATTCTGGCGACAGGTGCAGGGATGCCGGAGGGATTTGAAGAAGATACCTTTATTCGGAATATAAAAAGAGAAGATGTGATTTTGTATGAGGTGAGCGTCAGGGATTATACTTCCGACGCTGATTCCGGTGTTTATCACAAGGGAAAGTTTTTGGGACTTACCGAGGAAAATACAGTCAATTCTGCAGGGGACAGCACAGGGCTTTCTTATCTTGCCAGTTTAGGGGTCACTCATGTGCATTTTCTTCCAATCCAGGATTTTTACGGGGTGGATGAAAAAGAGCCGTGGGAATCCTATAATTGGGGCTATAATCCTGTGAATTATTTTGTGCCTGAGGGGTCTTATGCTACGGACCCTTATCACGGCGAAGTGAGAGTGCAGGAATTGAGGAAGATGATACAAAGTCTTCACGGACAGGGAATCGGAGTGATTATGGATGCGGTATACAATCACACCTATTACAGCGCAGATTCCAATTTTAACCGCATTGTTCCCGGATATTATCATCGCATCAAAGAGGACGGGAGTTTTTCAAACGGTTCAAAATGCGGAAATGAACTTGCGACAGAGCGGGCGATGGTGAGGAAATATGTAGTCGATGCTGTAAAGTATTGGATGCGGGAATATCATGTAGACGGCTTCCGGTTCGATCTGATGGGGCTGATTGATGTGGAGACCATGCAGGAAATTGAAAAGGAAGTGTACCGTATCAATCCCAATCCCCACGCTGTTTTGTATGGAGAAGGATGGGATGCCGGCGAGACCATTTACGAAGGGAATCGGATGGAGTCCTTTAATGCTTACCTTGCCCCCAAAATCGGAACTTTCAACAATGTGTTCCGCAGGGCGGTGCAGAACTATATCTGCGGCTTTCTGGAGGAAGAAAGCACCCTTCTGGGAGTAAAGTTTGGGTTTGCAGGCGCAGGCGATTATTCGGACACGACAGCACGGATGGGAATATGGACGGCGAACCCTCTGCAGTGCATCAACTATGCCTCCTGCCACGACGGCTATACGCTGTGGGATTTGATTTCTTTAAGCTGTCCAGAGGAGGAGTTATCGCTCTTAAAGCGAAGAGACAGGTTTGGAGCTGCCTGTGTGCTCCTGTGTCAGGGTACGCCGTTTTTGCACAGCGGTGAAGAATTTTTGCGGACCAAAGCCTCCCCCACCAATCCGGATGTCATATATGGAGGCTCTTATATAGCGGGGGATGGAGTGAATGGTCTTGAATGGAAGAATAGGACGGAAAATAAGGATGTGCTGGAGTACTATAAAGGGTTGATTGCTTTTCGCAAGGAACACAGAGGGCTTCGCTATGTGACGCAAAAGCAGCTGAATAAAAATCTTGTTCTCATCGAGAATCTTCCGGAAAATGTTTTGGGTTATTATGCGAGAGAACCGATAAATTTATTTACGGATCGCCAGATCTGTCTCTTATTTAACCCGACGCAGGAAGCAGTGGAATTTGTTCCGCTCTCCGGTACATGGGAAATTTATGTAGACGATCAGAGCGCAGGGACACAGTGCCTTGCGGTAGCTGCCGAGGGGGAGACTCTTTGTGTGGAAAGCGTATCTGCGCTGGCAGCGGTGAGGACAGTAGTCAGAACCGACAGAATCGCTATTTCAATCGCAGCTGCATTTTTAACCATGGCTGTGGTTTGTATAGTCATAAAAATGAGCAGGAGAAAAAAACATGGATGGAATGAAAGTGGCAGTGACAATCAATGAAAATTATATTTATCCTCTTAAGGTGATGCTTTACAGCCTTTTTGCCACCCAGAAGGAGCCGGTTACAGTTTTCTTGATACATTCCAGCATTTCGGCAAAGAATGTGGAAATGCTGAAGGCGTTCTGCAGTTCTTATGGAGCGCTGCTTGCAGAGATTCCGGTCTCTGATCAACTTTTTGACAAAGCGCCTATTATGCAGCATTTTACGAAGGAAATGTATTATCGGCTGCTCTGCCCGTGGATTTTGCCCGAGGAGGAAAGGGTGCTGTATTTAGACCCGGACACAATCATTAATGATTCCCTGAGCGAATTTTACCACATGGATCTTGCAGGTGCTGCGATTGCGGCAGTAAGAGAACGATGCACTGGAATGGACGATATAAAAAGACTTGGACTAAAGCCAGATACCGTTTATATCAACTCAGGCGTTCTGCTTATGGATTTAAAGAAAATGCGGGAAGAGATGGATATAGAAGAGCTTTGGCATGTTTTGCGTGCGCGGGAGGAGGAACTTTTGTTTCCGGATCAGGATTTGATCAATATCATGTGGGAAGGCAAAATAAAATATGTAAAAGACGGTTATAATTTGCATGTCAATGTTCTTTACCTGAAGGAATATTTGATGCCTCGGGCACAGAAGAAATCGACTTGTAGGATTATGCACTATATTGGTCCCCAGAAACCCTGGAACAGCGGATATAAAGGAGGCTGCTACTCCTTCTGGGGAAGGGCGGAATGGCATGTAAATCCATCCAAAAGATATCTGCTCGCTGCAAGGCTCATCTTGGGTCCCTGGCGGTTCATACGTGGGTTATACTTATTTGTGATAAACCATAAATGGATAAAATAATGCAAAGCAGCTATACAAATCGATGATGAAAATGAGGTGATTCATGGTGATGATATCTGGAAATTTGAAATTATTTTGCGTAAGCACGAATATTATGAAAATTGTTCCCAAAATATGATAATGAAAATGTTCTATAAATATCTGCATTATAGAATGGAGCTGCGTCTGGGGCTGCAAATACCCTGCAATACGTTTGGCGCAGGATTATGTATCAATCTTTCAGGACTATGATAGTAATCGTTATAGTCCTTTTTTGGTGAAAAAATGCTTTCACTCTTTGGCGTGGTATACTACTGTATCGTAGTACTATATATAGTATTATTTATCAGGAGGAGGAAAAGCATGAAGAATAAATGGTTGAATTTTGAAATTGATAAGGAGAATGTATTCGGAATCCTTTGCGGTTTCATGATGATTTCTATATTCTTATTGTAAAAAAGAAAGAATTGTCGGTTCTGGGAATCCACAAAAGGAGACTGAAAATCGGTTTGGCAATCAATGTGGCGGCAGTTTCCTTAGGGTCATGTTTGTCAGCCAAAGCAGTGAGCACATAATCTGATTCTCAGATCGGCTTTGGATTTGACTGTAGGTCTCGAATAAAACTTGAATAAAAGCAAATTTCCCAGTTGAAGAGAAATTACTCTTGTGCTATAATGAAACGATTTGCAAAAGAATATGAGAGAAAGGGAGCAGGGACTACATGAAAGCATTTTTAATTCTGGAAGATGGCACCGTATTTACAGGAATGCATATCGGCGCCGAGAAGGAAATCATCAGTGAAATCGTATTTAACACTTCCATGGCAGGCTATCTGGAAGTGCTGACGGATCCCTCCTATGCGGGGCAGGCAGTCTGCATGACCTATCCGCTGATAGGCAACTACGGAATCTGCAAAGAAGATATGGAATCGAAAAGGGCGTGGCCGGATGGCTTCATTGTGAGAGAGCTGTCGCGCTTACCCAGCAATTTCCGAAAAGACATGACGATTCAGGAATTTCTCATCTGGCAGGACATTCCGGGTATAGCAGGCATCGATACACGTGCCCTCACTAAAATTCTTCGTGAAAAAGGTACCATGAATGGTATGATTACCACCAATGAAGCCTACGATCTTGATACAATTCTCCCTAAATTAAAAGCATATACCACCGGTAGAGTGGTGGAAAAAGTAACCTGTTCCCAGAAATATGAAATAAAAGGCGCAAAAACGCTTGCAGAAAACGGTCCCCTATCAGGGAGCGCTAAGTTTGTGCCGGAAGACTTGGCAGCCGGCGTGCGTGAAATGCGTCCCAGCCTTGTAAGAATGCTAAGCGGGCTTGGGAAAAAGGTGGCGCTGCTGGATTTGGGGGCTAAGGGCAATATCGCCTTGTCCCTGGCACAGCGGGGCTGTGATGTGACGGTTTATCCGGCTTTTGCCAAGGCGGAAGAGATTCTGGCAGATTGCCCTGACGGTATCATGTTGAGCAACGGACCGGGGGATCCGAAGGAGTGCACTGATGTTATAGAAGAGATCAGAAAACTTTATGAATCGGATACACCTATTTTTGCAATCTGCTTAGGGCACCAGCTGATGGCGCTTGCCACAGGGGCGGATACTTTTAAGATGAAATACGGGCACCGGGGAGGCAATCATCCGGTAAAGGACCTTGCCACCGGGCGGGTCTATATTTCCTCGCAGAACCATGGCTACGTAGTGGATATGGACAAGCTGGATCCGAAGACGGCAGTTCCGGCGTTTGTGAATGTGAATGACGGAACCAATGAGGGGCTTTCCTATGTAGGCAAAAATATTTTTACGGTTCAGTTTCATCCGGAGGCATGCCCGGGACCGCAGGATTCCGGTTATCTCTTCGACAGATTTATCAAGATGATGGAGGTGGGGAAAAATGCCTAAGAATCCAGACGTAAAAAGAGTAATGGTAATCGGTTCCGGTCCTATCGTAATCGGACAGGCAGCAGAATTTGACTATGCAGGGACGCAGGCGTGCCGCTCCCTTAAGGAAGAAGGGGTGGAGGTAATCCTGGTCAACTCGAATCCTGCCACGATCATGACGGATAAGGATATCGCGGACAAGGTGTACATAGAGCCTTTGAATGCAAAGGTCTTAGAGCAGATCATCGAAAAAGAAAAGCCCGACAGTATTCTGCCTACCTTGGGCGGACAGGCAGGGCTGAATCTCGGAATGGAGTTAGAAGAATCCGGATTTTTGGCGTCCCATCATGTCAGACTGCTGGGAACCACGGCGGCTACCATCAAGAAGGCGGAAGACCGGCAGGAGTTTAAAGACACCATGGAAAAGATCGGCGAACCCTGCGCCGCTTCTAAGGTGGTGGAGACGGTGGAGGACGGCGTTATCTTTACCAAGTCCATCGGCTATCCTGTGGTACTGCGTCCTGCTTATACGCTGGGAGGCTCCGGCGGCGGCATCGCCCACAATCAGGAAGAACTGGAAAGCATTTTGGAAAACGGTCTTCGTCTTTCCCGTGTGGGGCAGGTCCTGGTGGAACGCTGCATTGCGGGATGGAAGGAAATCGAGTATGAAGTGATGCGCGACAGCGCAGGCAATTGCATTACCGTGTGTAATATGGAAAACATCGATCCCGTGGGCGTTCATACAGGGGACAGCATTGTAGTGGCTCCTTCCCAGACGCTGGGGGATAAGGAATATCAGATGCTCCGTACCTCTGCGCTCAATATTATAAACGAACTGAAAATCACAGGCGGATGTAATGTGCAGTTTGCCCTCCATCCCACCAGCTTTGAATATTGCGTGATTGAGGTCAATCCCCGCGTGAGCCGTTCTTCGGCGCTTGCAAGCAAGGCGACGGGGTATCCGATCGCAAAGGTTGCTGCCAAGATTGCGCTGGGCTATACGCTGGATGAAATCAAAAACGCCATTACCGGAAAGACTTATGCAAGTTTTGAACCGACCTTAGACTACTGCGTGGTGAAGCTGCCGAGACTTCCTTTTGACAAATTCATTACGGCAAAGCGGACGCTGACCACCCAGATGAAGGCCACCGGAGAGGTCATGAGCATCTGTAACAGCTTTGAGGGGGCGCTCATGAAGGCAATCCGTTCATTAGAGCAGCATGTGGACTGCCTGCTCAGCTATGATTTCAGCGCTCTTTCCAAAGAGGAATTGGAAGAGAGGCTGCATGTGGTGGACGATCAGCGGATTTATGTGATTGCCGAGGCGCTGCGCAAAGGAATCGACTATGACACCATCCATGCAATCACCATGATCGACCATTGGTTCATCGATAAGATTGCAATCTTGGTGGAAATGGAACAGGCGCTTAAGACAAAGAGCTTGAGCGTAGATCTTTTAAGAGAGGCAAAGCGGCTTGAATTTCCAGACAATGTAATCAGCAGGCTGACCGGTATAACGGAAGAAGAGATTAAAAAGATGCGTTACGAAAACGGAATCGTGGCCGTCTATAAAATGGTAGATACCTGTGCCGCTGAATTTGAGGCGAGCACGCCCTATTATTATTCGGTATACGGCGGTGAGAATGAAGCAGTTAAGACCAATCCGCCTAAGAAAGTGCTGGTGCTTGGCTCAGGACCTATCAGGATTGGCCAGGGAATCGAGTTCGACTATTGCTCTGTCCATGCCACCTGGGCATTTGCCAAAGCAGGATATGAGACGATTATTATAAACAACAACCCAGAGACGGTGAGCACCGATTTTGACATTGCGGATAAGCTATATTTTGAACCCCTTACCCCGGAGGATGTGGAAAGCATCGTCCATATAGAAAAGCCCGACGGGGCAGTGGTGCAGTTCGGCGGGCAGACGGCGATCAAGCTGACGGAGAGCCTTATGAAGATGGGGGTGCCGATTTTAGGAACCAGGGCGGAGGATGTGGACGCCGCGGAGGACCGCGAGCTGTTCGATAAGATTCTGGAACAGACCAAGATTCCCAGAGCGGCAGGAGGCACGGTGTACACCGCTAAGGAGGCAAAGGAGGTGGCAAACAGGCTGGGATATCCGGTGCTGGTGAGACCTTCCTATGTGCTTGGCGGTCAGGGAATGCAGATTGCCATTTCAGATGAAGAGATAGAAGAGTTCATGGACATTATCAACCGGATTGCCCAGGACCATCCCATTCTTGTAGACAAGTACCTGCAGGGGAAGGAGATAGAGGTGGATGCGGTCTGTGACGGCACGGACATCTTGATTCCGGGAATCATGGAACATATTGAAAGAACCGGGGTACATTCAGGGGACAGTATTTCCGTCTACCCCGCGCCTACCATTTCTGAAACGGTAAAAGAAAAAATCACGGAATATACCAGAAGGCTTGCAAAGGCGCTCCATGTCAAGGGGCTGATCAATATCCAGTTTATTGCCATCGGGGAGGAAGTCTATGTGATAGAAGTCAACCCCCGGTCTTCCCGTACCGTGCCCTATATCAGCAAGGTGACAGGGATTCCAATCGTGGATCTCGCCACATGGGTAATCATCGGCAAGACCATCAGGGAGCTTGGATATGAACCGGGGCTGCAGCCGGAGGCGGATTATTTTGCAAT
>BLLW01000067.1 GCA_011959285.1 Lachnospiraceae bacterium | reverse complement strand
GATGATGGAAGTTAATATCCATGGGATCCCAATTGGGATCGGGTTTGGGAAAATCTACATGGATTCTTCTCGCCTCAATACTTCCGTTCCAAGGTTCTTCTAGGTACTGCGACTTAGGTGAGCCGCAGGCAGGACATTCAGCGGGTGCTTCACTTTCTTCCATTGCAAACGGAAATCCGCATGTAAAACAGGTGTAAATTTTTTTCATTCTCGAAATCCTCCTTTAATTTTATTTTAGATGGGTTTATGTAATCGCTGGGTTTAATTCATCCTAGCACCTCGGAAAATCACCAGCAAGGCAGAGTTGTTTGATAATATCATATTAAAGTTACAATTTTACGAAAATGTATTATATATGTGCGAATTGCGCAAAAAATGCTATTGCTATCAATTATGGACGTAAGTTATATTTAATATTAAGATAGGGTAAAAAATAGTGGCATATGTAATCGCTGAAAATCAAACAAATTAGTAATAATTAGCGAAGGAGAATAAGAAAATATGAAAAAAATTTACACCTGCTTTAACTGCGGATTTCCGTTTGCTTTAGATGAAACTGAAGTTCCCGATTACTGCCCCAGCTGCAGCGCTCCAAAAGAGCAATATTTAGAAGAACCTTGGACTGGAAGCATTGAAACCCGCCGCATCCACGTAGATCCCCCTGCTCCAGACGAGACCAGAGATCCCTATGATATCAGCTATCATGTGGCAAAACCTTTCATCAAAGAAGCCGGAAACGGAAAAGCTCGGAGATTTGTCATGAGTTATGACGATCCGGAGAATCTCCGCACTTTCTACGAGAAGGTTTGCGGCTGGGATATCGTTAATACCGACCACTCTGATCCCCAAATGCCCTTAATGTACTGCGCAACAGGTCCCGGAACCGAAAGGTGGGAGCCCAGCGTTCCTTCCTTTGAATACGGCTACCTTAAGGCAAAAAAAGACGACGAACCGGATGCTTCTTTCGTCGTTCAAGTAAAGAGCCTTGACAAGACCTTGAAAAAAGTCAATAAATACGGTGGAAAAGTTTTAAAAGAAAGATATCAGGTGGAAGGACAGGATTACGCCCTGATTGAAGACTCAGAAGGCAATCCAATTTATCTTTGGGAGATACCCGGGGAAGAGATGCAAAGCGTAAATCCCGGACGTCCTCCCAAGAAGTTTACGGAAAAAAGCCTCCATGGCAGAACCCGAATCTATGTCTATACCTACAAAGAATTAAAACGATTCCAGACCTTCTGCATCGAAGTGTTTGGATGGGATATGATTGAACTGCCGGAAGCGGTCAGCGCCATCAAACCCGGTGATGAACACCCCGGTCTTATCCTCGGGACAGGTCCCTGTCAGGCAGATTATGAAGGCTCCGTTCCAGGACATATGAACCTGATGGTATTCTGGACACCTGGAGAATTGGCAAAACCGGGACCATACATGGAAATCAGCATGGACAGACCACTTAAAGACACCCTTGCAGATATCGAAAAATACGGCGGAAAAGTCATCACCGACAAAGCGGAATCTTTCCTCGCCAAAGTTCCTGTAGACGAGGACAGCTGGGAACCTACCTGCGTAATTGACGATCCTGCCGGAAATCGGCTGTACCTTTGGAAATGTCCATCATCCCGTACGTGGGAAGAGCCCGAAACCGGATATGACAAAGAATAAACCATGTGACACAAGAAAGGAACGCTATGCTTAGAAAAGACTTTTTATGGGGCGGCGCAACTGCCGCCAATCAATTTGAAGGCGCATGGAATGAGGATGGCAAAGGACCTTCCGTATCGGATATGTGTACAGGTGGAACTAAAACAACCTCCAAATGGATCACTTCGACCATTCAGGATGACCTGCATTATCCAAGCCACGAAGCCAGCGATTTTTATCATCATTACAAGGAAGACATTGCTCTATTAAGTGAAATGGGCTACAAATGCTTCCGCCTTTCCATCGCCTGGTCAAGGATTTTCCCCACAGGAATGGAAGAAGAGCCTAATGAGATGGGACTTAAGTTCTACGATTGCGTGTTTGACGAATGTAAAAAATACGGTATTGAACCTTTAGTAACGATTTCTCATTATGAAATGCCTTATGCACTTGCCGTCCAAAATAATGGATGGCACTCCAGGGAAACCATTGATCATTTTCTGCGTTACGCCAAGACAATTTTAACGCGCTATAGCGGCAAGGTGAAATACTGGATCACCTTCAACGAACTGAACTGTACCCAGATGCTGCTGGGCGACATCGTCTCCGGCAGTCTAGTGAAGGATTACTCCGGTCCAATCGATCAGATCAAACACACGGAACAGGAACGTTACCAAGCATTGCACCATCAGCTGGTCGCCTCCGCTCAGGTTGTTGCATGGGCGCACAAAGAATACCCTGAATACCGGATGGGAAATATGATTGCTTTTGTAGCGGCATATCCAAGCAGCTGCAATCCCCAAGATATTCTTGCTTCCCAGCAATATATGCAAATTTATGACTGGTACTGTGACGATGTGCAGATTTTAGGCGAATATCCTTACTTTGCCCGCAAATTCTTCAAAGAAAACGGCATCACCCTTAACATACAGGAAGGGGATGAACAGATTCTTAGGGAAGGTACCGTAGATTTCACCACCTTGTCCTATTATATGTCCATCTGTGTGGGTACAGAAGGAGAAGCTGATGATGTAGGCGGGAACCTCGCCGGCGGCAAGAAGAACCCTTACTTAAAGACCACCGACTGGGGATGGCAGATTGATCCTTTAGGCATCCGTTATGCCTTGAACGCCGTATACGACCGTTACCGTATTCCTGTTATGATTGTAGAAAATGGACTGGGCGCATACGATGAAGTAGAAGATGGCTGCATCCACGATCCTTATAGAATCGATTATATGCGGGAGCATATCCGCCAGATGAAGCTTGCAGTGGAGGATGGCGTGGATTTGATGGGCTATACCTGCTGGGGCTGCATCGATCTAGTAAGCGCCACCACAGGTGAAATGCGCAAGCGCTATGGACAGATTTATGTAAATAAACATGACGACGGAACAGGAACCATGGAAAGAATCCGCAAAGATTCCTTCTACTGGTATAAAAAGGTGATTGCTTCAAACGGAGAAGATTTAGCCTGACAAACGCCGCCACGCTTCATTAGACAGCTTATCATAAAAAAGGAGACTGCCAAGGCAGTCCCCTTTTTTATTGATGTTTATCTTTTATTATGTAAGATATAATTGTAGGTCGCTCCAAAAAGGTTCGATTCACCAAGATAACCGCTGCGCACCACTTCCGCCCTCATCTTCTCACCCAGACCGATATTCGTGTAGTATTGATCGATCTCCTTTTGCAGATCAGGAAGGACATGTTCATTGGCACTGAGACCTCCCCCAATCACGATTCGCTCAGGCGCATAGCAAATCTGTGTATTCACTACCAACGCCCCCAACGCAACGATAAACTCTCTGTAAATTTTAAGCGCGTCTTCATCACCGTCCTCTACCCACTTAAAGAACTGTCTGCCGTCCGCCTTTATCTTAAGGGGCTCGCCCTCTGGCTGCGCAAACCTTGACGCGAACATAGAATCAAATAAATACATGGACGGGCTGGAATCCTGTACTGAAAAATCAAGATTTTTCAGTTTACACAGCTTATAGGTCACTCCCAGCATCCCTGCCGACATAAACGCTGTAGTAAGCATACTATATTCTCCGGGATTTGTAACCTGAAAAGAAAATTCACCTGCATTAAATCCTTTGCCGCTATGTATGGTATGATCTTTAATGATTCCTCCTGCAATTCCGGAACCAAGGATAATGACCGCCCCGTCCTTGCAATCTTTTAGAGCACCCTTCCATGCTTCCGATAAAGCGCCGCATTTCCCGTCATTTTCCACTGCAGTCGGAACGCCGCATTTTTCCTTTACCAAATCCGTAATACTCTTTCCGTACAACTCTTGATAGACGCCGTTTTCAAACAGTATACCACTTTCCGGGTCCACATTGCCAGGAATGCTGATGCCGATTCCTTCCACCGCATCCTTGTATTGCTCATACAGACTTTCCACCGTGTCCAAAAATTCCTCCACGGAAGACAACGGCGCCGGACGTTTTCCAGATTCGGAGATTACCGCATTTTCATCGACAATCCCGTACTTTACGGAACTCCCTCCAAAATCAAGTGCTAAAACCTTCATATTATAAACCTCACTTTTTATTCCTAAATCGCTTTTGTCTTACCAAAAAAACGGTTTTTCATACCACCAAACACATCCGCCTTTGAAGAAGACACCATAAAGAAGATGACGAATGCGGCAATAACAACTTTGTTGTACGTGGTAGGAAGACCAATTGCCATCATTCCCATTTTTAGAATCTGCGCAATCAGCGCCCCACTATAAAGAGAAAAAATGATGTTTCCCTTTCCGCAGATTGCCATTCCAATCAGCACACACATCATCGCGTCAAACACCGTCGCCGCACTTCCCAAAGTTCCTGACACCGCCGCGCATACCCCGGTTTTGCTCAAACTCAAAATACAATAGAGTCCCGCAAACAATCCGGATATAATCAGCGCATTGGTTTTCGTGCTGATTGCATTGATCCCGTTCGTCTGTGCCACCACCGGATTTGTTCCAACCGCCCGCACATTGTATCCCAGCTTTCTCTTGTAATAAATATAAGCTGCAATGGCAAAGCACACGATAAATGCAATAAGATCATACGGCGATTTCCCAAACAACATATATTCTGCACTTACATGCGCCCCTGCACCGCCATATAAAATTCTCGTAATACTTTCAAAAATCAGGCAGATACCAATGGATACAATCAAAGTAGGAATCTTTAAGATCTTATATGCCATTCCTACGATGGTGCTCAAGATAAGGGAAATCACAATTGCAAGCACCATAAGTCCCAATATTCCAAGATCAAGATTCATCGCAAGATTTCCTGCCAGTATCGAGGCTAATACAAATCTTGCACCAATTGAAAAATCCCAATTTCCCGCCTTCATATTAAATAGCACGCCCCAGCCTAAAACAGCGGGTGCAAATCCCTGCCTGAACAAAGAGATAATTGCATTTACTGACCGGGTTTCAGGTGAAACAATCAGCAGTAAAATAATCATTATAATCGGCATAGTCACCGATAACGCATAATTTCTAACTGTCTCCAAAATTTTATTCATTTAAATACCCCCGCGTACCGCGGGCAGAGCCCGCGATACTGCATCAATAAGTTGTACTGATTATTGTATTCCAACTGCCTGTTTTACAAACTCTATACTCCAGTCATCCAATACCTTCTGGTAATCTTCGATTCCCATACCCGGTCCTGCCAGCTGCTTGATGATATCATCACTGTAAAGCTGTACATCCGGATTGTCCACATACTGGGAGAATGTTTCCATTTCTTCCGCACTAGTAATTAAAAGGGGAGAAAGTGTGAGGGGCATTACAGCATCTGCTTCACTGTTTCCGCTTGCTCTGCTTATAAGCGCAAGTAAAGATACCAGACATTCGCTTGTATATCCGCCACAGCTTGCCGCAAGCCAGCCATCCTCAAATGCCTTCTGATTTCCCTCAAAGGTGTCAAATGCCGCTACCTTCACTGATCCAGTCTCTCTTCCCGATGCTTCTAATGCGGTAATGATTGCTTCGCCAACGCCGGCTGTTCCCGACACTGCAAGAATAGCTTCCACATTGGGGTAAAGAGTAAGGAAGTTATTTACGCTGTCCACATTTGCGGATGCATCGCCTGAAACAAGCTGGGAGGTGGCAAGAATCTCAACATTATATTCCTTACAGCCATCTTCAAATCCTTTGGTCCTGTCAACCATCATAGCGTCTGTAGGGTCGCCGGAAAGCATGCAGACCTTAGTGATGCCCTGATCAGCCAGGACTTTAACCATTTCCTTACATACATCATAGCTGTTGTCGTATACACGTGCCACAAAATAGGGATTTGCTTCACATGCTGCAAGTACGTCTGCATCTGCAATCTGACGGTTGCTGGTCGCCCAATAAACACCGGCATCTTTACATGCATTGCCCAACTGAAGATTTGCCGCGGTGTCCATAGGTACAAAATAAATGCCTTGGCATCCTGCACTGATCAGGTTTTCGCAGTCAGTAAGCTCGTCCGCTGTAGTAAAGCTTCCCAGCTTCCAGACAAGCTCAACCCCCAAAACTTCTGCTGCATGATTTGCCCATGAGTAGAAGGTTCCGCCCATTGCGTCTGTGTTGCCGTACCAGATCATTCCAATTTTCACCTTTTCGCCGCCTGCCGTATCTGCTGTGTCATTCGACGTATCTGCGCTCTCTCCGCTTTCATTTCCACTGCTTTCTGCCGTCTGTGCGCTGCCGTCATCACCGGCACCAGTATTATTGCTGCTGGTATTGGAACAGCCTGCTATAGAAAAGAGACAAAGTATCATAACCATGATAAGTGCTATAAACCGCGTAACTTTTTTTGTTGATTTCATTATCGTTTCCTCCCTGTAAAATATTGTTTTTATTATTTCCACCATCAGGCGATCATATCATACTGTGTCCTGTCAATGGAAATCGTTACTGTTAGTAAAAAGAATGCCGCCTTGACAATATCAACATAATCAGGATTCAATCCCCATAGGGTAAGTCCATTGTTCAAAATAAAGAAAATCAAAGTACCGATAATGGCAGACCGCATTTTAGTTGCCGAGCCTCCCGTAATTGATATACCGCCCAAGCTGAGCGCAAGAAGAACATTCGTCTCAAGATTTAGTCCCGTATTTCCTATAATCGATGCGCTTCTTATAACGGTAAGGCATGCAGCAATGCCAATCGTCGCTCCACTTAACGCAAAGGCTATGGTCTTGTATGCATTGACATTGATTCCGCTTAAGCTTGTCGCCTTAGGGTTTGTTCCAATCAGCTTTTGATATTTTCCAATCTTCGTATAGTTGAAGATCACAAATCCTAAAACGACCACCACCACAAGCACTATCAGGAAGAACCATACATTGTTGAGTGAAGCTGCACTGACCATGAGCATATTGGTATTTGCTGCCACGCTCTGTGCAACACCCCGTCCTGCAAACATCAGACACATTCCCGCCATAAACGCAGGTATCTGCCCCTTAATGTGCAACAGCGCTGAAAACAATCCGCATACAATGCCGAATACAATACATAATATAAAAAATAAAGGCAAATTCTGACCTGCAATGAGATATGACAGGACACAACTTAAGGCGCAAGCCCCACCCAGCGAAAAATCAAGGTTATTATGAGCCATCACAAATGCCGTACCGACAGCTGCCACCATCGTAATTGCTGATTGTATAATCAAATTCTGCAGGTTGACCCTTGTAAGGAATTTGCCGTCCGTGGTAAACGCAAAAAGCAAAAACATAATTACAAGCCCTGCAACTGGAACCATCTTTTTAATTTGTTCACGCATTTTCATCACACCTCCTTCCTTTAGACGATTGCACTGATGATGGAAGACTCACTCAAATCCGTTGACCTTGTAAATTCTTTGCTTAAGCGCCCATCTTTCATTGTTATAATCCTGTCAGCCATTCCGATGAGTTCTGTCATTTCTTCCGAAACCATCAAAATGGAAATGCCTTCATGTTTTAGTGTGTCCATCAACTTATAGATTTTCGCCTTCACCCCAATATCGATTCCTCTGGTAGGGCAATCCATGATGAAGATTTTTGAATCATTTGCCAGCCACTTTGCAATTACCACCTTTTGCTTGTTTCCGCCGCTTAAATCGCGAATCAGCTGCTCAATATTCTGCATCTTGACTTCTATCTTCTTCGCCTGCTCATCTGCAATCTTTTTCTCGTCAGAAGGTCTGATGAAGATTCCCTTTTTAATCTTGTCATAGGAAGATGCTACGATATTATCCTTAATACTTGTAGGCTGAAATAAGGACTCTTTATCCCTGTCCTTGGGTATATATGCCACCTTGTTCTTTACTGAAATCGTCGTATTCTTTAAACTCACATTATTTTTCGTAAGGACGACGCTTCCCGTAGTTGGTCTAACTGCCCCGAAAACGGTCTTCAAAAGTTCATGCATTCCACATTCGCTCAATCCGCCTATCCCTAAAATCTCACCCTTATGCAGGTCAAAACTCACATCCTCAAATACACCGGCAACGCTTAAGTTCTTCACTGCTAAAACCACCTCTTCCTCATAGGTGCATTCAAAATCGCCCCGGTAATAGGATCCTTCTATTTTTCTTCCAATCATTTTCTCACGCATGTTGTGCGCATTGATCGCCTCTCCCTTAAGGGTATCAATGTAGATTCCGTCGCGCATAATCAGAACTTCATCGCAAAGTTTCTGCACTTCGTCTAGGTCGTGGGAGATAATCACGATTGCTGTCCCAAGTTTTTTTTGTTCAAGAATAATCTCATAAATTCTTTCACGCCCCTTTTGGGAAAGCGCCGTCGTTGTCTCGTCAATAATCAAGATGCTCGGCTGGTGGCTTAATGCCCTTGCCGTCTCTATCATCTTCCGGTCTTCAAAGGAATACGTTTCTATCATTGCCTTTGGGTCTACATAGTCTAATCCATTCTTGTACAAAATCTCACGTGCAAGCATATTCAGCTTCCGTATGCTCACATTTCCCATCTTCGACATCTGGTCTTCTTCTCCGAGAAACATATTTTCCGCCACCGTCATTCCATCGATGGTTCCCTGTTCCTGGGTAAGATACTGTATGCCCTCTTTTCTTGCATCCAGCACCGTCTTAGGCTTATACTCCTGTCCTTTATATGTCATCACACCTTTCGTCGGAGGATAGACACCGGCAATCATACTCGACAAGGTAGACTTGCCTGAACCATTTTCTCCTACGAGTCCTAGTACACAGCCTTTGTGAAGTTCCATCGTGACATCATTGACGGCTTTTGTTGCGCCAAATTCTTTAAACATGTTTTCGGCTTTCAGAATTACTTCTTCCATTTTCCTCCTCCTAAAATGTATTGTACTTTCTTCTAAAAAAATGCTTTTTGTATCTATTATCTTATACTAATCTGCCTAAAAAATCGTCCAATAATTTTTGGTTTTCATCATAATTAATAGACAATTTCTAATATCTATAACTTTTTTCTTTGGATTTTTTAAACATGTACAAAACATTTTAGATATCTACCGCTCATTTTGTGCATATTTTTCCCAGTATTTAATTCTATAAATATTGATATTTTTTCTCATATCCATATAATATAAATAGTATCTTTTTAAATTCCAAAACAGAGGTGAGGCTTTATGAAACCCCAAAATGAAATGGACAAAAAAATCATAAATGCTTTTTATGAGGTTCTTAAAAGTTCATCCTTTGCAAAAGCCAAAGTTACGAACATCACGGAACTTGCCGGAATCTCTCACCAGACTTTCTATCGATATTATTTGGACAAGTATGATCTTTCATTAAAAATTGCAACTGGAAAATTTTCCGCATTTCATGATATCTACAGCACAAACGCCACATGGAAAGAGGTAGTCGTTTCCATGCTTAACTCTATGAAAAATTACCCTGTGTTCTTTAAAAAGCTCCTTGCAGACCCGGAGGGTGCAGATATCGTTCTCCAAAGCATCGTTTCCATCACAGGCACATTTACCGGCAACAGAATCTCAAAACATTCTGCCGCAGCATGGATCAGTATTTTTAAGGATTGGGGAAAAGACGATTTCAAGGCTCCGATTCAGGACGTATATAACCAGATGCGGACATTTATATCCATTAAGGAAGTCTTGTCCAAAGAAGAAATCGAGAAAATTATGAGCATTTATGAAAACCAGCCATTAAATTATTTTAAAACAAAGCCTAAATGAAACGAATAATGCCGCCCCGATTAATTAAAATCAGAGCGGCATTATTCTGCCTGTCAAGAATCATCGTCTGATATAAAAAAGCCCAAACCAGTCCCCAAAATTATAAAGAGTCCAGTTTGCGCTTATTGTAAACATATGATTTGTAAAAATTTAATTATTTTTAATCTGCCTTCCTTCATGATTCATATGATACCCATCCTTATAAATCAATTCCGAAAGCGGCACGAAGGTATATCCTTCATTTTTTAATGTTGCAATCAGTGTATCCAATGCCTGCGCCGTGTATTTCGCCCCATTGTGGCACAGGATAATGGAGCCGTTTCCAAGATGCTTGTGCTGTGTCACCGTCTTGATGATGGAGTCTACGCCATAGTCCTTCCAGTCAAGGGAATCTACATCCCACTGTATGGTATAATATCCGCAGTCCTTTGCCACATTCACCACTGCATTGTCATAGTCCCCGTAAGGCGGTCTGAACAAAAACATGTCATAGCCGGTCAGTTCCTGCACCTTGGTATGCACCTGCATCAGTTCTTCCTTTTTTTCCTCATCCGACAGCTGGCTCATATTTTTATGATTTTCACTGTGATTCCCCAAGTCGTGTCCTGCGGCAAGAATTGCCTTTACGTCATCTGGATAACTTTCCACCCATCCGCCCGTCATAAAAAAGGTTACATGGACATCATGTTTCTTCAGTATTTCCAGGATTTTTGCCGTGTCCTCATTGCCCCATGCGGCATCAAAGGAAAGCGCAATCTTTTTCTCCTGCGTCTCCACGCAGTAAATCGGCAGTTCCCGACCGTCTACGCTGTTGCTCACCGTCACACTTTCCCCTGCCACTACAAGCATCCCCCTCAGCACAGCAAACGCGGCAAGCGCAAAGGCTCCATACTTCATTCCCAGAATCACCCTCTGCTTCGCATACTCTTCTCCGCTCTGCCCTTCTTGTCTCGGAGGAAAAATCCTAATCAACTGCTTTACTTTTTCTATGTACTTCTTCATAGTAAACACCTGTCATAAATGTTGTTACAGTTTATGACAGGTGAGTTTGGACATATGCATATCTTTGCGCCTTCCCGGCTTGTCTGCATTATTTTTCTCTCAGATACATTCTGGCTTCATAAGGGCGCAGAATGGTCATCTGATCAATCTCCTTATAATTGCCGATCAGTAGTTTCATAGACGCCATGCGTTCTTCTAGTGGGCAGCTTACCGTCTGGTCGAAGAAATTACAGACAACCAAAAGTTCCGCCGTATCATCCTCACGGGCATAGGCAAATATAGCTTCATCCTCCTTAAGCAGTATCTGGAAATTGCCCTCCATAAACACAGGATAATTCTTGCGCAAGCGAATCAGTTCTTTATAGCATCCGAAAATGGAATCTTCATCATCCACCTGCTTTGCCGCATTGATCTCCTTGTAATTGGGATTGACCTTTATCCAAGGCTCTCCCCCTGTAAATCCCGCATTTTCCTCTGCATTCCATTGCATCGGCGTCCTTGCATTATCCCGGCTTTTGGCATGAATAGAGCGCATAAGATCTTCCTGTGTAAATCCTTTTTCCAGGCGCTCCTTATATACATTTAAGGTTTCAATATCCCGGTACTCCGCTATATCATACGCAACATTGGTCATTCCCAGTTCTTCGCCCTGATAAATATAGGGCGTTCCCTGCATCCCATGCAAAAGGATTGCCAGCATCTTTGCCGATTCTACCCGATATTTCCCATCATTTCCCCAACGGGAAACGATTCTTGGCAGATCATGGTTGTCCCAGAAAAGACTGTTCCATCCTTTTTGGTAAAGTTCCGTCTGCCAACGTCCAAATACCTCTTTCAGCTTCATAAACGGCAGAGGCGCCAAATCCCATTTTTCTTTTCCTTCTATCTGGTCCAAGCAGATATGTTCAAATTGGAAGACCATGGATAACTCGCTGTTGTCTGGATTGCTGTATAACTTTGCCAGCTCCGTTGTCGCTCCCCAGGTCTCTCCGACTGTCACCAGATCAGCCTTTTGGAAGGTCTCCCGGCTCAGCTCCCTTAAATATTCATGAAGGCGGGGTCCGTTGTTGGTAATCCGCTTGTCCGGTTCTTTCGCTATCTGATCGATTACATCCAGCCGGAATCCTCCCACGCCCTTGCCGATCCACCAATTAATCATATCATAGATTTCCTGGCGCAGTCTGGGATTCTCCCAGTTCAAATCCGGCTGCTTTACGGAAAACTGGTGGAAATAATACTGTTGCAGCTCCGGAACCCATTCCCACGCCGAACCGCCAAAGGTCGCCCGCATATCATTGGGAAAAACCCCTTCCTTCCCATCACGCCATACATAATAATCATGATAAGGGTTTTCCCTGCTCTTTTTTGCCTCCTGAAACCAACGATGCTCATCCGAGGAATGATTCAATACCAAATCCATAATGATGCGAATGTCACGCTTTTTCGCTTCTTTAATCAGTTCTTCCATATCCTCCAGCGTGCCGAACATAGGATCAATATCCTGATAATCGGAGATATCATACCCATTGTCGTCCTGAGGGGACTTACATACTGGAGAGAGCCAGATTGCATTGATTCCCAGATTTTCCAGATAATCCAGCTTAGAAATGATTCCCTGCAAATCTCCTATTCCATCGTTATTACTATCAGCAAAACTGCGCGGGTAAATCTGATAAATCACCGCGCTCTTCCACCATTTATTTCTATTTTCTTTCATGATATCCATTTCCTTACCGTTCTCCTTCTTTTTTCTTTCATAATACCATGGTGGATGGCATCAAGCAATCCCTTGATTCCTTCCACCGCTGTCATGAAAATATTGTGCAAACTTCAGAATATGTATGTTATATAATCTTTTTTTCTGTTAAAATAAACAAAAGAGAAACTCGGCACCGCCGGTTGCCGGAACGGGGTGGCATATGACACACAAAGAACGCGCTGATCAATTATTACATCAGCAATATCACTGTTCACAGGCATTATTTGGAGCATTCGCACAGGACTTGGGACTGGATTTAAAGACTGCACTTAAAATCAGCACCTGTTTTGGCGGAGGCATGCGCCAGGGGGGAACCTGCGGCTGTATCACTGCCGCCATGCTGGTGTTGGGGATGGCGCTGGGATTTCATGACCCCTTGGACCGGGAACTGGAAGTATACGGAAATCAGAAGACAGATGAATTTATCCGCCGCTTTACCGCCAAAATGGACGGCATGAACAATTGCAAAGACATTCTGGGCAAAGACATCTCTAAGCCGAAAGAACTTGCCATCATCCGCAAAGAAGGGCTGATTTTTCAAAAATGCCCGCACGCAATCAATGTCAGCATCGAACTTCTGGAAGAAATGCTTGAAGACCACCTTAAGTACGTGACTGAGAATAACATAAGCCTGAAAGATATTCCCGACAACGATATGCAGAGCATTCTGAAGAAAATCGGCAGGATCCGCCATTTCAGAAGAAATGTAAATCAGCTTCTGTTTTCTTCTACACGGGAAATTGGCTTCATCCAATTTGATATCCTGAGGTTTAAGATCATCAACGACCTGTACGGTGAAAAATTCGGGGATGAAATTTTAGACTTCATTGAAAAACAATTGCGGGAAACCTGCCATGAAAACCAATTTTTTGTTAACCTGCGAAGCGATGTTTTCATGGTCGTGATGGAATACGATTTCGAGGAAGAGCTTGTAGCCTTCATCCGCCTGCTGGAACAAAAAATCAGCAGTTTCAAGAGTGTTAAACTTCAGATTGCTTACGGTGTATACACAGTGGATGACAGAAACATGGAAATGCGGCAGATGGAAGACCGCGCTTCCATGGCAAGAAAAGCCGCCAAGCAAAATATCCTGAGCAACATCCTTTTTTACAAAGAACAGTTTAAAGAGTCTTTGTACAACAGGAAATTTATTGAAGAAAATATGCAGTCTGCAATTTCCGAGAAGCAGTTTAAAATGTATCTTCAGCCTAAATATAGTATCACCAAAAATGAGATTATCGGAGCAGAAGCTCTTGTGCGGTGGCAGCATCCGGAGCGGGGAATGATTTACCCCAACGAATTTATACCCATTATCGAGGAAAACGGTTTTATTAAAAAGGTAGACTATTACATATGGGAAGAGGTGTGCCGCTTCATTCAGGACTGTATGCGCACGAATGTAGCCTGCTGTCCTATCTCCGTGAACGTTTCCAGAATCCATCTTCAGGACGATGACTGCATACAGGTGCTCTCCGAATTAATAAAGAAATTTGAGATTCCAAGAAAATTGCTGGAACTGGAGATAACCGAAACAATAGATGACCCGCAAGTGAGCCGGAAAGCCCTGCAATTAAAGGAAGTAGGCTATACCCTGTTGATGGACGACTTCGGCAGCGGCTACTCCTCCCTGAATATCTTATTGGAAACGCCTTTTGATATGATCAAGCTGGATAAAAAGTTTGTGGAAAATATGATGGTGTCAAGCAAAGGCAGAATCATCTTAGAGCAAGTAGTCCTGATGGCAAATCAGTTGAAGCTGGGAATCCTGGCGGAAGGTGTCGAAACGAAAGAACAGATTGAGCAGTTAAGACGCATGGGCTGCGACCAAGTACAGGGATTTTATTACGCCAGACCTATGCCGAATGAAACCTTCTTTACACTCCTAGAAAATCAAAGCCTTCAGCACAAACGCACGTTGTAAGTGAATTGATAAGACCAAAATCGGACGGCGGATTTAATTCCGCCGTCCGTGTCAATGTGGGTTAATTATTTGTCATGAATCTCACTGTGCAGCTCCTGAAGCGATTTAAGCGCTCCGCTCTCATGAGTCTTCACATAGTGGATGCCCTCCGCCGCCACCTTTGCCGCAGCAACGGTGGTAATATACGGCGCTTTGGCTTTGATTGCCGCCTTTCTCAAGTAACTGTCATCATAAATGCTGTCCTTGCCCACAGGAGAATTGATGATCAGGTCAAAATCGCCGTTTGTGATCATATCTCCTACATTGGGACGCCCTTCAAAGAGCTTCTTTGCCTTCACCGCCGGAATCCCTGCCGAATTAATAAGGTCACAGGTTCCGCTGGTGGCAACAATCTTAAATCCATCCCCTGCAAGGCTTCTTGCTACTTCTACCACTTCATCCTTATCCTTCTTATTGACAGAAATCAATACCGTCCCTTCTAAGGGCAGCTTTGACTGAATCGCTTCCTGCGCCTTAAAGAAGGCTTCCCCGTAAGACTGGGACAGACCAAGTACCTCTCCTGTGGAACGCATCTCCGGTCCTAAGATGGGATCTACCTCTGGGAACATATTGAAGGGGAAGACGGCTTCCTTTACTCCGTAATTGGGAATCACCTGTTCCTTTAAATCCCTGATGGGCGAAGGGCGCCCTGTAATTTCAGCAGTAATGATATCTGTCGCCAAAGGCACCATGCGGATATTGCACACTTTTGATACCAAAGGCACAGTGCGGGAGGCTCTGGGATTTGCCTCGAGCACAAAGACCTTCCCGTTTTCAATGGCGTACTGCATGTTCATAAGACCCTTTACATGCATCTCTTCCGCTATTTTCCTTGTATACTCTTTAATCGTCTCCACACTCTCTGCAGGGATATGCACGGAAGGAATGATGCAGGCGGAATCGCCGGAATGAATCCCTGCAAGTTCAATATGCTCCATCACAGCCGGCACAAAAGCATGTTCCCCGTCGCTGATGGCATCCGCTTCGCACTCCAGCGCATGATTCAAGAAGCGGTCGATCAGAATCGGACGATCCGGCGTGACGCCTACTGCCGCATTCATATATTCTGTCATGCTCTCATCATCATACACCACTTCCATGCCTCGTCCGCCTAACACATAGGAAGGACGCACCATCACCGGATAACCAATCCTGCCTGCAATGGAAAGCGCTTCTTCCACCGTGGTCGCCATGCCCGACTCCGGCATAGGAATCTCAAGTTTTTCCATCATGGCACGGAACTGGTCACGGTCTTCCGCCAGATCTATAACAGAAGGGGACGTCCCCAGAATCCGCACGCCGTTCTTTTCCAGATCGGATGCAAGGTTTAACGGTGTCTGACCGCCAAATTGTGCAATGACGCCAAGGGGCTTTTCTTTCTTATAAATACTCAAAACATCTTCCAGCGTAAGCGGCTCGAAGTACAGCTTATCAGAGGTATCATAGTCGGTAGATACCGTCTCCGGGTTACAATTCACGATGATTGTCTCAAATCCCAGTTTCTTAAGCGCCATAGCCGCATGTACGCAGCAATAATCAAATTCGATTCCCTGCCCGATACGATTGGGACCTCCGCCCAGAATCATGATCTTCGGCTTATCGGTATTTACGCTGCTTTGATCCGGTGCATTATAGGTAGAATAATAGTATGCGCTGTCCTTAGTCCCGCTGACGTGAACCCCTTCCCATGCTTCCTCCACCCCTAATGCAATCCGTCTTTCGCGAATCTCGGCTTCTGAAACTTCCAAGAGCTGGCTTAAATATTTATCCGAGAATCCGTCTTTCTTTGCTGCAATCAGCACCGCATCCTCCGGCAGAGTGCCTTTATATTTGAGAAGCGCTTCCTCTTCTTCCACCAATTCCTTCATCTGTTCGATAAAGTATGCCTTCACCTTCGTAATTTCATGGATTTCTTCCACCTCAGCGCCTTTGCGCAGCGCCTCGTACATCAAAAAGTGCCGCTCGCTGGACGCTGTGTTCAGCCTTCTAAGCAGTTCTTCCTTTGATAAGGTGTCAAAATCCTTTGCATGCCCGAGCCCGTAACGCCCTGTCTCAAGAGAGCGGATTGCCTTCTGGAACGCTTCCTTGTAGGTCTTGCCAATGCTCATGACCTCACCTACCGCACGCATCTGCGTTCCCAGTTTATCCTCCACACCTTTGAATTTTTCAAACGCCCAGCGGGCAAATTTGATTACCACATAGTCGCCGTCCGGAACATACCGATCCAACGTGCCATATTTGCCGCAGGGGATATCTTTCAGCGTAAGGCCAGCTGCCAGCATGGCAGATACCAAAGCAATCGGAAAACCGGTCGCCTTGGAGGCAAGCGCTGACGATCTTGATGTACGGGGATTGATTTCAATGACAATGATACGGTCGGTTACCGGATCATGTGCGAACTGCACATTGGTACCGCCGATAACCTGCACAGATTCCACGATTTTGTATGCCTGTTCCTGCAGTCTTTTTTGGCATTCCTCCGAAATCGTGAGCATGGGCGCGCTGCAGAAGGAATCTCCTGTATGCACGCCAAGAGGATCGATATTTTCAATAAAGCATACGGTGATGATGTTGTTGTCCGCGTCGCGCACCACCTCCAGCTCCAGCTCTTCCCATCCAAGGATCGATTCCTCCACCAGAACCTGTCCCACCAGACTTGCCTGGAGCCCTCTGGCACATACGGTCTTTAGCTCATCTTTATTATAAACCAGACCTCCGCCTGCGCCGCCCATGGTGTAGGCAGGACGGAGCACCACCGGATATCCCAGCTTCTCTGCTATAGAAAGAGCTTCCTCCACAGAATAGGCAACCTCGCTGCGCGCCATTTCAATCCCCAGTTTATCCATGGTCTTCTTAAATTCAATGCGGTCTTCTCCCCGCTCAATGGCATCCACCTGCACGCCGATGACCTGGACATTGTATTTTTCCAATATTCCTGCTTTGTTCAGCTCTGCACATAAGTTAAGCCCCGACTGCCCGCCCAGATTCGGAAGCAGCGCGTCCGGGCGCTCTTTCGCGATAATCTGTTCTAAACGTTCCACATTCAGGGGCTCGATATAAGTCACATCTGCTGTTTCCGGGTCCGTCATAATGGTCGCCGGATTTGAATTGACAAGCACAATCTCATATCCCAATTTCCGAAGCGCCTTGCACGCCTGTGTTCCCGAATAATCAAACTCACAGGCCTGTCCGATAATGATAGGTCCCGAACCAATGATCAGCACTTTATGAATATCTGTTCTCTTAGGCATAAAAAGTCCTCCTGACTCTTACAAAATTTATCCTGCTGTGCATCATTTTATCATTATCTTGGGAATGGTGTCAATTCGGATACTTCTCTTTCAGCCGCTGATTTATTTTTTCTGCCTGCTTTAAATCCACAATATAATATGCAGTAAATGTCAGAACATACACCCCCGCCACTGACAGGCACATCATGCGGATTCCCGCCGCATCCAGCGACATCCACGAGAACCAATAGCCGCATGCGATCATCACCCCACATAACGCCCCATAGTGAATCAGCGTTCCCACAAGAACCGTCATCTTTCTCCTTCCCTCCTTAGGATACAGGAGCATTGTGACCAGCGTCGTAAGCGCGCCCGACAAAAGAATCTGCCACAACGTCACCATGGGAATCGTATCCGAACCGTAAAGCGTAAAATTGACGGCGCAGACAATCAATATCCCCATTGTGATATACGAAAACCATTTAATAAAGTCACGAAATACGTTCATCCTTTCCTCCATTCTATTCTATATGCCCAGCTTCTTCTTAAGTTCCGGAATATACTGCCTTGATATAATAATTTTCTCATCGTTTTTCAGCTTTGCTTCAAACCGCCCGTTAAAGATCGGCTTCAAATAGGCAATCTTGGCAATATTAACAATAGAAGACTTGGAAATCCGCAAAAAGTCCATATGCCCATACTCTTCTTCAATTTCATACAGTTTCCGCCGGACCTCATATACTCCTTTGTCCGTGTACGCAAACACTTTATTATCCACCGACTCAAAATAAAAGACTTCCCCAGGCTCAAGCTTGACAATCTTGTCCTCCACATATCCCATCATCTTATCCTGCTGCGTTTTTAACGCATAAATCAGCCTCATCAGCCCTTCATCTAAAGCCGTACAGCGGACAATGATCTCGTCCTCTTGTCCCGGAAGCGGCGTTTCTATCGTGATTTTCATCCTCTTCCCCCATTATCTGTCTGCTTTTTTACCATATTTCAAAACTCCCGTTCCAATCACAAGAAATACCATACCAAAAAGTAAAATTAAAATTCCCTCGTCTCTCACATTTAAGTTTCTGCCAAGTAAGTCCAGATCAATCCCCATAGCCTCACAATATCCTGCCCTCACTTCATCGGGAAGACCTGCAAAGGTAGTTTCAATGATGCTTCCCGACATCACGCTCCGGAACATGGATGTACCGTAAATCACCGGGGTGCATTTCATGATCCTTCCAATCATTTCAGACAAAGAGCCTATGGGAATATAGATTCCTCCCAAGAATCCCACCAGCGTCCCTATCACCGTTCCCAGACCGCTCCATGCGCTCTCCGTTTTGGACATCATTGCCAGAAAATACATAATGGCGGCATAGGCAAAAGAATTAACCATAATCATTCCCAGCAGCTGTGCATGTACCGCCAAGGAAAAGGGCTCCAAACCTTTTATGACCCCATAACCTTCCGTCAGAACAAGCGTCAGCCCACAAACCAGTACAGACGCCGTCCATGCGGATGCCACATAACTTGCCGTGATAACCATACGGCTGATCGGCGCTGTATAAATAGAATTCAGTTTCCCTGTAGCTCTGTCCTTAATCATTGTAGAATATACCGCCAGCGTTACCGTCACGGCATTAATAGAAATAATCCCCGCACAGGTCCATGAAAGAATCAACAGTTCCGCATTCTTCTGGTCCGCCTGCCTGTCCCTGCCCGGAAACTGCCCTAAAACATCCAAAATGGATTCCACATTCATATCCCCCAGGAAAAACACCATAAGGCATATGACGATAAGAGTGGATAACAGTGAGAAAAAGACCGCTCCCCTGCTCCTAAAATAGGTCTTAAGATTACGTCCCGTCAAAACCAAAAATTTTTCCATCGTCCCTCCTCCTTTAAGCCAGTTCTTTTCCAACTGCATTTAAAAACATATCGTCCATGCTTCCCTGAATCACTTCAAAGCCCTCTATCATCCCCTCCGCCTGACGAATCAACGGCAAAGCCTGCAGTGTCGCCGGAATCTCCGCTTCAATGATATGGTCGTCAACCAGTTTAAGCTTCCCCTTCACATCATTCCCTGAAGAAAGGAAGTCTTTCATTTCCATAATCTGACGCTCCTTACCCTCTTTACAGTATAACTTTAATTTGTCTGACGCAAACTTTTCCTTTAATGCAAAAGGCGTTCCCGATGCAAGGATATTGCCATGATCCATAATGATAATCTGCTCTGCCCCTGCCGCCTCTTCCATGTAATGGGTAGTGAGGAATACCGTCATGCCCTCCATTTTCCGAAGCGATTCAATTGTCTCCCATACATCCGCCCGAGTTGCCGGGTCGAGCCCCGTCGTCGGTTCATCCAGAAAAAGAATCTCCGGCGTATGCATGAGCGCTGCTGCAATCTCGCATTTTCTCTTCTGCCCTCCGGAAAGCATCTGAACTCTCTTTTTCATGATTTCTTCCAATTTTAATATTTTTCCCAGCCTTGTACACTGCTCCTTCGCCTCCGCCCGGGTTGCCCCATGAATCATTCCCCGGCACATCAGATTCTCTCTCACCGTGAGAATATCATCAAGACAATTCTGCTGGTATACGATTCCTATTTTCCTGCGTATCTCCTCATTCTCCTTCCCCAGACTTTTACCGCACACCTTAGCTTCTCCGCCGTCAGGCGTAAGCAATGTCGCCAGCATATTGATGACCGTCGTTTTCCCCGCGCCGTTTACCCCTAGATACGCCAGCATAGTACCCCTTTCCACCGAAAACGATACATGATCCACGGCAGTAAAATCCCCATACCTCTTCGTCAAATCATTCACCTTGATAATCTCCATCTTTCCCTCCATTCCGAAGCGCCACAAATTCTTAATATCCCTCTTCCTGTTTCAGATGGATGTATCAT
>BLLW01000066.1 GCA_011959285.1 Lachnospiraceae bacterium | reverse complement strand
TGATAAGACGAATGATTTAGAAGATATAAAAACCTTCTTCAAATTCGTCATCATCAAGGTCATCATCCTCAGTGAGGAAGTAATGCATGTCGAGCAGATCAGAGTCAGTCATGTTTTTAACCAGCGCAGCTGTCATGCCTTCCGGAGGATTTTTGATATATTTTTGCCTGAGTTCCTCTACGAATTTTGAATCCATTGTACGCCTCCAGCCTGTTGATGTTTTCAGTATGGGACAGACGGAAGATAAAATCAAGCACATTTGCCACTGGAGCGGCAATGATATTTTGCCATTGTCCTTTCGTATAGTTCAGGAAGAGAAACAGGCTTATGATTGTGGTAGAGTTCCAGAAACTCCATTTTGTGGTTACACTTTGGACATTGAAGAGGGTCGTAACCAAAGGATAAGAGAAAGAGCTGACGCCATTTATTAAAATCCAGAAGGATCCGGTGTCTGGATTTGGGAACAGCCCTGCGGAGCTTCCCGTCAGATTTACGGTGTCTTGCATAGAGCCCGTAATAACGTGTCATCTTGAAATGCTTTTCAGGTATGTGCTGGATAAGGAGGGAAATAAAGTCCATTACAGGAACAGTTTTTTCCACATAGGAATTATCTTCATGCTTATTGTAATGAAAGGTCACGTTTTCACCGTCATAGGAATCAATGCGTGAGGAGGCAATAACAGGACGGCCGAGATAGCGGCTGATATATTTTACAACCGCATCGGTATCACAGAGGTTTGGTTTTGCGTAGACATAAAAGCCGTTTTTATCTTTTTTATAAATGGAAGCCTTTGTTTTTTTGAAGGAAGGACCAATACGTTTTTCCAATTCATTCAAAAGAGCAGTCTGGAAAGCTTTACGGAGATAGGTGTAGTTAAAGTGCTTAACAACTCTCCAGAAACCGTCATCGGAGAAGCCTCCTTCGGTAAGAAGGCAATGGATATGTGGATTCCATTCCAGAGGCCTGCCAAAAGTGTGCAGGACGCAAATGAAACCAGGGACAAAGTTTCTGCTTTTATTCAATGCATGGAACATTCTGAGAATGACGCTGCAGACGGCTTGAAAAAGACAGCCAAGGAGGAGACGGTCACGCAGAAAGAAAGGGCGCAGGTCTTCATCAATGGTAAAAACAAGATGCCTGTGTGTACAGTCAATAAGTTTAAAGGACATTTTTGTAGAGCGGTCAATGCAGTATTTGTTACCGCAGGTAGGACAAAATTTAGAATGGCAGCGGAAAGGGACAAATTTAAGTTCGCCGCAGTGGGAACAGCCATACATGGCACCGCCGTAAGAAGGGTCTCCACAGTTAATCATCTTTTCGATGTTTTCCATAACAATGGGACGTGGGTGAAGAGTATATTCAATTTCTTCGTAGTGTTCTTTAAAAATCTTTTGAAGGATGTTCATAAGAGTATTATGAAGGAATAAGGGACAGAAAACAACCCCACCCCTCAAGATTGAGGGGCAGGGGAGTTGAATAGGCGAAGCCTATTTTTTAAGAGGAATTGTTGTTATTAAAGATTTGGATGTTAAAAATGGCAGGGATGTTGTTGACTCATAAGAGCACAAGTGTTATTCTTATAATAGTATTACAATAAATAGTACAAAAGGAGCGGACATTATGAAATTTACAGAGTTATCAGATTCTGAATTAGAGGTTATGAAAGTGTTATGGGAAAAGGGAGAGCCCATGTCGTTTGGGGAGCTACTGGATTATTTTAATGTCCATACAAAAAAGGAATGGAAGAAACAGACGCTGAACACCTTTTTATTCCGAATGCAGCAAAAGAATTTATTGCAGATTACAACGGAAGGAAGATATAAACAATACATTCCGGCGATGACCAGAGAAGAATATTTGTTAGCGGAATCGAAGGCTTTTCTAAATAAAAATTATCAAGGATCAATTGTAAAAATGTTTGCAGCCTTTAATGGCGGCGAAGTATTAGGAAAAGACGAAATCAGCCAACTGAAGCAATTATTGGAGGAATGGGAGAAGGGATGAGATTATATGTATATATGGTCTTAGGCGGAAGCATCTGCACACTTTTGTATATTTTCTTTAATGTTATATTGCCTTGTGAACTTTCACTAAAATGGAAAAACATATTTTTGAGAATCAATGTCATTTTATATTTGCTTCCTTTCCCATGGATAGCAGCAGAGGTAAAAGGGGCTTTGAAAGAGTTATTGGGAATGGCAGGTGTTGTTTTTTCAAGAACCAGCAGAGGAGATATTGTGTATCCCAAACGTATTTGGGAAAGTATGATTATTAGAGATAAAAATAAAGAGATTTTATATATTACAGGATATCAAAAATGGTTCCCTGCCATTTTGGCAGGATGTGCTGTTTTTGGCATATTGCTAGTCGGATGGATGATAGCTTGTCTGATAACAGGGTATATATATAAAAAGGACATGATAAATCTTGATGCGGATAGATACTTAAAAGGCAGTAGTGATAAAAAAAGGAGGGTGCGAATGGGTTTATCTCCGAATGTTGATTCACCTGTCACAATAGGAATGGTAAAACCTGTTATATTATTTCCCTTGGATACTAAGAAGTATTCTGCTTCGGAAAGAGGAATCATATGCCATGAATTGCATCACATAATCAATATGGATGTTTTATTCCGGTTTTTATCCTTTATGATTATAGCGATGGAATGGTACAATCCGCTGGTATACTATTTATTTAAAGAACTCCCTTTTCGGAAAAGTGTTCCCACTGCTTATTTCCCAAAATTTGGTGAATACTTATACATTTTCCTATTTTTCGTGCAATTTGAGCAACTGTATCTTGGATTTTGCCTACTGAATATTGAGAAAATTTAGGCTGAGAATTGAAAAAAGGCTATCCGTTTGATTGGGTAGCCTTTTCACTCATACTTCAAAGTCTTATATTTTAGAATCCCTCCCTTTTCGGAAAAGTGTTCCCACTGTTTGTTTTCCAAATTTTGATGTATATTCATACATTTCTAAATTTTTTGCGCAATTTAAGCAACGGTATTTTGAGTTTTGTCTACTGCATATTGAGTAAATTGGGGCTGAGAATTGAAAAAAGGCTATCCGTTTGATTGGACAGCCTTTTTAATCTGACCTATCTATCGTTTTTTCTCATTCAGATTCTTCTCTGTATTCAAAGACAAACCACTTTTCATTCATATAAACCTCTATTGTATCGTCTGCTCCATACTGATAGCCAAATCCACTTCCAAAATTAGATTGATCATCTTCTGTTGGAATTTCAGTTCCATCGACAGTTGACGTTATTTCTCCATCCATGGTACCACAGCGTGCATCCATGATGCTTTCTCTCCCTGTATCATAATATAATTTACCATTCACTCTTACCATAGGGATTCTGTCATACATTGCATCAGCGCCTGCTTGTTCTATTACCGTAATTTTATAGACCTCACCTAATTGTGCAGGATAAGATTCCATTATTTCTCCGTTATAACTAATTTCTACTATATCGCCAATTTGTAATTCAAGGTTATCCCTGTTTGACAGGTAAAACTCATCTGCTGAATCAAGTTCCAAAGATCCCTCTACCGGTTTTACTATTATTGAATCTTTGTTTTTCTCAATTACTGATGCCTGAAATGTTATCGCCGCCAGTGTATTGTCTGCTGAAGAAAGCATCTCCATTATGCAATTACCTAAAGCAGGTGCCGGTTTATAAATTCCCTGATATGGCTGTTCTACATATTCAGTTCCGTTATCTACGTAGTAAAAAAGAGTAGTTCCTGCCACTCCATCACAATTTATATTGATCGTAATAGAATCTTTGTTGACCGGTACATCATTGATCGACTGCTGACCGGTTGTTTCCATTTCCATTAGCATAGATAAAAATTCATCAATAAACTCCGTAGCTTCAGCCTCTGTGTCAGGTGACATAGCATATTTATCACTATCAGAAACACCGATAGATACAATATCTTCTCTGGCTGGTAATCTAATGGGATTTCCCTGTTCTTTCTTTCCACATGCACACAACATAATTGAAACAAGGCTGCATAAGCAAATGATACTGCATAATTTCTTTTTCATAATTAACCTCCACTGAAAATATATTTTATATCATACTATATTTTACTGCATATTTCAATGCAGGGTAAATAGCCGGAATTGTTTCCGACTATTTACAATTGCCTGACAGTTCTGTCTAAAACAATCCTTTTGAGTCTATTGGTAATGGTCTGCCCGCCACCAGACCGCGGATAGGCTTATTCAAATTATCGTGTAATTTCAAACCTTATGAACAATTCTGATTAGAAAATGCAGTTTTATTCATTGGAAATGTATATTTGTAGGCTCGTTTTCAGTGGGTACACAATTCCGAAAAGGGATTTAAAGAAAATATGACCGTAAGTGAAATGCTCTGTGATGAGGTAGCTGTGAAGAGCATGAATAAGGAAGAAAAGACTGATTATATGCGGTGTATTATTGCAGCGGCTGAACAACCCCAGAATGCAAAAAAAGTAATTATGACTCTGGGAGCAACAAAAGGCTTAACAAAGGAAAGGATGATGAGAATTATGGGAAAAAATGAGAAAAAGATATGGAAAAGAGGATTGACAGCAGGTATTATGGTACTCTGCTTTGTATTTAGCAGTATCCCGGCGCTGGCATATGAAGAACCGTTGGGGATGGAAATTATGGATGCAGATACCATAGATGAATGGAAGAGGGCGGATATTTTTATGAATGGCACAGAAGAAAAAGTTTATATTATGGGAATGGTTGATTTTAGTCAAGGTGAATATATATTCATGAATGAAGCTGATGAAATCTTTTTTGTCACTGATTCTGAATTAGACAACGAAAATCAGACACGGGTAATATGTATACATAGTTATGAGTCAGGGAGTTTTTCTAATCATGAGCCGAATGGTGATGGAGGCTGTACGGTTATCACTTATAGTGCTAAAAAATGTTCTAAATGCGGACATGTAGATGTAGGTACAAGAATATCAACCATTACATATGATGTTTGTCCTCATAAATAGTTGGATTAAAATAGTTTTTTATAAGCGTTGACATTGGCGGCATCATGTAATATACTAAATGTATTACACAATATAGTACATCGAGAAGCACGAAAGTTGAAAGGAGAATTTTATGATTAGAAAACAAAGTGGATAAATTAGGAGCTTTACAAAAAAATTTGCACTGATTTCCGTATGTGCACTATGTGTTTTCATTTTTAATGATCAAGAGGCAAATGCGCAGGAAACTTATGCGGAAGAAAAAATTAATCCAGAAACAGTCGTTAAAGACGAAGGAATAGTTGAGTTCCTTGATGAAAATGGAAATGTAATGGCAATTTATACGCCCTATTCCGAAACAAATCCGGCTCCAAGTATACAGCCTAGATATTCAGGTTCGGTTGATTGGACTGTAGGATGGGGATGGTATAGCGGATCAAGCCAGTTTGAATTGAATAGTAACAATAGAATAGATCTCAACATTTCAATTTCACCAAGTGCATCAAGTAATATTGGATTATATGATGTGAATAACCATACGTATGGCTGGCCGTCGGATGGCGGAAGTTCAACAGGATGGTATGGAACGATACAGCCTGGTTATACAGGAAAGTTTTCAATTGCAATAGCCAACAATACTGAAAAGACAGTTCATTATGACGGAACCTTCACAGTGAGATAATTACATATTAATGGGAGGAGTTAATGAAAAAAGGAATAGCGATAATACTGGCAGCAGGGTTGTTATTATGCGCTGCTGTAATAATCCAAAATAGTAAAGATAAAGCAAACTTACCTGACAGCAGTTCAGAAGAACAGAATTATCCAGAAGAAAAAATTGAAATGCGCGCAACACCCGGAGAAATGATAATTGAGCATGAGTACATTGAATAGGATGTTTTGTGGGTGTGAGAACTAAAATAAAGTGTGTAAGCTATCCGTAATAGGCTTACACACTTTTTCGCTTTAAAAAATGTATTAAAAATACATATTTTCGTCGTAAATTTTGTATTGACATGATATGCTATATGGGTATTAGCCAATGGAGGTGCGCTTATGTATAGAATGGAAATAGAAAAGCCCTATAAGTGGAAAGAAAGCAAACGCCGTAAGCCGCTGATAATCGAGGGGGCAAGGCAGGTTGGGAAGACTTACCGTGAAAAATTCAATCCAGAAATTTCTATTCACACCTCGACGGCAGATTATAGAGAAGAGAGCTGGCTCAACGATCTTCCGCTATATGCTGTGGAAGGGATTTATAAGTGTGTATAATTTGACTTTTTTTCTTCTTTTGAAGTATAATCCCGAGTTTGACACTTGTGAAATCAAAAAGTGGCTACAAACCCAGTAGTTATGCTGGCTGTAGCCACTTTCTCTGTGGAACCGATTTGTGCTATTTTTTCCCTTCTTCTGTTTTGGTACTTTTTATTATGCTCCGCATGGCTGATTTTGAAATAAATTCATAATCCGTATGAAAGCCAAATGCCTTGTGTAAATCATCCGTCAGGTCTGTTCTCTTGTAAGAAGGGATATAGCCGCTTTCCTTTGACAAAAGTGTTACCTGCATGGAACGAAGTGTACTTAGAATCTCATTACAGGTATAATTATTTCCGACCTTTTTCTCAAGCAGGCGATATACAAGCAGGCTGATGTAACAGGTGAGGAAATGTGCTTTGATGCGGTCTTCCCGCCTGACATAGACAGGACGTGCCTCAAAATCTGTTTTCATGATGCGGAAGTTTTCTTCTATTTCCCAACGCTGCCGGTTGATTTTTAAAATCCCGCCTATATCACCTTCGAGGTTTGTAATGACAGCATAAAAGCCGTCGTATTTTTCCTCATCCCTGATTTTGTCTGAATCAAGTTCACAGACTTTCTTTTCTGCAATCTCTCCATCATTTGTCACATTTGTGGTTTTTATAAAACGGGCAGGATCGTTTTGATTTTTGCTTTTGCGTTTTCTTCCGGGCTGTTCGATCATCTTCATGGCGCGTGATATCTGCTGCTCACGGATCCGTTTCTGGTATGCCTTGTATTTGGGGGAGTAGGTAACTATAACTGTTTCATCCATGTTTCCATTTACAACAGGGATCTCCTTGTAATAAATGGTTTCGTAAACTTCCGGGGCAGATTCATCCAGTGTGGAGATGTCGATCCATTTATCAAAGCCGGGTTTTTTAAACTGTGTAGGTTTCAGGGCAATTTCCCGGTCTTCCTTCCGCATCTTTTTTAAAGACTGGGTGATAACGTAGGAACGGTTTGCAAGGCTGTTAAATCTGCGGTTTGCTCTGCTTCCAAGCCCCGCATCAGAGCAGAAGATAAATTCACTGCAGCCAAAATCTTTTATTACCTTTGATTCAAGAGGTTTTAAGGTTGTCTGTTCATTCTGGTTCCCGGGGAAGATGTCAAAAGCCAGAGGAATTCCATCAGCATCCATAAACAATCCCATTGTAACGATGGGATTAGGGCGGTGTTCCTTACTCTTTCCATAGCGCCTGAGTTCATCTTCCTGTTCAATCTCGAAGTAGTAGTTTGTGCAGTCGTAGTAGAGCACTTTTTTGTTTCTGGGATGAACAAAGTTTGAGTTTTTGTAGAGTTCCTCCTGAATAAGATCAGATTCCTCAGCCATAACCGAGAGTGCACGGTATACATTTGGCAGTTCATACTTTGGCGGTTCAAGCAGTGTTTTACAGTAAGAGAAACTGCTGAGCCTGCTGGAAGGGGAAAGGATCCTTGCATAGATCAGGTCAGTTAAGATGGCTCCCAGGTCATAAGTGTATTTGTGGCGTTTAGAGATTTTTCGACAGATGGCATCGATTTTTAATTCCGTGCACAGTTTTTGGAGGAACAAATATCCGATCTGAAAACAGCGTTCTTCATTCTTAGGTATGTAAGCTTTTCTAGAAAGAGAAACCGACACATCGCAGGTTTTGGCATTGTATTCGGCTGTGTCTTTTTCGGCTTCAGATTTTGCCCAGACCATCATGGCATCAAAGTCACCATCAAACTGTCGGAGCAGCTCATTGAGTTTTCCGAGTTTTCGGTAGATCCGGGAAGAAGTCTTACCGTTTTCTTTCCGGTAGGACTGGTTGATATAAACGTCTTTGTTATTCTCTACACCAGTAATGGAAACATACATAAAAATCACCTCATAAGTATTATAACACAACTAGTGCAAACTAGCACACATTATTTTTACAAATTTGACAAAAAAATAAGCCCAAAGCAGGCTTAAATACAAGATTTGTGTGTTATGAGGTTTAAAAGGAAGTGTCAAACTCCCGGGTGCCTTTCCCTAAGGAGACAATCTGCTCCCTTTGCTCCATACCTGAAATAATCTTGGCAACAGATGTTTTGCTCAACTTTATTTCTTCTGAAATCTGCGGAATCGACCAGTAATCATTTGCCAAAAACAACGACAAAACAAGTTTTTGATTGTGAAATTTAATATCTTTTGGTTTGTTGCTTGAACTTTGGTATGCTATATTCATATCAAAACTACTCTTTCAATTTTTTACCATTATTATAATTGTACTTATACAACTATTCAACATTCAGTTTTTATAAAGACCCGGTATTTCGGCAAATTTACCTATGCCTGCCCTTCCTGCCGCCAAAATACCGGGTCCTTCCATATTTAGTCGTTATAGATGATATCATTTTGCTTGTATGAAATTGTAAGTTTCTTATTCGTAATATTGCCAGTAATCTGCCACATTTTCAGCAGTTACCGTCTCATATGGCACATACACATCTTCCAGCTGTGCCGGATCTGCGCCGTTTCGGATTTCAACGCACAAATCAACCACTGCTTTTCCTTGTGCAACTGCATTCTGGAACACAGACATTGCCATCTCGCCGGCTTCAATGGACTCTAACGCCGCTTTGCTTGCATCCAGACCGATGAACATAATCTGGTCTGCAACACCTGCCGCCTTTGCTGCCTCCAATGCTCCAAGCACCGGATCGTCTGCAACGCCTGCAACGCAAGTGATCTCAGATACGTCATACATATTCAGCCAGTCTTCCATTGCGCTGACACCGCCGTCACGCGTACCGTTGGTATAAATAATGTCTAATATAGTCACGTCCTCCCTGCCATTTTCCTTCAAAGCCGCTTCCATGCCCTGATATCTCATTTCGCCGCCTGCATCGCCTGTTTTGGACTTGCAGTAAAGAATATTGGCATTCTCAGGCAGTTTTTCTGCCATCCATTCCCCCATCAGATGACCGCCGTCATAGTTTTCAGAACCGGCAAAAATATAAGAATCATAGACCTCATCTGCGCCCACGATGAACTGACAGCAGGATATGATCGGGACATTGTTTTCCTGTGCCAGATAGACCGAGGTCATCGCGCCGTCCTTATCCTGATAGATACCGGAAATCACATTCGCATCCTGAATAATATAATTTTCCATATTATCATTCTGGACGTTCACGTCACCGCCGCAATCGGTCAAAATCACGTTAATTCCCTTTTCTTTTCCATAACTTTCCACCTTTAAGATATAACAAGAAACTAAGTTTGTCAATATAGTTTACTAACTTAATTTACTTTTATTGCACAATAAAGCACTGATGAAAACATATTCAGGTACTCAAATATTCAAAAAAGAGAATCCCGCGGAGATTCAGGATATCTATTTCCTGAATCTCCGCGGGATTCTCTATCTTCCATATACCATCATCTTTCAAATCACATTCAAATAATATACTGGTCTGATTTTTCCTGATGCCACTCAACCAAATCCGCCAGCGTTATGCCATCCACAACCTGATTCACGGCATCGTTCAGCTTTTCCCATACCCTTACCGTCACGCAGCCTTCCCTGCGCTCACACTCCATTCCCTCTTTCCCAACGCAGTTCACCGGCGCTAAGTCCCCTTCTGTCAGCCGCAGAATCATTCCCACCGTATATTCCGATGGCGCTTTTGCAAGCATGTAGCCTCCCTGGGCGCCCCTGATGCTCCTTACAAATCCCGCCTTATTGAGCAGGGAGATAATCTGTTCAAGATACTTTTCTGAAATCTGCTGCCTTCTGGCAACATCCTTTAAGCTAATAGGCTCTCCCGTATTATAAACTGCCAGATCCAGCAGTAGTCTTAAGGCATATCTTCCTTTTGTTGAAATCTTCATCTTATCAAATCCCCTATAGTTTTTTCTCCATAATTTCATAAACCAGTCTGGCATCATTTTCTAACTCATATACACCGTGCCCTACCGTCTTATATCCCCTATGTTCGTATAAGCACACCGCCGGAAGCGAAGCCTCTAAGATAGATACCGTATACGTTTGTCTGATTTTATCTTCCAAAAAATTCATGATCTGTGAACCGCATCCCTGCTTTTGGTAACGTGGCAGCACATATATACCGGTGATATGATTGCCGTCAAAGCAGCCTGTTCCAATTATGACACCGTTATCAACCAGTACGCCCATATTCCCAGAGGCTATGCCTTCCAAAACATGCTCCCTGCTGTGATGCCTGCAAAAAAATTCTGTTACTTCTTTCGGATAAAATTTCGGGTATACCGTTTTAATGGTTGTATGCAAGACATCGCGGATTGCATCTGCCATGTCCAAAGCCGCTGTTATATATTCCATGCCATTCCTCCAAGTCCAGAATTTCGATCGCTTTACTTTTACATATAAGTATACCAAAAATTATGCACTTTCGTAACTACCCTTTTTCTTTTCATATAGTGCCGCAATTTTTTGTATTCTGCGCCGTCTGGCAAAAAGTCTTCATAAGTGCAAAAATCAAGTACTCTGTCCATGATAGATTTATGAATACGGATTTTGATTTTTGTCTGCATAGCTTCCAAAATTTCTGCAAAGTCTAACGCAGGTTCCCATGATGACAAAATCAACCTCAAGCTGCTTGCAGACGCGTCTTCCCTCCCGGTCTTTTCCATACACATCTATGATGCCTGTATCAACATTATATCCGCGAATGAGCAATTCATTATAAACAATATTCTCCATAATATGGGTCGGTTCCTGCTGCCGGAAGTTCAATCTCGCATTTCTAAGACCCAGATTGGTAAAATAATACTTTAAATTAGCGCCAATATATTTTCTTCCTTTATTATCATAACGATTAGATTTTGAAATCAGAAACGCTTCCTCAAAATAATCAATATGTTTGGATATTGTTTTGTTTGTATAGCTTATCTGCCGTTTGCAGCATATGCGTACAAGTTCACCGATTACCTTTTTCTGATTGGATAAGTATACGAAACAGGGGCATCAAAGTAAATTACCATATCGAAGGTTTTATCGTTGAAGCCCTTCAAATCCTGCAATGCGCCGTTCACAAAAGTTATTTTGTCACTCCCTTTCCGCCAGTACCGCACAAAGGCTATGTGGTGGCTCTTTTGTATTTACTTTTATATTTTATAATTCCTCCTGCATAAAAACGCATACCCATCCATAATCGCCTTCTGCGTTCCTCCTCCGATAAAATAATAATCCATCTGGTCCTCATTTTCTGTATAGAGATAGGAACCATATGCCGGAATATTGCATAAAAGGCAGTCCGCCTCTGTGATCGGCAAAATCCCGTATCCTTTATCGGAAATCAGAAACGGCAGTTCCTGTGCATGCTCTCCATGGGAAATGTACCGGGCTGCAGCCTGCAGCTTTATCCCTGCCTGTCCTTCTCCTCCTGCGGCGTACAAGGTCTCTTTCTTCTGCCAGTCAAAATAGATCCAGGTTCGCATTTTTCCATCCAGTCCGTTTTCCAGCTGCCTGCACTCCCGCGCCCGCTCTGAAAGCAGCAGCTTTTTATCCCGTGTCATATAGCTGATGGCGCCGCTTACTTTATCTATCATAAGGTATAGCGCATCCGTATAAAGTTCCACCACACTCGCATTTTCCTTGTACATCCACATACGCTCCGTCTCAGAAACGGCAATCCGCTCATCTGTCCTTTCCACAATATTCCCACCCTTTGCAAAAGTGACGCGGATGATATCGCTCCTGACAGGGCTTAAGCGCAGTGTTCCATAACGGCTTTGAAGATACACGCCATCCTCCTGTTTTGCTGTCCAGCGCACCGCAAGGTCGATCTTTCCATGCCCTGCCGGACGCAGCAGTTCCGTTGCCGGCAAATCCCCAAACGCATGCCCCGTCCGCTCTGACGGGTGTTTGCTTATCACAGCTTGAGGCTTTGCGCCTGTTAAATCCGCCTCCTTTACCTGCTTTTTTGTCTTCCCTTCATAAGAGGGAGCCACGCGTCTTATGATAAACGGCTTCTTATCCTCCGGCGTCTGTCTGCTGGCTACGGTTGCAACGGGTCTTTTCCTTGCAGCTGTCATCCCTGCTGCCATCCTGTCCTGCTGCCATCCTATTCTGCTGTCACCTTGCGTGAGAACAGGGTCTTTCGTCTGCGCCTGCGTACCGTTCAAAGGTGTTTTCTTCTTTCCCCCATTTAGCACCGCAGTTGTCGGTTTATCCGGTATATTTTCTGCGTTTAGGGGCTTTTGCGTAATTAGCTCCGTGGGATTCCCCGTGTGAAGAATGCACAGTTCATGCAATCCCCGAGTCGCTGCCACGTAAAGCAGCCTTGCGTGTCCGTCATCTTCCGGATACGCCTCTTTTATGGGATTCAAAATCAGCACCGCGTCAAACTCCAGTCCTTTTGTATATTCCACCGGCAGCACCATGATTCCATTGCCAAATACTGCCTTTTCCATATCGCTCTCCAAGATTTTTACATACTCCTTAAGTTCTGCGGCGGTCTTTACCGCCTGCACCTTGTTCCGGCAGACGATGGCTATGGTATCAAGCCCTTTCGCCTGCCAGCCCTTGCAGGTATCGGCTGCTTCCTTGATCAGTGCTTTGTGATTGGAAAGCTGCTGCACCCTGACCGGACTCCCGTGCCTTATAATGGGTTCCACGGGATAGATGGAAAACTGTCCGTGATGCAGAATATTGGTGGCAAATTCTGAAATTTCCACGGTGTTCCGGTAACTCTTCTTTAAAATTCCAAAGCTGTCCATGGCATCCGGCAAAAGCAGCTTTCTTAACTCCTCCCAATCATTTAACCCATAACCGAAGTGTATATTCTGGGAGACGTCACCCATAACGGTGTAGGTGCATCCCGTCATACAGAATTTTAAAGCGCAATAAGCCATCATCCCAAAATCCTGCGCCTCGTCGATGACGACATGATGCGCTTCACTGATGACGTCCTTTTCCTTCACCCGCTTGTACAGATAGGAAAGCGCCGCAAGATCATATACATCAAAGGCATCCTCAGGCAAATCCACCATATACCCCTTTTTAATCTGTCCGGTGATAAACTCCTGATACATCTCATAGATGGAACGCTTCCAGATTCTCCCCCCGAATTTTCCTCTGTATGCCTTAAGGATTGCCTTTCGCTCCGCCTCTGTATATTGAAGACCTTTTCTTAAAAATTCATCTTTGATTTTGCTAACCAGACGCTTATTCAGCATATTAATCTTATTTTGAATGGACACAGCCGGATTATCCCTCACGTATGTCTCGATGGTTTCTCCATCCAACAGACAGATTAAATTTTGAGGCGTCTCCTCCCCTTCCTTCGTCTCGTCGAACACCCCCGCCTTGCCATCCTTTATGCCCTCCACAAACTGCTTTCTGTTCAGATAAACGCTGTCTCGGGAAATCGCTTCCGCCTCCACTCTCTGACAGTACTTTTCCAAATCTTCAAACCATTTCTTACTGCCCTTGACAATCTCCCTGTTTCCATTTTTATCAAGGCTTTTTATCTTACATTTACCTTCCTCCCAATCCTCGTACAAAAGCCTTGTGAAAAGCTGTTCCATGGTCATCTGCCGTACCCCATATACATCCAGGTCCGGCAGCACTCCGGTAATATACTCTAACAGCATACGGTTGCTTCCCACAATATAAAAATCATCCGGCTTAAAACGCTCCTTGTAATTGTACAAAATATAAGAAATGCGGTGCATGGCTACCGTCGTTTTGCCGCTCCCTGCCACCCCCTGCACGATGATATTGTGGTAGGGTGATTTCCTGATGATCTCATTCTGCTCCTTTTGAATGGTGGCTACAATCTCCCCCAAGACTGCCTGTTTATTTTTTGCCAGATACTTGGTCAGCAAGTCATCATTGGCAATCACTTCACTGTCAAAATAGTCTAAAAGCTTTCCCTTCTCAATCTCATAAGTGCGTTTGTTCTTCAAGTCGATCTTGATTGGGCTGCCGTCCGGCGCCTTGTAACTGCATCTGCCCATCCCATTTTCATAATAGGCATTTGCCACAGGCGCGCGCCAGTCGATTACAATCTGGTTGGTAGTATCTTTTGAAATGCCGCCCCTTCCGATATATAAGGTTTCCATCTTATCAAGGAGCGCATCATGAAAAATGATTCTTCCGAAATACGGTCTGCTCAGGGCTTTCTCATTGCGCATAAGCGCGCGCTTCATATGTTCATGCAGTGTCACCGTAGTATTTAAGATGGAAAACACCTCCGGATCATTGTCATGGTAATGATCCAGCATTTCGTCAATGTCTGTCTGCATACGCGCAATTTCCTGCCCATAGCTTTTGATATTGCTCCTAATAACAGCAAGCGTCTGTTCTAAGTGATTTTCCTCCTCCTGCCTGGATGTTGCAAAAACTTCTTTTTCATTTTCCGTATGCATATTTTCCTCCCCCTCTGCTTTTCGTAAGTTCTAATTATAGTGTAGTGAAAAAAGGAAAAATTACTAGACTTTATTTTTCAAATGTGATAAACTGGATAATAGAGTAGTGGTAAAAATATTTACCACTTTTTTATATTGTTATAAACGATATTTCATTCTTCAAATTGCCATATAACTACCAATCCACAAACATATATACCACATGCAAAGGAGCAAAGAATCATGGAAATAAGACGCGCAAAAGAACATGATATGGACGGAATCAACGATCTTCTAGAGCAGGTTTGTCTGGTGCATCATAAAGGACGCCCCGATTTATTCAAATATGGGGCAAAAAAATATACGGACGAGCAGCTCCGCGCAATCATACACGACGACTGCCGCCCCATCTTTACTGCCGTGGATGAACAGGGAAAGGTTTTGGGATATGCGTTCTGCATTTTTCAGCAGCATATCGACGACAATATCCTTACGGATATCAAGACGCTGTATATTGACGATTTATGCGTTGATGAAACCATCAGAGGACAGCATATTGGCAAAAGCCTTTACGAACACGTACTTGCTTTTGCCAGAGAAAAAGAGTGTTATAACGTGACCTTAAATGTATGGAGTTTAAACGATACCGCCATGAAATTCTATCAATCCTGCGGTCTGAAGCCGCAGAAGGTGGGAATGGAAACCATCTTGTAAGTCAATCTTTCCTTACAGAAAGGACCGTATGGCTTCATAAGCGACCAGTATCAAGTGGCAGTAAACACCACCACAATGATCAAATCCAGAATCGCCATTGCCACAAGGAGGGAATAGTCGCCGCTGATGCCATTTTTAAGTCCTAAGCCGATCATGATTTATGCCATCTCTTCCTGCACTTGCTTTTCACAGGAACGCATGGCGAGAATCGTCTTTTCAAACAAATCATTTAATTCCCAGCCAAGCATCTCCGCCCCCTTGCTTATGACGTCACGGGAACAGCCTGCGGCAAACTTCTTATCTTTAAATTTCTTCTTTACGCTGGATGCTTCCATGTCCATGACGCTCTTAGAAGGACGCATGAGCGCCGCCGCACCGATCAGTCCTGTGAGCTCGTCCACCGCAAAAAGAATCTTTTCCATCGGATGCGCCGCCTTCACGCAACAGTTCCGGTGCTTTTAAGCAGTGCTGCTCCAGGTAAAGTTCAAAATCAATATCATGCAGAAGACCTGCAGTTGCCCAGTAATCCGCCTCCTGCCTTGTGAGATTGTTTTCCATTGTGATATATCCTCCTTTTTCATAAGTCCTTATGATGGTCATTGTTTACTGCATAACACTTGAATAATCTGAAAAAATATGCCGCAGCTCTAACCCCTCTGACTGTATCTGATACATGCACTTATAACTTTCTGTCACCCCTTCACTTTTAACAAGCCTTAAATTTCCATGCACGTGTTGGTTTAAATCCGCATTTTGAATCCCCTCAATCAACTTAGCATTAGCAGACATATCGATCTTTTTCACAACAAATCCAAGCATAATATTTCTACCGTAGTAAGAAGAATATTTTTGTGTAACAAAGCTGGCAACACCTTCCTTTACATATTTCTTATTCAGATCGGATGTTCCGTCAATTCTCTTACATTCGATAACATAATATGCATCTTCCTTTTCAAAATCACTTTTTAAAAGAATACGAATATCCACTCTTCCAATATGCTTCCCATTGCCCGCATAATTTTCCGGTACTTCAAGTTCAAATTTATAGCCTTACATGCCATAATTGTTTTTTTGCTTTTTCATATATTCTTCGAGCATGATACTTCTGATTTTATTCTCGTCATTTGGTAGTTTTAAATTCTTTTTCTTGTAGTCATCCACCACCAATTCGCATATATCAAGAATATAATTTGCAATTTTCTCAAAATTAGCCCGATGAAGTGCCTCTAATATATTTTTGCTTAATATCCCCTTCATCTGCAGTCCTCCTTCCCCAGAAGTACCGCATTTAAAACTTTATGACTGTCTTTTACCGCCATTGCCGGATGCCAGTTCTTTGCCTCTATAGGCTTTACAATTACAAATGAATCCTCCAAAAACTCTATCATATTTTTTGTCTGATAAAAACAATCATTTAGCTGATAAACCATAAAGTCAGTAAGTAAGCTAATATCGTCATCAATACTTCCCACTACTTTGACGCACTCCGCCATTTTCTCTAAAGAGAACTTTACTTCCAAAGCTGCAAATTTTCCTTTTATCTCCGGATAAATATTTATTGCATAATGCACTTCACTTTGCGTTATCCAAAATTAAAATATCCGTGCAGAATTTCTCCATGTCGTGGAGTTGATGGGAAGAAACAATAAAAGTGGTCTTTTTGCTATGTGACAGATTGCAAATCAGCTGATAGAGATCAATCTGTCCCTGTGGGTCTAATCCGTTTGCAGGCTCATCCAAAATAATCAGCTTGGGCTCCCCCAGCATTGCCCTTGCAAGCGCCAGCCTCTGCTTCATGCCGAGGGAAAAATTCCTCACTTTCTTTTCCGCCTGCGTATGGAGCCCCACATAATCCAGCAGTTCCATGACCTGCCCGCCGGAAATATCCTTATAAAGCTGCGCAAAGCATTCTATATTTTCTCTTGCGGTTAATTCCTGATAAAAGCTGGGCGTATCCAGCGCAGCCCCCACCTTTGACAGCGCCAGCCCCGGATCGGCGTCCAGAGATACGCCGTCAATCACGATTTCTCCTTCATCCTTGGTGCATAAATGAGTAATCATTTTTAACGTAGTCGTCTTCCCTGCCCGTTCGTCCCAAGCAGTCCCATAATACTTCCAGGCGTAAGCGAAAAACCCACTTTCCAAACGGCAGTCTCCTTTTTATACACTTTTTTCAAATTCTGTACTTTGATTATCTCTTCCAACCTCTCACCCTCCCGATTATTACAAACACAACTATTCCAATCACTTCCCCAAGTGCATTGCTGACGAAGTTATGCATGTGCACCACCTCTTCCCATCCATAGTCCCCTGTAATCAGTTTGGTTCCATAATTTCCTGCGATTACCAGCAGCAAGAATAATGCTATACAATCCCAGATATTCCATTTCAAGAATGTCCTGCAAAGAACAGGAATCCAAAGAACACCCAGCCATAAGAGCAGAATGGGGAGCCCATAGCGCAAAATCCAAAAAGTTCCTACGTGCATCAGATAATATCTTGCAATCTGTATGGCAAAAAGCAAAAGGAATGTGCCAATGCTGATTATTCCCACGGTAACCAAGGCTTTGTTCTTTTTGCACACAGAGACGGCGTATACAAGGGCATCTGCAAACAGGACTGCACTCCCTGCAATCAACGACCATGTAATACCCTTATTGATTGCCAAATCCACGATTCCGCAGACAAGCAGGGCAATAAAGCTAAGCCCGCCCAGACCATAGAGGAAATACATTTGCTTTGTCTTTTTCAAAAATCTTTTTACCTCTCCCGCCTCTGGCGGCTGTGCCTCCTCTTCCAGGCAAAATGTCATATTGCGGTAGACCTCGTTGCAATCCTCGCAGTGTTCCAAATGCTCCTTTACACTCCTTTGGGACACATCGCTTACCATTCCGTCCACATAAAGAGGGAGTAAGTCTTTTACGATTTCACATGCTAATTCTCTTTCCATTCTTCTATTCCTTTCATCAATTTTTGTTTGCCTCTGTAATAAGTTACCCGCGCCCAATTTTCTGTTTTCCCCATAATACTTGCAATCTCAGAAAACTGCAGCTCCCCTGTCAGCCGCAGATGCACGACTTCCCTTGTCACGTCATCCAGATTGTGTATAAGACGGAAGACCTCTACCTTTTCCAATCGGTTCAGACACTTGCTTTCGATGTTTTCGCCGGATGGCATTGTATCGTCCAGTTCCACGGTTTTGTGCCTGCTTCTTTTTTCCAGTTCCTTATACCACAGATTCTTTGCAATCTGGCAGAGCCAGACGGAAACCTTGCAATCGCCCCTGAATTTGTCGATTCCTTTTATCGCCTGAAAAAAAGTCTCCTGCGTCAGTTCTTCCGCCAGCTGTGTATCATGGGACAATCCGCATAGGTACTTGTAGATCATTGCTGCGTTTTTCTGATATATTTCATCGATTTTCGCTTTTTCCATCTTTTCCTCTATTCTGATGAATCATTGTTTTTTGTACCTCATATTATTAGTTCTATTTTAATGCAATATGTTACAGGTGATTTTTATCTTTTTCTAATTTTATATCAAAGTTTTTGAACTGGAAGTCTAAAACTTTGATATTTTACTAAGTTTACGACTTATAAGTTGAAAATTATTGTTTTTTTTTTATTTGGGGGTATAATAGAAATAAGAAAATCAGGAGGTGCATCATGGCTGAACTTATTAACCGCCCCGCGTATTTAAATCAGCTCATTCAAAATAAAGATGTGGATCTGGTCAAGATAGTCACCGGTATTCGCAGATGTGGAAAGTCATCCCTGCTGGATTTGTTTCACCAATATTTGTCTGATAACAAAGTGGCTGATACCAACATCATCCACATGAACTTGGAATCTCTGCGTTATCGTAATCTTTCCAATTACCTTGCTTTCTATGACTATGTCAGCGAACGTATTCCGAATGATGGAAAAACCTATCTGATATTTGATGAACTTCAGGCTGTGGAACATTGGGAAAAAGCTATAGAATCTTTCCGTCTCGACTTTGATGTAGATATTTATATCACAGGTTCCAATGCCTACCTGCTTTCCACAGAATTTTCTACACTGCTTTCCGGCAGATATGTGGAAATTCGCATGTTACCGCTCTCGTTCAAGGAATTTCTGACATTCTACGAATTTGCCCCTTCGGTCACGGTGGAAGAAAAGTTCCAGAGATACCTGCAGTTTGGCGGCATGCCAATTCTGAGGGAATACCAGTTTAACGAAGCAAGAAGCAATCAGGCGCTGGAAGGAATCTATTCCACAGTAGTGCTGCGTGATATTCTGCAACGTAACAATCAGGCTGACCAGGGAATGCTGCAGAAAATTATTCTGTTCCTTTGTTCTAACATCGGCAGCATTACTTCCCCCAACAACATCGGCAATGTTTTGTCCAATGAAGGGGATATCCAGACCGATAAAGGTAAAAATGTCGCAGGCAAAACGGTAGAGAAATACATTTCCATGCTGCGCAGCGCGTTTATTTTCTACTCTGTTGGAAGATATGATGTGAAAGGCAGGCAGCTTTTGAAAACCTTAGGAAAGAACTACATCATCGATATGGGCTTCCGCAATATACTGCTCGGCTATCGTGATGCAGACCGCGGTCACATTATCGAAAATATCGTATTTTTGGAACTGATTCGCCGTGACTACCGCGTATATATCGGCAAAGTCGGTGAAACAGAAATAGACTTTGTGGCTGAAAAGCCAAATGATAAACTGTATATCCAGGTAACAGAAAGTATGCTCTCCCCCCAAACCCGTGAACGAGAACTCAGACCGCTGCGCATGATACCTGATAACTACGAAAAAATCGTATTATCGATGGATAGGAATTATATCAATTCCTACGATGGCATTAAGTCCTTGTACCTGATTGATTGGCTGCTGTCCTAGCAAAAAAAGAGGCAAAGGGGCGACTCCGCGGGGCAGCAGCGCAGAATAGGCGGCAGAGAAACGTGAACCCTCTATCTACTTACCATCACAAACATTATTCATGAGTCCTCCAATAGCATAACGTTTTCCACCTATACGCTCTACTTTATTCTCAATAATTAGTTTTTTGATAAGACGTTGAACTGTCGCCCTTGATACTGATATTCTCTCTATCATTTCTTTTTGTGTAAGATTTGGATTTTCTTTCAAAAGCATTATCAGCTTACTTTCCAAAGCATCATCCAAAGCATCATCCAAAGCATCATTTTGAGGCTTTAGATTTTTAGAATCCAGCTCTATAGCACTCTGGAGAGCTTTAAACTTCACCATAATATCCTCTCCATGAACAATGTATTCTGTAACCGCCAAATAATAATGCGGTCAGATATAAAATTACCCCAGCCCTTTGCGAGTTGGA
>BLLW01000065.1 GCA_011959285.1 Lachnospiraceae bacterium | reverse complement strand
ACATGGTATGATTCGCTTAATTCATTTTCTGTAGGCAGACGACTGCCGGCCGCCCGTTCTCCGGTGTCAATTTCTTTTCGTATTTTTTCCTCCAATTGTTTGTATAGTGGTGTGGCAATGGTGTTGTTCAGTTCCATATAAATACCTCTCTCCTAATATAACTTTCACAAATATTATAAAACAAATTTGCAAAAATGTATATATTTTCCTATATTGTATGATATATATTGACAGAATGTATTATATTGTATTACAGTAAACATATAGAACAAATAAGTACATTATAAAAAGGAGAGAAAAATGGGATACGTAAGTAAAGACATTAAAAACATTGTGAAAGAAATTTTAGAAGAAAAAAAAGACATCGGTGGAATTAAAAATATTTATTTTGTGGGATGCGGAGGATCACTTGGTGCACTTTATCCGGCAAAAACATTTATGGAGAGAGAATCACAGGTTTTGAGATCAGCCTGGATAAACAGTAATGAGTTTGTGCATAGCACACCAAAGGACTTTGGAGAAAATTCTATTATATGTCTTGCCTGCCACAAGGGAAATACACCGGAAACGATTAAGGCTGCCAAATTAGGAAAAGAAAAAGGAGCGGCGGTTATTATTCTGACATGGCTGGAGGAATCAGAAATTATAGAATTTGGAGATTTTATTATACATTATACATTTGATGCAAGTCCTGATCATCTTGCAGGGGATATTGATTATGCAGGAGAAAAGACGCAGTGTGCATTGCTTGTGGCAGTGGAATTAGTTGCACAGACGGAGGGATATGCTAATTATGATAAATTCTATGAAGCTTTAGGCATGATTAGCAATATCATCAGAAAAGCACGTACATATGTGGCTGCCAGAGCAGAGGCATTTGCAGAAGAGTATCAGAATGATTCAGTGATTTATACAATGGGAAGTGGTGCAGCATATGGAGCTGCCTATATGGAGAGTATCTGTATATTTATGGAGATGCAGTGGCTTGATTCAAGCAGTATTCATACCGGTGAATTTTTCCATGGTCCATTTGAAGTTACAGATGCAAACCGTCCGTTTATGATTCAGATATCAGAAGGCTCAACCCGTGAATTGGATGAGAGAGCACTTACATTTCTGAAAACATATGCAAAACGTATTGAGGTTCTTGATGCGAAAGAGCTTGGCTTATCCACAATTGATGCATCAGTAGTAGATTACTTTAACCATGCTTTGTTTAATAATGTATATCCAATTTACAACCATGCATTGGCAGCAAAGCGTGAACATCCGTTAACAACCCGTCGCTATATGTGGAAGGTAGAATATTAATGAAAAAATTCTGTGAAATAAAATATGTATTGTTTGATTTTGATGGAGTTATAGCAGATACAGAAGAGAGTAATGGTAATTATCTGGGTCTGGCATTAAAGGAGTTTGGAGTGGAACTGACACAAAAAGACAGGGATAGACTAATTGGTTCACATGATTCCGATATTCTGCTGGAACTGCTGGAACGCTCGCCGGAGAAAATAACAATGGAACAGCTTTTGCAAAAAAGAAAAGAAATAGGAAATACATATGAAAATGGCAACATTAAGCCGATGAAGGGGTTACTGGAGTTTATTGCCGGCTTGAAAAAACAGGGGAAAAAGCTGGCAGTGGTTTCTTCAACCTCTACACGGCTGATTGTAGTAGCATTGAACCGGATGAAAATGCTGGGTTTGTTCGATGTGCTGGTATGCGGAGACATGTGCCGGAATAGAAAACCGGATCCGGAATGTTATAGAAAAGCAATGCAATATTTAGAAGCAAAGCCGGAAGAATGCATTGCAATAGAAGACTCGTTTATTGGTATACAGGCAGCAAAGGCTGCAAACATAGAGGTAGTTGCGTATACAGGAGCTGGTGAGAATCAGGATGTAAGTCAGGCGGATTATGTTATTTCTTCATACATTTAATTGCTTGAGTGAAAGAAAGAGAAAACAGAAGGATGAAAAGTATTTAATTGTATGCCCGCCAGTGTTCCTGGCGGGTTTTACTATGTACAATTAAATTGATATTAATGTACAAAAAACAAAACAAAAAATTGTGCATAATGTTGAAAATGTATTTCTATGTTGACATAAATGTATGAAATACATATAATACAAATAGATACAAAATAAAGTGATACAAATAGAAACAAATTAATGCATTTTGGTTTTAAAGTAGTGCACATGCTTTGGAATAAATAAAAAAAGAGGAGGTAGATGTCCATGTTTTGGATTGAATTTATTGTTTTAATGCTGATCATTGTGTGGGGAACCAGAAAAGGTGGAAGTTTCCTAGCAATGGCTGGCGGCATCGGAATGTTGATTTTCGTATATATCTTTAGAGTGACTCCATCAGATCCACCGATTACTGTTATACTGATTATGTTGGCAGTAATTACCGCAGCCTGTACGATGCAGGCGACTGGCGGATTAGATTTTATGGTACAGCTTGCAGAAAAAATATTACGGAAAAATCCGAAAAACATTACTTTGGTAGCACCTTTTGTAGCGTATTTATTTACATTCTGTTGTGGAACCGGACATATTGTATATTCGTTACTTCCGGTTATTAATGAAATAGCATTGGAAAATGGAATTCGGCCTGAGCGCCCGATTTCTGTTAGTATTATTTCATCCCAGCAGGCAAATACCGGCTCACCAATAACAGCTGCAACAGTAGCTATTGTGGGTTATATGACTATTTTTGAAAAAGTAAATCTGGCAACAATTATGCTGGTAGCAATTCCAGCAGCATTGATAGGAGTATTGGTTGCAGCATTGTCTGTATACAAGAAAGGTCTGGAATTAGAGGATGATCCTGAATATCAGCAGAGGGTTGCAGATGGACTGGTAAGAGATTTTAAAAAGAAAGTAGAGGGAGAAAAACAGGTAACCCCAAAAGCAAAAATTTCTGTTGCTATCTTCCTGGTTTCTATGGTAGTAATTGCAATATGCGGTATTTTCCCGGTGCTCCGTCCAACATTTAGCGATGGTACACAATTAGCAATGACATCTTTAATCCAGATTATTATGTATGTAGCTGCCGCAATTATTGTCCTTGTAAGTAAAATTGATAGTAACGACATTTTAGAAGTACCGTTGTTAAAGACTGGATTCTTTGCTGTTATTCTTGCAGCGGGACTTTGCTGGCTGGTAAATACTTTTGTTGGTGCACAGACAAACTTCATTACAGAAAATTTGTCAGCTTTAACAAATGAACATCCTTGGATTTATATTATTGCAGTATTTCTGGTAGGTGCACTGACGAGTTCACAAGCGTCTACGACAATGATTATGATTCCAATTGCAATTGCATTGAACCTGCCGGCTTATATTATTGTAGGTGGATGGATGGCATGCTCATCCAACTATTTTATCCCAGATTCCAGCCAGTGTATAGCAGGTCTTGCTTTTGACACGGCAGGTACTACAAAGATCGGAAAATTCATATTTAATCACAGCTATATGCGGCCGGGGCTTGTATGTACAATTGTATCGGTATTAGTAGCAACAGGAATCGGATATTTTGTTTTCTGATAAAAACTGGTGGTGGCAAAACAAAGAAAACAGTACACAGCCTGTGCTATTCTGACAGGCTGTGGGAACTGCCACTTCATGGATTGGTTGCCAGATATACATAAATATTTATAATGGCTATCTGAAAAAATGAAAGAGCGAATCTGGAAAAATAATTGCTTGTTGCAAAAAGAAGAGGTGAGGGAGTCCGCGTGAAAGAAAAATTGAAAGAAAGGAGAAAAAATAAAAATGAGACAGCCTAGAATAATTGCAATTGGAGATGCAGTTTGTGACAAATATCTTTCCAGGGGGAAAATGTATCCAGGAGGTCAGTGTATTAACACATGTGCATATGCGCATATGAATAATGCAGAAAGTGCATTTTTAGGTAAATTTGGAAATGATGAAGTAGCAGAATGCATTCAGGCAGCACTGGAAAATATGAATGTAGACTTTTCACATAGCAGGAATTATGAAGGTGAAAATGGATTTGCATGTGTGACACTGAATCAGGGAGATCGCGTATTTGTCGGGTCCAATCATGGAGGTGTGGCAAAAGAGTATCCTTATGATTTTACGCAGGAAGATTTTTCATATATAAGAAAGTTTGATCTGATTTATACAAATCTGAATGTATATATAGATGATGACATAGAAGAAATTGCTTCTTTGGGTCTTCCAGTTGCATTTGATTTTTCAAATCGATGGACAGACGAATATCTGAAAAAAATTTGTCCGCATATTAAAGTGGCAATGCTTTCCTGTGCACATTTAAGTGATAAAGAACGCGAAAGGGAAATGAGTAAAGTAAAAGAGCTTGGAGTTCCACTTGTTCTGGGAACAATAGGAGAAGCTGGCTCATACATTTTATACCATGGTGAAATGATGTATGAAAAAGCTGTAAAGGCAGAAAGCATTATGGATACTATGGGTGCAGGAGACTCTTATTTCGCGACATTTTTGACATATATTTTACGGCATAAAGAACCGGAATTTTTTAAAGAAGAAAGTAAAGATGATGGGAGTGTTAAAGAACTTTTAAAGAAAGCCATGCAGGCTGGAGCAGAATTTGCTTCAAAGATTTGTGGTGTCGAAGGAGCGTTTGGGTATGGAACACCAATTGCAGGAAGAATAATTGATAATAGAAATAATTAAAAGGTTTAAGGAGGAACGCTATATGGATATAAAGCCGACAAGTTACAGGTATGACGGAGATGGAATAGAATGTGCATATCGGAATGAAAAATGGGTTGTTTGTATCAAAAATTGGAAACCGAATAATGATATTGATGGGTTAGAGCATTTAGAGATACATCATACGACAGATGAACAATTTATTTTAATTTCTGGAAAATGTATTATTATTACAGCGGACAGAATAGATGGAAAGTTTAATATTGAATTAACTCCGGTGGAGAAAGGAACATTATACAATGTACCTAAAGAGCGTTGGTTTTTTACTATTGTAGAAAAGGATACCAAAATGATGTATGTGCAGGATGCCGGATGTAGTATGGATAATAGTGAGTATTGTAAACTGAGTCAGGAAGAAATTTCATATATTCAGAAATTAGCAAGACCAATGCTTGCAGAATAATATAACAACAATGTATTAAAAATATTTATGGGAGGATTATCAATGAAGCCAACAGGAATCAAGAATGTAATTACAGAAATTTTAGAAAGCAGAAAAGAAGAAGGCGGTATTAAAGCATTATATTTTGTGGGATGTGGTGGCTCTAATGGAGCACTTTATCCAGCGAAAACATTTATGGAAAGAGAATGTGCAAATATTAAGTCAGCACTAATTAATAGTAATGAATTTGTATATAGTACTCCGAAGGATTTGGGAAAAAATGTAATCGTGTGTTTATCGTGTCATAAGGGAAATACACCGGAAACAATTAATGCAGCGAAGCTGGCAAAGGAAAAAGGTGCAGCTGTAATTATTCTGACATGGAAAGAGGAATCAGAGATTACCCCATTTGGTGATTATATTATCAATTATACTTTTGGGGATAATAAGGATATTGCTGGTGAAAAAATTATCTGTGCACTTCTGGTGGCAGTGGAACTGTTGAATCAGACAGAAGGGTATGAGCATTATGAAGAATTTATGGATGGTGTTGGACGTATTGATGGTATTGTGAAACATGCATGTAAGCATGTGGAAAAACGGGCTGAACTGTTTGCCAAGGAATATAAAGATGATAAAATTATTTATACTATGGCAAGCGGAGCGGGTTATGGTGCAGCATATATGCAAAGTATATGTATTTTTATGGAAATGCAGTGGATTCATTCTTCCAGTATCCACAGTGGGGAATTTTTCCATGGACCTTTCGAAATTACAGATAAAGAAGTACCATTTGTGCTTCAGGTTTCTGAGGGAACCAATCGACCGTTGGATGAACGTGCATTGAAGTTTTTGAAGACTTATGCAAAACGGATTGAAGTAATTGATGCAAAGGATTTAGGGCTGTCTACAATTGATGCATCAGTCGTAGACTATTTTAACCATTCCTTATTCACAAATGTATATCCGGTTTATAATAAGGCTTTGGCTGAGGAGAGACAGCATCCACTGACAACACGACGCTATATGTGGAAGGTAGAGTATTAAAAAACTTAAAATATGATGTAAACATACAGCATGTCAGATTTTGATGGAAAATTTGAAGTACATTACAAGGAAAGCCTGGAAATGATAATGATTTCCGGGCTTTCTGAGCTTTGACACATGACCTGAGGAAGAAGGAACAGAAATGAAAAAAACAATAGGTATTATTGGTGGCATGGGACCGATGGCTACCTGCGATTTGATGAAAAAGATTTTTGAAGTGTCAGATGCAGACTGCGATCAGAACTATGTGCATGTTTGTGTTGATTGTAACACGAATATTCCGGATAGAACGAAAGCTATTCTTGAAAAGGGAGAGGATCCTATACCAGAGATGGTAAAAAGTGCAGTAAGTCTGCAAAATATGGGAGCAGATTTATTGATGATACCTTGTAACACAGCACATTTTTTTTATGACCGGTTAAAAATATTTACTGATATCCCGATATTGCATATGCCCCGCGAGACAGTAAAAGCTTTAAAAGAGCAGAATATATCATGTGTAGCCGTATTGGCTACGGATGGCGTGATAAAGAGTGGGGTTTATGAGAAAGAGCTTCGGGCACAGGGAATCAAAACGATTTATCCGGATGCAGAGCAGCAACAGAAAATTATGGCAGTAATCTATCAGTGTATTAAAGCTGGAAAAAAGGATGTAGAAAAGTACGGACTTGACGATATTTTAAAATCCTTGATTAAACAGGGTGCGCAAAGCGTGATTCTGGGATGTACTGAATTACCAATTGCTTTTTCCTTGGCAGGAATCAGAGAAAATATAGTTGACCCGACGGAGATTGCAGCAAGAGCTGCATTAAAATTTCTGCAATTACCAATACATGCATTATAAAGCAGCCGTATTTTTATGAAAATAAATGATACCGGAAAAGGACTGGATTTCTATTAAAACCTGCTTCAGGACTTCATTCAAACTCCCTTCAAAAAGTCGCGACAAACATTGATAATCCGTGGGTTTGGGGACTATACTATTATATAAATTACTAAGACTTCCCATACCTAAAATGGGATTCGCACCTTGAAAATTCAATATTTCAGCTAACAAAATAGTGGTTTATGCCGCTACTGCTTCCGGATGAAGTGCATTCCGCAGATATCTCGGTAGTCTTGATTCAAAATCAGCAGTAAATGCAGCCAACTGCTCATTGCTGAGCTTTAGGATTTCCTGAAGGCTTGCCATTAAGGCATCCATCAGGATGCTAAGTGATCTGCAGAAAGTAATGTCTGCCATTTCATCGACAAGAAAGAAGAACAACTCGCCAAGCGTTCGCTGATCTTCATTTTGGCGTTGCTCCGTTGCGAGTAGCATATATCGGGTAAACACAATAGCCACATGGGCTGTCAGTGCATCATAAGATAAACTGTGGCATTCTCCGATCAGATTCAGCATGGATTTGCATGTTTTGAAGAAAACTTCGATCTGCCAGCGTTTTCCATAAATACGGATAATCTCCTCTTCAGAAAGAGTTGTGTCAGTGCAGATAAATGCCAGCCAGTCTTTCCGATTGGCTTTATTCCTTACGCAAACAATCTTTGCAGGAATCGGATTTCCTTTTCCCACCATGACATCAACAGAAAGCAGATATTTTGATTTGCCACGGCGTTTTCTGTTTCGGGAATATATCTCTTTGATATTCAGCTGTTCACCGCAGTAGGAATACTTGATACGACTGCTTTTCTTGATCATGGCGATCACATCCATGCCTTTTGCTTGAATGGCTGTGATCTGTGCCGGGTTGGAAAACCAGGAATCAAACAGGACATACTCAGCTTCCAGTCCTGAACTGAGGGCTGTATCCAGCAGAGTCATCATTGCTTCCGGTGCTTTCGCCTGAGCAAGTTTACGTCTTTTTCCTGCAAGGGTTCTGTTATCAAAGTTCTTTACCGGACCGATGATATTTGTATCTTTTGCAGATGCCAGCAGACAGCTGTTTACCGGGATCAGTGTATTTCCATCACTCCAGCTTAAAGTAAGCATCCGGAACCCTTTTTTGAAATGCATATCTGTGTGGTCAAAAACTTTAGACCCCAGTTCTGTTTTCTTGCAACTGCTACGGTCAAAAAGGCTGTCATCAATGATGAAAACATTTCTTCTCTTATCATCAGTCAGACCTTTGATATCGTTATTTACGATATCTGCTGCGAGAAGGGAAGTAAAACGAAGCCAGTTTGTTTTTGTGGAATTAGTAAGCGTCAAATCCAACGCCTTGGATAGTCAGCGCTTTTATGCGATACTCTAAAGAACACAAAAAAACTAGTAGTTTTTTAGAGGAGGTAGAACTATCATGGATCAGACAACCCACAACGTCCGCCGTGCAAACTGGTTGACTATCATCACCCAGTGTCAGGAAAGACCGGAAGGTATTTCCGTCAAACAATGGCTTTCCGACAATGGTGTAAAAGAAAAGGCGTATTATTACTGGCTCCGAAAATTTCGTAAAGAAGCCTATGCGCAAATGCAGCCCCCGGTTACAAATGAAAATCCGGGTAATGAAATTGCATTTACAGAGATAACAATCCCTGCCAAAACTGTACGGTCCTGCATTTCGTCACCTGCTGAACCGTATGAAAGCCCGGTGGCTGTTATCCGGTATAACGGCGTGTCGATTGGGATACCTCCCTGAGAATCCTTGACAGCCTGCTGTCAAGGATTCTCAGGGAGGTATCCCATGCTTGAGGATGCTGCAGGCATCCGCCGGGTGGTGCTTGCCTGTGGCACGGTGGATCTTCGCAAAGGCATAGACGGGCTTGCCATGATCATTGGTGACAAATATAAGCAGAATCCCTTTGAAAAAGGCACGCTCTTTTTATTCTGCGGACAACGTTCAGACAGAATAAAAGGATTGCTGTGGCAGGGAACAGGCTTTCTTCTTCTGTACAAACGCTTTGAAGACGGCCGTCTGTCATGGCCGCGGACCACGCTGGAAGCAGCAGAACTTACGGAAGAACAGTTCCATTACCTGATGCTTGGATTAAACCCATTAGACCCGAAGGTCAAGGACGTGAAGCCTGGAAAAATTTATTAATGATTGTGCAGAACAGAGAAATTTTCCCTTTGTTTTTTTTGCTGATAACTTATCTGTTTTCTATGTATCAGCTGCCTGCACAAAGCACATAAAACAGCGTATATGTGTCCTGAAGGAAAAATCCGAACCTTGAAAACTCTATATTTCCAGGCACTTTAATGCTTTGTTAACGATGCCTGAGAGCATGGCAGAATGACGAACCGGCTTCCCTGTCAGATTGGATTATTCCACACATATCTGCTATAATCAGCCTAAAAGGAAAGGCGGTTTCTATGTGTCAGAAATATACACCCGATGAACTAAACAGCATGGATCATGATGCCAAGAACGAGGTTATCTGCCAGATGCAGGACCGTCTTGATAAGCTGGAGCATGATTACGAGAATCTGATAGAACAGATCCGTCTGGCTGACCAGCAGCGTTATGGACGGCATACAGAATCACTGGATGCCATTACAGGACAGCTTTCCTTCTTCAATGAGGCTGAAGCCTGTTATGATGCGCAGCATCCTGAGCCGGGCGTTGATGAAGTGATTGAAGATGCCCTTAAGAAACCCCGTAAACCCAAGAAAAAGGGACAGCGCGAGGAAGATTTAAAGGACTTTCCCCAGGAAGAGATCCCCCACGATGTATCAAAGGAAAAATTGATTCATACATTTGGCGAAGGCAGCTATAAAAGCATGCCGGATGAAATCTGCTGGCAGTTACGCTTTGAGCCGGCAAAGTGGATTGCCGAAAAGCACATCATTAAAGTATATGTGGGAACAGACGGGCTGCATCAGGATGAATTCCTGCGTGGAGACCATCCGGGCACCCTGTTCCGTGGCAGTATCGCCACCGCATCACTGGAGGCTGCAGTCATTAATGCCAAATATGTAAACAGCAATCCGCTGGACCGTGTTTCCAGGGACTTTAAGGCAAACGGCCTGAATTTATCCAAACAGACCATGTCAAACTGGACAGTCTGGTCTGCTGAACGGTATTTCCAGCCGGTATATGACCTGATGAAGGCGCAGCAGCTGAAAGTTCATGTAAACCAGTGTGATGAAACCCCTTTGGAAGTCATCCATGACGGCAGGCCTGCCGGGAGCAAAAGTTACATGTGGGTGCACCTGACCGGGGAGCTTTCTGATGTTCCGCCCATTGTGGTGTACGAATATCAGAAGACACGGCACAGCAGCCATCCAAAAGAGTATTACAAAAACTTCAACGGAATACTCATGACGGATGGGCTGGAGCAGTACCACAAGCTTGCCCGGGAACAGGAAGGCATCACGAATGCAAACTGTTTTGCACATGCAAGGCGCCACTTTGCGAATGCCATCAAAGCAATGGGGAAAGGGAATGCCGGAGCAGTTAAATCTTCGGCTGCCTACAAGGCGCTGGTACGGATCGGTGCCATCTATGACCTTGAGAATGCTTTGAAGAATCTTTCCCCGCAGGAACGCCTTAAAGAGAGACAGGCTTCAATCAGACCACTGGTTGAAGAATATTTTGCGTGGGTAAAAGATACTTTCCGCCAGGGGAAGATCCTTCCCAAAAGTGAAACAGCAAAAGGCCTTGCATACAGCATAAATCAGGAAGAGTATCTCAAAGTATTTCTGGCCGACGGAGAAGTCCCCATAGATAATTCCGCATCGGAACGTGCACTGAGAAATTTTACAATAGGCAGGAAAAACTGGATGACTATAAATACAGTCCGCGGAGCGCAGGCAAGTGCCATCATTTACAGCATTACCGAAACCGCACGTGCAAACAATTTAAATGTCTATTATTACATCAAACATCTGCTGACGGAGCTGCCGCAGCTTATAGATAAAAATGGGAATATAGAACAACCAGTGCTGGAACCACTCATGCCGTGGTCAAGAACTTTGCCGGCTGATTGTTACAGCAAGCGTCGCAGTTAAGCGGCGCTTAAATTTTAGGTAGGGCGTCGGATTTGACGCTTACTGGAATTAAGGAACCGGTAAAAAGTGTTCTTTGAAAAACCTTCCTTAAAAGAGCCCGTCCGTTGCTGCATATACATGCTTCTTCCGACAAAAATGTTGCTGAGTTTGTAACGAAGCAGAGAAATCGGCGAAACACCTTTTTCTTTCAGCCCATTACATCTGGCGAGAAGCTTTCCAACATGATGTTTGGAAAGAAATCTCTGAACACAGTCAACTAAGGCTTTCTCATCTGAATAGTTTTGTGGTATACTGGACATGGCATAAATCTCCTTTGTAAAATGGTTTCTTGTCAACTCCATTATACCAAACGGAACAGGTTTATGCCTTTTTTATTGGCTGAAATATTGAATTTTCAAGGTTTAGCACACCTTATTGGTGTGGGAAGTTTTAGTTAATTATTTTTAACAAGCACTCGCATGCAAATTCTTCATTCTCAAAATATCCTATACTAGACTTTATTCCTCTTTCGCTATAGTATACATGCCATCCATTTTTTTCCTTTTCTAAGCAATATGTTTCGTTAGGCAAACCTCCTGAAAGAGAATATAAGTCTTTTGGAACTCTATTTGACAATAATACTTCTTCCAATTCTTGTTTGTTCATATTAATTCTACACCTTCCGTAATATTCCTTATTGTAGTAACTCTGATATTTTTTGACTAATTTCAAAGACTGTATATGGTTTTGGGTCTGTCCCTATTGGTAGTGCCCTTTCCGTATAGAGTATTCCTTTTGATGGTCATATAGAGCTTTCATCTGAATTATAATATTTTGAAGAACTACCACCCTTATTACTCCATATACTTCCAGCCAGTGCCTCAACTGCCTTACCAGCTCCATAAAAAGCCACGCTCGCCAGTCCACCTACCTGTAACTGCCCATTCGATGCAAACAGCGGACTTCCATAGAAATCCGGCAGATAACTTACCTGCCAAGTTCGTCAACAAATTTCATATGTTAACGAACTTGACAGCTACAAAGAAAATGAACGCCCTGACTCCAACGGAAACTCAATCTATTTTTAGGAATAATTAAATTTAGGAATTACTTCAAATGGAATATCTGTATCTTTCAGTTTGCATACTGCAGCTTTTATATCTATCGCCTTTTCTTTCATTATACAAACATCCTCTTTTTCTAGCATTTGTTTAGCAATAATATAATTAACTCCTGCTATTCGTGAAATCGTCTTAATTTTTTCCTTGTCAATATGTGTGACCTTTTTTGTAAATATGCTATATTCCGTCATATCTTGATATATCTTGGCTATATGTGTTGTTAATATCTCCCATCCACAAACCGGACATGACCATCCCTGTACTGAATTTTCACAAATATGAATCATATTTGTTTTACACTTTTCACATAGCATTTATTGATTTCCTCTTGGTATAAATACATTACATCAGTTTATTAATCCACGCATCAATATTTACTTTATTTTTTTCAAGATAGTCCGGGCAGCTTGCTAATTTATGGAAGTCAATTACTTCTAAGTTTTTCCACCATTCAGGCAGCCTATAACGTGCATGTGCGCAATGCTTGCATGCACTGCACCACGTCCACACTCCTCCTATGCTTTCATTATCAGCATATTTATGAAAATATAAATGTCCTTGTTTTTCCCCACATATAGGACAATTTATAGGAAACTGCTTTTTTTCCTTCATTTCCACGCCATCTAATATACTCATTATTTTATTATCATTATCTTCCCACATTTATTTATCTCCAAATATGCCATTAATTAAAGATCTGACCTAATTCAATAAAGTCTCTGCTATAGCTCTAAGTGTTGTTTCTCCATAATCTCCTCCAATCGAATATGCTACGCTAAAAATTTCATTGACATATTTCTCACATTCAAAATCATTATCAATTTTTAATTTTTCTTTTACTATACAAATGCAACTACTTTTCTCACTTTCCGTAGGATTATACATTGCATTCTTCCTTTCATTACTCAGCACTCAAGAATTTCTGCGTGTATTCTGTTTGTTCTATGGACAATATGTTATCTTCGTGCCTGATAAGCAATGTTACTTTAGGCAGGGTTTCCATATCATTTAATAATCCATTTGGTTCAATATCACTTGGATGAGCAAATGCACACTCATTATACATTAAATAAAATTCCTCTTTCTTTAATTTGTCTATTAATAAATTATTTTCCTTACAGTAATCACTCACAAACTCAAGTGCGAGTGCTCTTTGCAATGCTTTTTCCAATTTCATTTTACTTACCTTTTCCATCACTTGCCTCCGAAAATATGTAATTTTTGTTAATATCGATTAACTATACAGTCTTTCATTCCTTTTCTGTCTAAATAATTTTTAACTATTAACACTTCGTTTTGAGTGCCTCTAACTATTTCTTCAGACTCTCTTTCTAAAAACGGCTTAAAATTGAATAAATTACCCTCCAGCATTTTTTAACAAAAATTCTGTTTTTTCCCTGTCCTTTATATTACAAATAATTAACCCATAGCTGCCTTGCTCTGCTATAATTGCTTCTCTAATGTCAGATGGCATCATATCTTCACTATCCATTTCTACTGTTTTGCCACAATAATTGCAATAATATGATTGAAACCAAAACAGCTTGTTATTACATATCTTATCCCCTGCACCAACCTCAGCAATTCGACCACAGTCACATTTGATTTTAAGCATAGCCATAATTAACTCCAATCTCTGATCTGCATATAAGCACTAACTGTATTTGAAAACACAATTGGAAACAATTCTTTAACTTTTAGAATCTTAGATTAAGAATTATCTCCAATATTTTGGTATCAAACTTTATGAAAGGGAGGTACAGCCTCATGATTTATGTAGGCATTGACATTGCCAAACTCAACCATTTCGCCGCTGCGGTTTCTTCAGACGGTGAGATACTCATTGAGCCGTTCAAATTCACAAACAACACTTGTATTTAAAAACCCTCCATTAATGTTATTAAAAAAAGATTATCCATTTATTTTGCATATACCTTCGTACCGCAGCCGTTCCTGTAACAGTTGAAAGTTTTCACTGTTTTTTGATATTTTAGCAATTTGTATGGTTCCAGTATATAAAAAAATATAGCTTCCCTTTTCTTGAAATTTTGTAATATCATGAATCGAGTATGTCTCACTCTTTCCAAATGAATCTCTGATTTGTATCGTATCAAAATTAATTGTCACTTTCCATAACAATTTATATATCAAATCAAATAGAAAAAACAATGCCATGCACATTATAGCAACTATATAAACAGAGCTTAAAGATTCCTTTTCAAAAATTAAAACTCCTATCACTATTCCTCCAAAAAATACTAAAGCAAATAGAGTTACAAAAATGTCTTCTTTGTTTGTTTTAACAGAAAATTCTTCTTTCAACTCACCTCGCATAATCTTTCCCAGCTGATAAAAGTGATAATATAATAATTGAAAGCCGATAACATCATCAAAGATCTCAAACATTTTTTTCTTGTTACAATATGCTACTAACGCCTTTTTCTCCCCATAGGCTGTTACCCTATTTTCTACATATTTCACTGTAGTAATTTCATAAATCTTTATTTCTTTTGCAGGCAAAAACGAACAGTTAAATGTCATAGTATCAGCCTTAACTACACATCTCCACAACAATGCATATGTAGAAAGAAAAATTCCGGCTATCAAACCAACAGAAAAAAGCAACATGCAAATTAACGTCGCCATTATACTTTCATCCAACAGAATAACAGATATTGCCACAAAAAGAAAATGACCAGCAGTAATAAAAATACATATCACAAAAACCCCTTTAGATTGCCGCATCACGTAGCCATCCTCACACCAGTTGCGCTCCTGATGTTTCCTATTATATTTCATCGCAATAAGAATGGGGAGAAAAGTCACGAGTCCCATCACACACCAGATTAAAATCCTTATTTTCCATTCCATATCTTATAAATTCCCCTTATATGTACGTATATCGTTAAATTATCTTCGCACTAACCATGTATGTATTTACAACATCCCTATATTAGAGAAATGGTCTCTTTTAATACCCAAATAAAATGCTCCTAATCGTATCTGCTATTTTCATCTTTTAGGTTGGCAATTTCAGCATCTGTAAGTTCATGAAATTTGTTTGTTCCCATTCTGATCAATATAAGCCATTCTCTCTGCATCTTCTCCTAATGGTCAATGCCTCTAAAGAATAATTAAACCAGTGAACTGGCTAATCAGAGACACTTGTGCTCCGTATGAAGCAAATAAAGTACCTTCGATTATGCGCTTAAAAACTCTTTTGTACATTCTGTTTCCTCAATTTTTAGCTTCCCATCTTCATGCTTAATCAGTAATGTAACTTTGGGCATTGTATCTCCATCATCAGTTAGACCCTCAGGTTTTATGTTGCTAGGCTGTGCAAATGCACATTCATTACAACATAAAACAAACCTTTGAGTTTGCAATTTTTCAAGTGATAAGTTATTTTCTAAGCAAAAAGGAGTTACATACGCAGTCGCTAGCGCTCTCTGTAATTCATTTTCCAATTTTCTTTGATTTATTTTTTTCATACATTTACCCTCCAAATATACTAAAGTTTCCTAGACTATCCAAAATAACACTTTGTGTCTGATGAAATTGGTTCAAAATATGCCCATCACCTTCCGATGTGAACTTTACGTTCGTTCCTACTCCGGGGTGAGTATGTCCGCTCCATCTAAACCCTGCGTTATATAAATTTTGAGCGACGCGACTATTAATATCTACAATTGTTGTATTTCCACGAATCACCATTCGTTGACTTCCCCTTGTAAACATGGCAAACTCATCACCCGTTTTCGCCGTTAGCACTACTAAATCTTTTAAATTCACCCCATTTACTTATTTTAATTAATGAATCATAATCGGGTAATTGCTATAACAAATTTTTCTGCCGTGTATTTAAATCAATGTCAAAATGTGTTATAGCATTCGGATTACCTCTGCATCCGTGTTGCTGTCCGCAGGCTGTTTCAAATCCCCCATATGCCGCGTTCCGCATACCTTAAGACCTGTCCCCCCATTCGATGCAAACAACGGACTTCCATAGAAATCCGGCAGATAACTTACTTCTCTCGTATGGGAACCATACTCCCCTGTAATAGTCTAGATATTCCTGATGCGTATGTACAGCGCATTCCGTCTGTGTTCCGTTTTCAAGATTTTCCCCAATGTCATATGATTGTTGCATCATAGGTATACTGATGGGTCTGCACTTCCCCACAGTTCTCCTAAATCAGGCTGTCGCGTCCATCATAGCCATAACTATACTGTACACCATCTTCCGTCCTGTTTACAAGCTGACTTAACACATTGTACTGATAAGTTGCTTTGTTGGCGCCGTTCAGTTGTTTTAAGACCCGGTTGCTGAGCACGTCATAGCCGTAGCTTTCCGTTACATCCTCCTCCTTGAGCGACAACAGACATCCTACACTGTCGTAGGCGTATTCCGCGCTTCTTGCCAAAGCCGGGGAGCTGCCTTCCCTTAAGGATGCCGTGATGCATCCTATGGTGTCGTAAGACAGCGTCTCCTGCATAAAGGTCCCGTTTTCCATCTGGTACTTCGCGCTTACAGGAAGTCCGCAGGCATTGTAGCCGTATGCGGCGGTGCTGCCGGGCTGGGTCATCGTAAGGAGCTGTCCTACCGGGTCGTATGTATTCCCTTTGTCACCGCCGCAGTGCCGTTCCAGTCGGTAAGTTCCACCCATTCTTCCCGCTTGTTATAGCGGAAAAGAGCTTCTTTCCCATCGCTATAGCCCATAATGAGATTAATATTTTTAAAAAGACAAGCCAGCAACACTTTCTCTTTGTTGCTGGCTTGTACCAAAATTATTTAACCATTTTACCAATTGCATCCATAATGAATTTTCTAATATCTGCGTCATTATCAAGAACATCATCCCAAAAATAAATAGTCTCTTCGCTTGTAATATCCAAAATATGTATGTACAACCTATTTGATTTAATCAATGTAATCCTTGTAAATAACGTTTCGTTAAATAAATCCACTTGTGCTGCCTTCATATGGTTGCAAACCTTTTTGAATATATAATTTTGAGTATATCGAATCAGACCTTGGAATTGCTGCCCACATATCTTTTGTCTGTTTAATAGATGATAATGGAACATGCACAAAAACGAAGACATTCAAAGACCGTTCGGCGTCTTGAAATATCTCCGCTTTTGTGTTCTTCATTAGGCTACTGGAAAATATTTTTCCTAATATCGCCTTCATAATGCCGTTATTTTATAGTGGCTTTTTGTTTATTAATTATGAGGTATCACTAAATTATGCAATGTTTCTACTCATCCCTCAAAAATATTTTGGTAAACTCTGTTTGCTCAATGGAAAGTTTATCATCCTCGTGTTTAACCGCTAATGTTATCTTAGGGATAGTTTCCATATCATTTCTTAGTCCATCAGGTTTTACTCCACTTGGATGTGCAAATCCACATTCAGAATATGACAAATAAAACCTCTCATTTTTTAACTTATCTACTGAAATGTTATTTTCTATACAATAATTACGAACAAATTCAATAGTAAGTGCCTTTTGTAATTCGTTTTCTAGCTTCATTTTACTTACTTTTTCCATTGTTTCATCCTCCAAATATACTAAAGTTTCCCAGACTATCCAAAATAACACTTTGCGCCTGTTGAAATTGGTTCAAAATATACGCGTCACCTTCCGATGCGAACTTTACATTCGTTCCTGCTCTAGGGTGAGTATGTCCGCTCCATCTAAACCCTGCGTTATATAAATTTTGAGTGACGCGACCATTAATATCTACAATTGTTGTATTTCCACAAATCACCATTCGTTGACTTCCTCTTGTAAACATGGCAAACTCATCACCCGTTTTCGCCGTTAGCACTGCTAAATCTTTTAAATTCACCCCCTTTACTTATTTTAATTGATGAATCATAATCGGGTAATTGCTGTAACAAATTTTTCTGCCGTGTATTTATAACATTCGGATTACCGCTGCATCCGTTCTGCTGTCCGCAGGCTGTTTCAACTCTCCTCATATGCTCCGTTCCGCATACCTCAAGACCTGTCCCTACCCGTTCAATGCAAACAATGGACCACCATAGAAATCTCAATCTTTCAACATCCGTTACGATTACTGCCCACGCCCCGAACAGTTCTGCTCCTACTGCTTTCGGAATAGTCATCTCTAACGAGGATAATCCCATCCCGGCTGCTTCCATGGAAAAATTTCTTCTCCATGCTTTCAACAAACACCACCGCAAGCATGAATGTCTTACGTCAAATTATAACTCTCACCTACAATGATGTTACCATAAATTTCATAACAAACCTAGTTATAGATATATATTTTCATAAACAGAATGACCCGTAATTTTATCAATTTATAGTAGCTTCGTATTATTTTAAACATAAACACAATTGGAAACAATTCCTTAACTTTTAGAATCCCAGTTTAGGAATTGTCTCCAATATTTCGTATTAATGACACATCTACGTCACCCTATTTATACACTTTTTAACTACTGACATTGTGTGTTGATCAATCTTATCCTTAATTTCATCTAAATAAGTCGGTATTGCGCTTAGTTTCTCTAATACAATGTCACTGCAATTTATCCAATATTTTGGCACGCGCATAGACCCATGAAAGAAAGAATGACATTCACTACACCAAATCCAAATCCCCCCCCTTCTTGTTTTTTCATCATAAATATGCATATATATATGACCTCCTTGTTCTTTGCATATGGAACATTCTGCCGGAAATTTTTCGATTTTTTGTAAGTTAAAATACAACTCCGCTATTTTATCATTGCTATCTTTCCACATCTTACCTTATCCCCCTTATATATTCTGCTAACGCATTTCCTGCCAAATATGCTCCGCCTTGCCCCCACTCTGGTGCATTCCCTCCTTTCAAAAAACTTCTTGCATGATTTACTTCGTGCGCTATCGTATTTGCCAATTCCTCCTCGCTAAAAAACGCATTTGTACCTACTTCAATCACATTCGGATTTATTTCGCTTGTTCTTCCTGATGATGCCAGATTTGGATTATACAATATATTAATTTTCTGCCCAGAACCTCTTAAATTTATTCCATATTTATTAGCCACTTCGTTTGCATATAAGTCTGGATTTAGTGCCATTTCATACGTTTTGTCAATCGGCTCTACAGCATTACCTATTCTATTTCTAAACCCTACATCACTTTTATTACTCCTTATACTTCCAGCCAGTGCCTCAACTGCCTTACCAGCTCCATAAAAAGCCGCGCTCGCCAATCCACCTGTAATCGCTCCAGCCAACACTTCCTTACCAAAGTCCGCCAAGTTGAATCCGCTCTTCTTCTGCGCCGGCTGACCCACTCCATACTGGTAGCCATAAGCCAGCCGCTCCCCTATCCAGTCAGCATCCCGGCAAGCCCGTTCAGGGTGCTTCCTCCAAGCCTTCCCGGTCTGGGTGTAAATGCATCCGACAGATAATTGAGTCCCGATGAGGCTCCTCCTGCCATCGATCTCCTCACCAGCGCTTCTCCAAGGCTCTCTATCTTGCCGTTCCGCCGCGCTTCCAAATCTAAAGACGCCTCCTACAACCGCTCGGGCAATCGCTCACGCCTAATATATTACGTATCTCGCCTGTAGGGTCAGTGTAGTTTACTGGGTCACTATAGCAATAACAATTTTGTCCCTTCTTTGCAAAGCCTTTCGCCAGCATCCATTCCTGGCTACAGCAGAAATCCAGCGGATGGTAATCTCTCCTACATGGAAACCATTTTCATCCCGTAATTGTCTAAATATTCTTAATGTGTACGCCCATGTATCATAAGCCTAATCTGTGTTCTGTTTTCAAGGTTTTTCCCGACATTATAAGTATAATACATATTTGTACTTTTCCACAGTATTCCTAAATCATATTTCTGCAATTGTTATAACCATATAATCTCTAAATTTGATAAGCCATTTGCTAATAAACATGAACTAGCTGAAAGTGGTAATCAAAATCAAATAGGTACAAAACCATTACAGATAGCAATCGCAAAAACCGGAGATATCCTAAGACCTTTTAATGTCTATAGGAAATCTCCGATTTTGCATTCTGAATTAGAAATTGAAAATGCTTTTTTCCTTTGTCCTCTTGCTAAGTATTAATAAATCAACACATGCTTGATTAGCAAAAAAATTTTATTCTTATTTATCCTTTGCTAATCGGCACTCAAAAACTCCTGTGTGTATTCTGTTTGCTCTATGGACAATATATTGTCTTCATGCTTGATAACTAATGTTACTTTAGGCAAAGTTTCCAAGTCATTCAACAGTCCATTTGGCTCAATATCACTTGGATGCGCAAATAAACACTCATTATACATTAAATAAAATTCCTCGTTTTGCAATTTATCTATTGATAAACTATTCTCCTTACAATAATCACTCACAAACTCAAGTGCGAGTGCTCTTTGCAATGCATTTTCCAATTTCATTTTACTTACTTTTTCCATCATTAACCTCCAAAAATATTGAACTTGCTACTACTATCATAAATGACGCTCCTTGTCTGCTTAAAATTACTTAGGATAAATAAATCCCCTGGTGAAGGTATTTTTACATTTCTTC
>BLLW01000064.1 GCA_011959285.1 Lachnospiraceae bacterium | reverse complement strand
GTGCGAATTATTTTTTCCTTTCAAAGCTGTTAAAATTATACAAATTAAAATGGATTTTTTGTGAAATAAGGACCTTAAAATGTCAAAATTGGTATATTTAATTGTATGATTTGGTTCTTTTTAATTTTTTAACCGTCAATTTACTGGTCACAGAGAAAGGAGTTACAAATGCCAAAGCGAGGAGTCAATATCTATAAAAGAAAGGATGGGCGTTGGGAGGGACGCATCAAAAAGGAAGAAACCTGCTGTTCCATGGGAGGAAGTTCCCGCAAGTATATTTCTGTTTACGGGAAAACCTATACTGAGGTAAAAAATAAAATGGAACAGCAAAGAAGAAACAGTGGGATAGTGGGAAAAACGAAAGGCACATTGGATGAGGCAATGAATATCTGGCTTAAGGAACGCAGTGTTAGATGGAAGCAGACCACTTATGCCACTTACAGCCAGATGGCATATAAATACATTATTCCTTTATTGGGAAATGTCAGGGTGGATTGTGTGGATGAGCAGACAATAGAGTATTTTTTATCGGAAATCGGCAGAACGCAGGGGGAAAATATACTTTCGGATTCTTACTTGAGAAATATATGTGCCGTCATGCTGCGGGCAATGAAATATGTAAAGAAAAAGTATCATTATGAGATGGACATTCCCGAAAACTTGATCATGCCTGTGCGGCAGACGCAGATCATCCTTCCAAGAAAGCAGGATATGGCTGTTTTAGAAAGGTACCTGTTGGAAAACGCTGCAAATGACACCTGCCTTGGCATATTGGCGGCATTTTATACCGGCATCAGAATCGGAGAAGTGTGTGCACTTAAGTGGGAGGACATCAATCTAAATGAAGAGATTATCTATGTTCGCAAGAATCTGCAAAGAGTAAAATCAGAGGCTTCGGATGCGGGCAACACCCAGATTTTGATTCAGACGCCCAAGACATCTAACTCTTTTAGAATCATTCCCATTCCGCCCATACTTCTTTGCCATTTAAAGGAACATAAGAAGGAGGATGGGCAATATATCATCAAAGGAAAGAAGAAGCCGTGGACGGAGCCGAGAACTTTACAATACCGGTTTGCCCAGATTCTGCATAAGTGCGGTATTGAAAACTTTAATTTTCACATGCTGCGCCATGCTTTTGCTACCCGCTGCATAGAAACAGGATTTGATGTGAAAAGTTTAAGTGAGATTTTAGGGCATAGCAATATACAGGTTACCCTTAACTTATATGTTCACTCTAATATGCAGCGTAAAAGGCAGCTTATGGAAAAATTCGATATATCTTTTTACCAGGGCTATTCCTCGGTTATATAAATAGAATCTTAATGCCCGTCAATATTACCGTCAGCAGGACATAAAATAGTGTCCTGCTTTTTCTGTTTTTATTTGTATTTTAACTGTTTATAAAATAATTTCGTAAATCTGGAAAATTTACGAAATCAAAAAACAAAAGCCAGAGATGGAAAATTAAGGAAGCGCAGGTGAGGCTGATGGATTCTTACATAGATATTCATTCCCACATTTTGCCCCAATTAGACGATGGAGCAGAAGATTTTGAGATGAGTATGAAAATGCTGCATATTGCTGAGCAAAGCGGAATATGCCAGATCATTATGACGCCTCATAACAAGCCAATGCATCATAATGCCAGTCCCAAAACCATTCAAAGCGTAATCCAAAAACTGGAAAAAGAAATATCCGGAAGTAAGATGCAGATCCGACTGTATGCAGGGAATGAGATTTACTATCGCAGTGATATCTTGGAATTACTTGAGGAAGGCAGGGCATGCACCATGGCAGGTTCTTCTTATGTTTTGGTAGAGTTTAATCCTATGGATGATTTCGAGTATATAAGAAGAGGGCTTTATAAAGTGCTTTCAGGCGGATATCGTCCCATCATTGCCCATATTGAGCGGTACAGGAATGTTTGCGCAAAAGAGGAAAGAGTAGAAGAACTGATTGAAATGGGATGTTATGTACAGGTGAATGCCAGAAGTATTATGGGGCAATATGGACTTGGCACAAAGGGGTTTGCAAAGCGCCTGCTCAAGGAAGGGATGGTTCATTTTGTTGCAACGGATGCCCATGACCCGGACCGAAGGAAACCGGATCTGGCTGAATGCGTGCGCTATATCAGCAGAAAGTACGGTGAAGCGTTTGCCAGAAGGCTTGTATATGAGAATCCTGTTCATGTCATTAAGAATGAATACATATAGGGAGAAAAGGGATGGAAAACCAGACAAGAAATGATGAAATTGAAATAGATCTTCTGGAGGTATTCAATATACTCATCAGCAGGGCATGGATCATTATCGGCGCAGGACTGCTTCTGTCACTTACGGCATTTGCCATCAGTAAGTTTGTCCTTACGCCCACTTACAAGTCTACCACCAAGATTTATATTCTTAATAAAACGGAAAGTCAGACAGTTACATACAGTGATGTGCAGATGGGAACGCAGCTGACAAAGGACTATGCGGAGCTGATCAACAGCCGTTATGTACTGGAAGAAGTGATTCAGCTTCTTTCCCTTGATATGGATTATAGGGACATGCTAGAAATGGTCAGTGTGGATACACCGGCGGATACACGTATCGTTTCCATTACGGTGGAGGATACAGACCCGGCGCAGGCTATGCATATAGCAAACAGTATTCGGGAGGCGGCAAGTAATCACATCCAGAATGTGATGGATATTGAAGCAGTGAATGTGGTAGAGAGTGCCAACATGCCTACAGAAAAGGCAAGTCCGAATGTAATGCTGTGGACGTTTGCAGGAGGTCTCATAGGAGTCCTTGCCTTGTGTGCAGCTACTTTAATCCAGTATCTGCTGGACGATACAGTCAAGTCCTCTGAGGATGTGGAAAAATATTTAGGGCTCAGTACTTTGGCGCTGATTCCAGTGGTGACGGAAGAAAATAACAGGAAGAAGAAAAAAAAGAAAAAGCGAAAGTGATTTTTGAGTACCTTATTACCAACGCTTTAAAACGGAGGAAAAATGCAGAACGTAAAGCTTCAATTTGGAAAAAAAGAAGATTACCGCACAAAAGAAGCATTTAAAACATTGCGTACAAATATTGAATTTTGCGGTGAAGATATCAAGGTGATTGCAATCACCAGTTGTACTCCTAATGAAGGAAAATCCAGTGTTGCTATGGAGATGGCAAAGGCATTCTCGGAGGCAGGTTATAAAACTATACTTATAGATGCAGATATGCGTAAATCGGTTCTGGTGGGGCGTTACAAAACAGGAGGCGTAAAACTGGGGCTGACACAATGTTTAGCAGGCAAGGCAGACTACATGGATGTGACATGTGAGACAAATATTTCCAACATGTATGTGGTTTTTTCCGGTCCAGTGCCGCCCAATCCAAGCGAACTTTTGGGGAGTGAACGATTTACAGATATGGCAAGAAACCTGAAAGCAGATTACGATTACGTGATTATTGATACACCACCGTTAGGGAGTGTCATTGACGCGGCGGTAGCGGCAAAGAGCTGTGACGGCACCATACTTGTGGTTGAGAATAATGCCATCAGTTACAAGTTTGTTCAAAAAGTGAAGGATCAGCTTGACATGGCGGACAGCCGGATTTTGGGAGTCGTCCTCAATAAGGTGGATATGACCGGGAAGGGATATTACGGTCATTATGGAAAGTATTACGGTAAATATTATGGAAAATATTACGGCAGATACGGAGAAGAAAATCTTGAAAGTCAGGCGTTTGTGGAGAAAATCAGGGACTTTAAGGATGGACTTGGCGGGAAGCAGGAAGAGCAGGAGGAAGTCTCAGAAGGCGATATTGAGTACATAGAAGATATTTAGTGATGTAGAAGCAAAAGACAGGTAAGGGGGATGGGAATGAAACAGGGCAAAATAATAGGCATAGCGCTTGCCGTAGTCAATGCAATATTGATAACCGTTTGTGCGGTGATGTATCTGAGAGCGGACAGAACTGCGCCTAAATTTTCATTTCAGGCATCTGATATACGCTATCGTCAGGACATGGATACGCAGGAGCTCCTTGCAGGCATTACAGCTTATGACAGGACAGACGGGGATGTGACCAACCGCATTGTAATCGAAAAAATTACGGAGAACCAAAAGGATTCCATTGCCGTGGTCTATTATGCGGTAAGTGATTTATCCGGTAATGTGGCAAAAACATCCCAGCTGTTTCAGGCTATATATGATCAAGAGGCTGAGAATTTCATGGAGGCAGGTATCAACGCGGAATTTAGCAAGGACAGTGGTATTGTCGGCAGCAATAGCGGAGATGCATCGGGATTAGACCGTCAGATGGAGCCGGTATCAACACTGCTGGGTACGCCGCTGCCATCGGCGCCTCCGGCTGAATCATTACCGCCTTCGGGTACGTCGTCACCGTCACAAACGCCTCGTCCCACTGTACATCCAATTCCAACAACGTTGCCGCCGTCGCCGGAGACAGAGCAGATCCAGGATCAGAGTCAGGAAGCGCCGGTCCTTATTTTGAAAGCTTCGGAGATCAGGATAACTGCTGGACAGGGACCGGCATGGGTGGATGTAATTAGCACGCTTACCGATGACAAGGACGATTATAACACGCTTTTTCAAAATCTGAATGTCAGCAGATATGACAGAAATAAAGCAGGTACATATCAGGTGAGCGTATATACGGAAGACTCGGACGGAAATAAATCCCAGTCAGTGCCCCTTACCATCATTGTTGAGTAAATCATTTCCTTACAGTGGCTGTTGGAAGGGAGAAACTGGCATAAAAAGAGTTAAGGTCTTTATCGCAGCAATATCTGCGATGGGTATGAGGTATGGATGAAAAATAAGAAGAGGGACAGGCAGGCGAATCAGGAAAAAGACCTGCTGTTTAGTCCCGAGAAGATAAAAAGAAGAAAAAAGGAAAAGCGAAGAAAGAAAATTGTCCTTCTTTTAGGAGAATTGGTAATACTGGCAGGAATCGCAGCAGTTTCGTTCCAGATACTCAGGGGCATAGGAAAATCGCGCCTTCAGGCAAAGGCAGAGGCGGCGCCTACGCTTATTTCAAGTCAGGCATCTTTGACGGAGGAAGAGAAGAAGCGGTGGCAGGAGGGATGGGTAAAGTATGAAGATACCATTTACGCCTACAACGAGGATATTATCACCTTCCTGATTATGGGGATAGACAAAAATAGTGATGTAGAAGAAGTGGCTGAGGGGACCAACGGAGGGCAGGCAGACGCATTGTTTTTAGCCGTCATGAATCCTCATGACTGTACCATCAAGGTAATCGGAATCAACCGCAATGCCATGGCAGACATTGAAATCTATAACGAAGAAGGCGCTTATGTGACCACAAAAAAAGCGCAGATTGCCGTACAGCATGGTTTCGGCAATGGTATGGAGGAAAGCTGTGATTATCAGGTAAAGGCGGTAAAAAAGCTGTTCTACAATCTGCCTCTGCACGGTTACGCCGCCATCAATATGAGCGCAATCGCGACAATCAATGACGCGGTGGGCGGGGTGGACGTGAAGGTGCTGGAAGATTTGACCAGAGTCGATTCATCACTGGTAAAAGATGCGCAGGTGCACCTTTACGGGAAAAGCGCCTTCTGGTATGTGAAAGCCCGCGATACCGATACCTTTGGTTCGGCAGATGCGCGCCTGGCAAGGCAGAAACAGTATCTTGGCGCCTTCATGGAGGCAGCAAAGCAGGCGGCAAAAAAGGATATTACCGTGGTGATGGATTTATATCAGGCAATTTCCACGCAGATGGTAACAGACATCACCTTGGATGAGGTGGCATATTTAGCCCCTCTTGTGGTGGACTATAAATTTGATAAAAACAGTTTCTATATGCTTGAGGGCGAAAATGTTATGGGGGATTTGTTTGAAGAATTTTATGTAGACGAGGATGCCCTGTATGAAATGATCCTGGAGGTTTTTTATGAAAAGGTGGAAGAGGAATAAAAACGACAGAATACAGGAGACGGCAATTCTGCCAGGCAGAACTGCATTCATTGTTGCAGCGAGTCTTCTTCTGGCTATATTTCTTGCCGGGTGTGCAAAAGGGACAGGCGGTAGGGAAAATCAAAACCCGGAAGGAGATATGGAGGGAAGGGAAGATGGGCAGCGTGAGGCAATGACAGACACGGAGAAAATGGTCGGAATCTCAGGAGAGACAGCAAAGGACACAAAAGTGGATTTTGGGGCGCTGCAGGTGGAAAATCCGGATATTTTTGCATGGCTCTACATACCGGATACAGATATTGATGCGCCTGTGCTCCAGAGCACGGAAGCGGATGATTATTATGAGAATCACAATGCATATGGGAAAGAGGATTCTGCGGGCGCCCTCTATACAGAGCTCGCCAATCTGAAAGACATGTGTGACTTCAATACTGTTGTCCACGGAAAGACGACAGAGGATGGGAAGGAAGGGCTGTTTTCCGATTTGTATCGGTTCGCAGACCCGGTGTTCTTTGAGACACATGAAGATATCTTTCTTTATCTTGACGGTAATCTGTTAAGTTACACGGTAATCGCCGCTTACGAGCGGGAAAACACCAGCCTGATCAGGGAGTATGATTTTACCTTTGCATCAGGGTGCGGACAGTTCCTTGAAGATATGTACAAAACCAGGGAAATGGGGAAGAACATCAGGGAAGGATGGGAGGAAATCACGCCTTATCACTTCCTGCTTACTTTGACCACCCGGCAGGGCACAGACCCGGATAAACAGTTTGTAGTCATCGGTGTGCTGACAGGGGATGCGGCGGGCAAGATCGACCGTGTCGTTGAATGGGAATAGATAATTTATGATATTTCCATCCATGGGCATCGCCCGGGATGTAAATATAAACCACACTCAGGATACCCGGGAAACCGGGGAGAAAGGAGAAACGTCCAATGAAAAAATTAATCGCATTAGCATTGGCAGGCGCAATGCTCTGCGCACTGCCCGTGTGTGCAGCGCCAAGTCCTTCTGCTGCAGTCGTTGCGAAATCTTCTTCTGGAAGCAGCGAGCAGCAGTCTGCAGCTGTAACCCTCGAAGAGTCCGCAGCAGCAGTAGGCAAATCAGTGGGTGAATACACCAATAATGCAGTGGTAGACGTTCCTGGACTTACCCAGGTAACCCCGCTCGGACAGGGCGGACACGTCATCATTAACGGTGCACCCAGCAATGTAGTATTTTTCCTCACAAAACCGTCAGCAGCAGTTGTGGCATCTGCAAAGAGCCAGGCAGCAGCACTTGGCGGCAAAGTGCTGAACGTAGTAGGAACTACCTCACAGGTAGTTGGAAAGTTTGGCACAGCCCAGGTCAACTTCTATGCAAAAGGAGTAAAGGCAGGACAGCTCATCAAGGTTTACCAGATGGTAAACGGACAGTGGGTTGAACTTACCGTAGCCGAGATCAGGGAAGACCATGTAGTAGTCAACATGACTTCTCATGGAACGCTGGCATTCATTGAAGTGCCCGCAGCACAGTAAGACAAACCAAAGAAATTCAAAAAAATGATTAGTCATGCATGATTAATTATAAGCAGTACCATTATTCCGAGTGTGGGGATTATGCACTGCCGCAAATGCGGCAGTGTGCGCTAAAGAAGATAAATAAAAAAACTCAGATGTTGTGAAATGTGATGTTGAAAAAATCAGAAAGAGCTATTCAAAGGAACAGAGGGATGGAAAAGTATGAAGTACCAGATTATGAGCTTAAACACGGTCATGAACAAAAATCCTAAATTGGGCGGGCTTTCGTTTGTGGAAAGCGAGAGAGATATACCCTTTGCAATTAAACGTGTTTACTGTATTTATAAAACGGAAGAAAATCAACACAGAGGATTCCATGCGCACAAGAAGAACTGGCAGTTTTTGTTTTGTCCGTATGGGGCAATTGATATCATTTTGAACGATGGGGAGGAGACGCAGACCATTACGTTGGACGATCCTTCAAAAGGTTTGGTGCTCAATCCGGGATTGTGGAGAGAGATGGTATGGAAACATGACGATTCTGTGCTTTGTGTTGCAGCTTCTGAATACTATGACCCAGATGAGTACATCCGCAACTATAAGGAATATCTGTTGTACAGAAAAAGCATTTCAACTGTGCAGGGAGTCTGACGGAACTGATAGCAGATGGTAAGGAGCAGAAAAATGGTTGTCCAATCCGTGGTTTTGAAAAGGACTTTTGAGTTATATAAAGAAGAATATGAAGAAGCGGCGCTTCGTGTGTTAAATTCAGGGTGGTACATATTAGGCAGGGAGATGGCAGAGTTTGAAGAGAAGTTTGCCGCGTATATGGGAGTTAAGCACTGTGTGGCTTTAAACTCTGGTACAGATGCGTTGATATTGGCGCTTCGGGCATTGGAAATTCAGCCAGGGGATGAGGTAATTGTACCAGCGGGGACGTATATTGCCTCAGTCATCGGCGTCACAGAGAATGGCGGAACACCTGTATTCGTAGACATGGATGCATATATGGAAATCAATGTGGATGCTATCGAGGCAAAGATTACGGAGAAAACGAAGGCGATTCTGCCGGTACATTTGTTTGGTCAGTGCAGTCAGATGGACAGAATTAAAGAGGTGGCAAAAAAATATAATCTGTGGCTGGTTGAGGATTGTGCACAGTGTCATGGTTCGGAATTTGACGGGCAGTTGGCGGGAACATTCGGCGACATTGGCTGCTTCAGCTTTTATCCCACGAAGCCGTTGGGAGCGATGGGGGATGCCGGTGCGATTATCACAAATGATGATGCGCTTGCAGGAAGGGTGCGGCTGCTGCGCAATTACGGCAGCAAAATCAAATATCATAACGAGATTCGTGGTGTAAACAGCCGTATGGATGAAATTCAGGCTGCAATGCTAAAGGTCGGTCTGAAACATATCGAGGAAGGCATTGAGAGTAGAAGACGTCAGGCGCAGATGTATATGGAGGGCATTAAAAATCCGAAGATAATGATTCCTCCAGTGCACCAAAATGTTTATCATGTCTATCACCTGTTTCCGATTCTGGCAAAAAATAGAGAAAAATTTCAAGAATATTTAAGCCAAAATGGAATCGTGACACAGGTTCATTATCCAATTCCGCCTTATGTGGCAGATTGCTATAAGGATTGGGGATATGCTTGGAGTGACTTTCCCAATGCGCAGCGGTACGCAAAACAGGAGCTCAGCCTGCCGATTTATGCAGGGCTTCCCGATGAAGAAGTGAAGTATGTGATTGATGTGATCAACAGGTATTGAGCAGCGAGGCAGGATTATGACGTGAGAAAGGAGAAGCAATGATATGGGGGCGGTAGTGCTTGTGACTGCGATTGGTACAGCAACATCGACGGCAATCGTTTTAAGGCTTAGGGAGTTGGGGAATTATCATATTATCGGAGGAGATATTTTTAAATGGAATCAAGTGGTGACAGCAAAGGACGTGGATGAGTTTTACCAGTTCCCTTCAGCAGTAGAGGAATTTGATTCATACATTGATTTTATGGCTGCATTCTGTAAGGAACACAATGTTGATTTTTATTTTGCCTCAATCGATGAGGAGATTGCAAATTTGTCCAGGAACAGAGAACGATTTGAAGCCATAGGGGTTCGGCTTTGTATTCCAAATCATGAGCTGATTATGACTTGTCATTACAAGAATGCTTTCAGTGATTGGGTAGAAGTGCATTTTCCAGAGATATGGATCAAACGGTACAGGACCCTTTTAGAAGTTGAGGATAAGGCATTTCCACTGTTCATAAAGCCAGTTGAAGGCAGGGCAAGCTTGGGATGTCGGAAAATAGCAGATAAGGAAGCGCTGGAGGAATGGAAAAGCAAAGAAACAACTGAATCCAATGTTATTATTCAGGAATATGTTGAAGGTGAAATTATTACTGTTGATTTCGTCCGAAATGCAAGGACTGGTCATAACAGTCAGGTACAAAGAATTGAAAATCTGCGTAATTCCAGTGGATGCGGCATTGCAGTAGAAATAATTAATGACCCCATATTAAACCGGATTTGCAGTCGGCTTATGGAAATGCTGAATCTTAACGGTGTGGTTAATGCGGAGTTTTTCAGAGATGGAAGCAAATATAGAATCATAGAGATCAATCCCCGTTTTTCGGCAGGTACAAGTTTTTCATGTCTGGCTGGATGTGATACCGTTACTGCTGCGCTTGACCTTGCCAGTGGAAACGATTTTAAGCTGGGTGAGTCAGAGATTGGACTACATCTTGCAAAGCGATATGAAACATACCGGATGGATTGAATCGGTCAAAGCAGAGGCAGGAACAGGGATTTGCTCGAGGTAAGGAAAAGTTATGAAACAGGTGATTGGAAATGCTAATCTGGTATCAAGTGAAGAGGAAGAAGCAGCGCGGGTATTGCGGGAAGCAAATTTACGGCATAAAAATGAGATGGCGCCAAGGGTACATCCAAGAGATTCTTTTTATACAAGATGTGGAAAGCGCATTCTGGATATCGTGATTGCATTGCCAGTCTTTATCATTCTGCTCCCTTTTAATTTTATTTTTGGAATCTGCACTTTTTTTGATGTGGGGCGACCTATTTTCTATAAACAGACTCGTGTGGGGAAGGATGGAAAGATATTTACACTGATTAAATTCCGTAATATGAATAACGAGGTGGACATTGATGGAAATTTACTTCCGCCGTCCCAGCGTGTCACTAAATTTGGAAAATTTATGCGAAAGTTTTCACTGGATGAGATGTTGAACTTTTGGTCGGTCTTAAAAGGCGACATGTCTATTATTGGTCCCAGACCGCAGCCCGTATTTATTTATGAAAGAATGTGCGATCGTCACAAAATGCGGACAGCACTCAGGTCAGGACTGGAGTGCCCAAGAATCATTCATGTACCGGGTGAAGAAATCTGTAAATATCAGCGGACCTTTGAAAATGACGTATGGTATGTAGAAAATTGTAGCTTGAAGTTGGATATTAAAATGGTCTGGATGCTCCTTAAAATGGTTTTCTCGCTGAAAAGGAGAGACCAGCAGGCTACCGGTAAAGGGATAAGCTACTTTGTAGGTTATACAAAGGATGGGGTTGCGATAGGCATGAATAAATACAAGGAGTTGGCAAAGGAATATAGGACTGCGAGGGAGAAAAATGATTAAGGCTGATTTAAGGGGGAAAAAGCTTCTGTTAATAGGTGGGTTGAATAATACAGTGGATTTAATGGAGCTTGCCCATAGAAATGGAGTGACGGTAGGGGTTGCTGACTATAATAAAAATACATATGCCAAGAGTCTTGCAGACTATGTATATGATGTGAGCGCCTACGATGAGGATGCCATGGTAAGACTTTGTGAAGAGAAGCATTTTGATGGAATCATTACCGCCTTTAACGAGCGGCTGGGTCCAGTCGTCAGAAAACTGGCTGACCATATGGGATTTCCTGCACCATACACGGTAGAACAGCTGCAGATGAGTACCAATAAAAAGTTTTTTAAACATACATGTCAACGGTATGATGTTCCCGTTCCACAGGAATATATAATCGAAACCGTTGAGGACATCTATAGAAGTGATATTGACTTTCCCGTTATCATCAAACCTGTTGACAGTGCCAGTTCTGTAGGGGTCACCCCTTGTAATACGCCAAAGGAACTGGAGGTAGGTTATGAAAAAGCGAAAAAGGCATCAAAGTCTGGGGATGTAATCGTGGAGCAATATCTTCCTTATGATGAGATTAATCTTACTTATATTGCACAGGACGGGAACATTCAGCTTGCCGCTATCCACGATCGTTATTTTAATACGGAACAAGAAAGTGCGACAAAGGCGCCTGATCTGTATATTTACCCAAGTAGATATACGGATTTCTTATTAAGAAAGTATAATGAACGCATTATTGCAATGTTAAGGGGAATGGGCATTAAAAATGGTTCCCTTTTTATTCAGGCCATTGTTAGGGGAGAGCAGATTTACTGTTATGAGGCGGGAATGCGGCTGAACGGATGTAAGACCTATCAGATATTGGAGTATGAAAATGGTTACAATACATTTGAACATCTTATGGAATTTGCACTGACTGGAAGTATGGGAGAACATATACAGTTTAACCCTAAATTCAAAAGGTGGTATGCGACTTTGAACGTGCTTGGAAAACCTGGAGAGACCATTGCAGAAGTCAGGGGAGAAATGGCATTAAATTCGTATCCATGGCTGATTCATATAGCCAGAAGGGACAGAGTTGGGCACACCATTCCTGCTGACTGTGCGGGGACGCTTGTACAGGACACTACAAGGATTCATCTTACCGCAGATACAAAGGAAAAATTGATAGAGCGGCTGGACAAAGCAAATGAGCTTTTTCAGATTTTAGATTCGGAGGGAAAAAGCATCATATTGAAACCTCATGACACAAAGGAGTTATATGAGAAACTTGACTATGACTTGTAGCATAAAGCGTTACAGACGGAGGAGTGGATGAAAAGGATAATTGTCAGTGGTGCAAATGGATTTTTGGGATCGATAATCATAAGAAAGGCAATAGAAGAAGAGAATTTGGAGGTCGTTGCGATTACTTCCAGACCTGACAAAATGAAGAATACTGCCAAAGAATTTTGCCAAGTGATCAAAACGGATGAATTTATAGAAGGTGGTTTCCCGTTTGTCTGTGGAGATATTTTCATCAACTGTCTTTTTCCGACGAATGCGGATGGATACAAGATGGCGGACGGACTTGAAAAGGTTTTCAAATTAATGTCCGCAGCAAAGGATTATGGTGTGAAAGCTTTTATAAACATTTCTTCTCAGAGTGTTTATCCATCTCAAAGAGACTTGCCTGCAATGGAGGAGGACGCACTGAGCTTGGAGACAGGCTATGCCGTGGGGAAATATTGCAGCGAAGCATTTGGCGAACAGATATTCAGTGGTCTGCATTACACAAGTGTAAGGCTGGCAAGTCTTCTGGGGACAGGATATGACCAAAGGATTATAAACAGAATGGTGGATCAAGCTCTAGTGGGAAAGGAACTGATGGTAGTAGGCGGAATGCAGAGATTTGGATTTTTAGATGTACGTGATGCGGCGGAGGGAATCTTAAAAATGATAATGAGCAATCCTAAAAGCTGGAAACAGAAATATAATCTGGGGAGAATGGAAAGTTATACATTGATTGAAGTTGCAGACTGTATTGTCAGTCAGCTAAAGATGTACGGCATAGATGCGGGCTACACTGTAAAAGAAGGGATGGATGCGAGAAATTCATCAATGAATATAAACCGATTTATGAAAGATTTCAGATGGAAGCCCAAAATTCCTTTATCAAAAACGATAGCGGATATTATAGAAAGTAAAATAAATGAGGCGGAGAAGCAGACGGTATGAAAATCTGGGTAATTGGGCGTGGTTATCCTGCCACGAGTAACGGAATGTGGGGATCATTTGAATTAGATCAGGCAAAGCTTCTCGCCAGAGGAGGAAATGAAGTTTGCTATATTGCATTGACGCTTAGCTTTTTTAAGAGGAGAGAGCCAAGAGGGTTTCGGAGATTTGAAGAAAATGGTGTATCAATTTATATATATTCTCAATTTTATTTTCCGGGGAAAATGGGAATATACTTGGAGAAATTTGAGGATGAATGCTGGAGGAGGTTGCTAAATGAGGCTGAGGGTGAATTGGGAATGCCAGAATTGATTCATGTGCACTACCCTTCCATGATAAGCAGTACATATGAAATCGATCAGTATCGGCAAAAGGGAGTAAAGTTATTTGTTACAGAGCATTGGTCCAGAGTATTGATTAATAATTTGAAAAAGCATGAGATGATCAGGCTGAGGTATTATGGATTGCACGCTAACTGCTTTATAAGTGTAGGGCAACAGCTGCTTGATGCCGCATGTTGTTTAACGGATATTTCCGTGCCAAAAGAGATAATACCTGATTTGGCATCTCCTCTGTTTCGTATAGCAGAAAAAAAGAAGTTTAGTGATATATTTATGTTTATAATTGTCGGAAGGCTGGTGCCGATTAAACAATTTGACCTTGTAATCAAGCAATTTATCGAAAGGTTTGATGGCAACGATAAGGTGATGCTCAAAGTGATTGGTTCAGGAAAAGCAAGGGCTTCTCTTGAGAGAATTGCTGTCGGATGCCATCAGATTCAGTTTACCGGTGCGCTTAACCCAGAGGATGTGGCGAAAGAAATAGCAGGGGCAGACGCGCTGATTTCCTATAGTAAATATGAAACATTTTGTGTACCGGTGGTGGAGGCATGGATGTGTGGGAAACCAGCAATCATTTCAAATAAAGCGGGTATATCTTCTTATATGACAAAGGAGCGGGGCATAGAGGTGCCGTTTGACTGTCCTGCACAATTAGGCAGGGCAATGATAGACATGTATCATAACTACGACAAATATGATTCAGAAAAAATAGCCGGATATGCAGAGCATATGTTCAGCGAAAAGACAATCTATGAGAAGTTGATAGAACTTTATAAGAAGTATTGATGAAACATTTTTTGGATAAATAAAAGGTGGATTCTGTAAATGAGGATAAAGACATCTAAAAAAACAAAAGTAATATCTGCAAGAGATTTCTTGTGGTTTATTATTTTAATTTGTTATCTTGAAAGTCCGTATTTATCTCGCTTTCAGTTTATGGATATTTTATATACAGTTGGAAAGCTTTTTAGTGTGGGATTTATCCTGCTTCATATAAAAAAGATACGTTTTAACTTGGTCATGGTGGTCATTATTCTGTTGGAGACAGCCCTGTGGATTAGTACATTAAGAGCAGGAACACCATTGGGATCTGTTTCCAAACAGGTCATCAGTGTAACAGCCTTTATTTTCATCATCGATATTATGCTCAAAGAGGATGCAAAAAGATGTATACGTGTTCTATATATAATAATGGAATTGCTGATATATACAAATGTAGTTTCCATGCTTCTATTCCCAAATGGATTGTATCATCCATTAGCAGTAGCAGGAACTAAAAAATATTATTTTTTAGGGCATCAAAATGCAATGGGATTATATTCTACAATTGCAATCGTTTTGGGTGAATTTCGTCTGCAGGTTGATGAGGATGAAAATTATAAATTCAGAAGACTCATTTTTCTTGAGGCCGTTTCCATTTTTTATGTAATCAGGGTATGGTCCGTAACCTCTCTGCTGAGTGTAACATGTATTATTATAATTAATTTTTATAATAGGATAAGTAAAAAAGGATGGCGGGTATCTCTTGCTTGGAGCTTGGTGCTGAATGTACTGATTTTTATTTTGGTGGTCTTGATGCAGAACCTATATTTCTTTTCTTCTTTTCTTCAAACCGTTTTAAGAAGAGAAGTTACGCTTTCAGGCAGAACGCGTCTCTGGTCAAGAGCATTCAGCGTATTTCTGCAAGAACCTGTCTGGGGAGTAGGACAGGGGCAGGGAAATGAAATATTCGGATTCGCTACAACGCATAATAGGTATATGAATACGTTATTCACTGGAGGAATTGTTGGAATTGTTTTGTTTGCAATATTATTGATCTTAATATGTAAGAAACTTAATAATACGAAAGAGAATGTAACTAGAATACTGATATCCTATTTTACGGTTTTGCTTATAATCATACAAGGAGAAACCTTTGATGATATTCTTTTTTATTTGATGTTTGTTGTCGCTTGCAATATCCAATGCCTGAGGAGGACTAAAAAAGAAAAATGAGTACTTCAAAGACGATTGCAAAAAATTTTTTGTATACGACTTTTTATAAAGTTTTAAGAATCATATTGCCTTTGATTACAGTTCCATATATAACAAGGGTACTGGGGGCAGAAAAGTTAGGAATTTACGATTATACCTATTCTGTCGTCATTTATTTTCAAATGATTGCTTTTTTGGGATTTGAAAATTATGGGAGCAGGCTGATTGCCGAAAACTGTAAAGATAAAGAAGGATTGAATAAGGTATTTTCAGCGGCGTATTATTTTCAAATTGTTTTCAGCATGTTTGCCATTGCAGCGTATGTACTTTATCTTACTATTTTTTGCAAGGAAAATGTTATTGTTTCCTGGGTTCAGATGTTATACATTGTTGCAGAGTTATTCAATATTAGTTGGCTATATTTTGGAATGGAAAAGTTTCAGATTACATCTGCGGTGAATATCGTTTCGCGGCTTGTATCATTTTTAGGAATCTTTATTTTTGTAAAATCAAAAGATGACCTTATTTTGTATTCTGTTTTTTGTGCGGGCTCATTACTGATAAGTTCACTTATTCTTTGGATTGGCGCATTTAAGTACATAAAGTTTGTCTATGCAACAGTTAAGGAAATATGGGGGTATGGAAAAGGTGCCCTTGTCTTATTTTTTCCGGTTTTAGTAATCAATATTTATAGAACGATGGATAAAATCATGCTCGGAAATATGGTAGGAATGGCGGAAGTAGCCATATATTCAAATGCAGATAAAATCGTTGAAGTGCCGTATATGATACTGGCATCATTAGGAGTTGTAACTTTACCTAAAATGACAAATTTGGCAGTTGAAGGTGAGATGGAGAAGACAAGATATTATATAAAAAAGTCCATGAGATTTATAATGTTCATGGCATGCGGCATGGCGTTTGGGATGATGGCAGTTGGCAAAGTTTTTGCACAGGTGTTTTTTGGAAAGGAATTTTTGGCAAGTGGTATATTAATCATGGTGATCGCGCCTCATGTGGTTTTTAGGGGAAGTGCAAATGTTGTGAGAAACCAGTATTTGCTTCCGCAAAAAAGGGATAAGGATTATATTGCTTCAATTTTGATAGGGGTGGTCATCAATCTGGTATTTAATTTTATATTGATTCCGCTGTGGGGGGCAATTGGAGCGGCATGGGCAACGCTGTTTGCAGAGTCTTTTGTAGCACTTTACCAAATATTTGTATGTAGAAAGGAGATACCGGTAGTGGGATATACGTTGTCAAATGCCTTTTTTCTGGTTGCCGGTCTTATAATGTTTGTACCTGTTTATCTGTATGGAAGCACTCATTTAGCAAATATTCCCACCTTGTTTATTCAGATTGTGGTGGGAGTAATAATCTATCTTATAGTTGGCGGTGGATTTATGTATGTAAAAGAGAAAGAATTGATAAATTCATTCATCGGGAATAGGAAAAAGGGGTGCAAAATATAAAGGAGATGTTTGGATGTTAGAAAAAAACGAAATCGTATTGTGCTCGGTGGGGGATTTAATGCTTTCAGATTCACCGCTGTTTGTGGGAGTGGGAGTTGGCGCTGCTTTTCATGAAATAAAGGAGCGGTTATTCAATGATTGTATGAAAGACTTTCATACCGCTGATATTGTGATTGGAAATCTGGAATCAGTAGTTTACAATCCTAAGCACAAGAATTTAAAGGAACTTCAGATGTGCTGTACAGAAAAAGAAATTGAGTTTTTGAAAAATGCCGGATTTTCAATTCTTAATTTGGCAAACAATCATTGCCTGCAGCATGGAACAGACAGTTTTTTTCATACGAAGGAGGTATGTGAAAATGCCGGGATTAATACCATAGGGATTAGGGATGAAAAGCCCTTGATTTATGATCTTGCAGGAGTGCGAATTGCATTTTTTTCTGTCTGCATTCATATAGAATGGTATCAGCCAAATGATATTCAGTATGAAGATGATATTGAGCGCGTTCTAAAGAAGGTGCAGAAGCTTCACGATACAGAACCGGATACGGTAATCGTTCTTGTCGCTCATTGGGGGGATGAGTTTGCGACATTTCCATCCAATGTGCAAATAGAGCTTGCACATAGGTTTGTTGATGTAGGAACAGATATTATTTTAGGGCATCATTCTCATGTGTTTCAGGGAATTGAGCGATATAAGGATTCTATCATTGCTTATGGACAGGGAAATTTTGTGTCTGATATGGTCCCGACAATGTGCAGGGAAACTGGCATCGTTAAAGTTAAAATTATTTCTGGAAGCAGCAGGAAAAACATTACTTATGAGGTTATTCCATATTTTATCAACGACAGCCTTATCTTGGAGCAAAATAATGGAAATTGGTTTAAGGAAAGACAAGTGGCACTTGAAGAAGCTTTGGATGGGACGTATTCCGATAAGGAATATTGGAATGTTGTAAATGCGCATCATAGTTCCTGCAGCAGAGATTTTCGTAATAGGTTTGTTCACACATTTTATAAGTATAGACCTAATGTTTTTATAAGAATGATATATGAGTTTATTGTTAGAAAGATTAAAAGAAATTGGACTCATAAAAATGAGCAGGAGGTAGGCAAAAACTGATTTAGCCTACCTCCGCTGGTTAAATTTTCAATATTAATTACCGACTCTTCCTTCTTGCAGCCCGCTGTTCATATAATGCAAATAGTAATTTTTAAGGTTATTTCCAAAAGCATTTCTTAAATCTGCATATCGGTTCATGTAAGCATATACATTGAAAGACTCTTTTCCCTGACGTCCTTCTGACATTCCTGCATTTACAAAATGCTGTAAAGCGGCATTATCATTATTACTAAATGCACTTTTTAAATCTGCATAGTTTGCAAGATAATAATTATAATCATATACAGATGCGTAATCTACGCCCTCATATATGGTTGCAGAACTTGTTGGAGGAGTAGGAGTCGGGGTGATTCCTCCAGTTTCTCCGCGTCCGTCCCGCCCTTCGTTTATCCCAGCATTTATATAATGCATATAATACTTTTTCAAGTCGTTTCCAAAAGCGGTTCTTAAATCTGCATATCTGTTCATGTAGGCATATACATTAAAAGACTCTTTTGCATGGCGTCCTTCCGACATTCCTGTATTCACAAAATGTTGTAAGGCTGCTTTCTCATTATTGCTAAATGCACTTTTTAAATCCGCGTAGCTTGCGAGATAATAATTATAATCATATACGGATGAATAATCCACACCTTCGTATATTGCAGAAGAGCCTGTTGGAGGAGCAGGAGTTGGATTACCTTCGCTGATTTCCCCGCTGCCGTCTCTTCCTTCATTTATTCCGGCATTTATATAATGCATGTAATAACTCTTTAAGTCATCCCCATAGGCATTTTTCAAATCTGCATATCTGTTCATGTAGGTATACACATTAAAAGACTCTTTTGCATGGCGTCCTTCCGACATTCCTGTATTTACAAAATGTGCCAATGCTTTGGAATGGTCCCCGCCAAACGCCTGTTTTAAATCAGTGTATTTTGACAGGTAATATGTATAATCAAAAACTGCTGAATAGTCGATGCCGTTATAGACATTACTCAATCCCTGCTGTTCTTGAACAGTATATTGAAAAGCGGCGCTCTTTCCGCCAAAGATAATCGTGGCTGTTCGGGTACCGACAGTATTAGTGTCAAAACCTTCTATCCGATATTCATCTTCACGCAGTATCTTTGAGCCATTTACATAGTTTGCTGTTACCGTCAAACCAGTCTTATCGACTGCCTCGCCTTTTTTGTACAAAACTTTTACCGGCGGCGTGACGGTAAGAGAAGACAGTTCACCTAAGCTGGCTCCGGTTTTGCAGGTAATTGTGTTATCTTTATAGGAGGCAGACAACTCCACATTGCCCCAGCTCTGGTTGGATAACTGGTATGCGACAAGATTATAGATAACATTTTTAAAATTGTTTGGCATAGAGTCCGTTACGGGAAGAGAAAACTCTGTGCTGCCGCTGGCAATATTTTGATTCACTAATGCAACAAATGGGTCCGACCAACGGGTTATCTCACCTGTTTTTATAAAATAATTATTTTCAAGAGATGTTGATTCATATCCGGGCTTTGCAGCTGTGTGATCCGAATGCACAAGCCCGGTTATATAGTCGGTTATGCCAAAATACATATGCTCATAATAAGAGCCTTTGTATTGCTCGCCCATGTCATCCCATGTACTGTCGACTTGATACCATTTTCCGTCCATCCGCACCGCAGTCCAGACATGACCATTTCCTTCAATCCTGCCTGTTGCGATACCTGCTTTATTCAGAAGCATCACATAAGCCCTGTGATATGCCTCGCAGGTTCCTTTGCCTCTGGCAAGAACTCCTTCAGCTGAGCAGTAACTATAGGTATAATCATAATCTGCGTGATCCAGAATCCAGTCATGCAGCCATAGCGCTTTTTCAAAATCGGTTGTGCATGATTGCATACATTCTGCTACGACATTCTCGACAATCTGTTCAACAGATGGATATTGGGGATCTTGTATATTTAATATATATTCATCAAAACCAGTATTTACAAACTGGCTTGTGACTTTATCGCGGACACTAAAACGAACATAGTATGTGCCGGATGCATGAAACGTAAAGGAAAAAGAATTACTGTCCTGAAATGCACTGTTAGAGCCATAGCTGACATCATATACTGATACATATCCGGAACCGTCATGTACCATAATGCTATGGATTCGGTATTGATATTCTCCCGAACCGCCATCTGCATTTACGGTAAACATAACCGGAGTTTTGCATTGAATCTGCTCTGGATATTCAATTGAGATGCTCAGCCCGGCAGTTTGCTTCTCTGTGCTCTTTAAAATCTCATTTACATCCTTGTCAGAAATCAGGTCTATATCTTCAACTAGAACATCCTCTTCGATTTCCCCTACAGCATCCTCATCTAATATTTCATCAGAACTGTCGCCGGCATCTTCATCTGGAACTTCGCCAGAACTATCGCCAGTACCATCATCTGGAACTTCGTCAGGACTGCTGCCAGTACCATCATCTGGAGTTTCATCGGGACTATCGCCAGCACCGTCATCCGGAGTTTCACCAGAACTACCGCCGACACTGTCATCTGGAGTTTCATCAGAACTGCCGTCGGTACCATTATCTGGAGTTTCACCAGAACTTCCATCGGTACTTCCGTCTGGAATTTGATTAGAGCTGCCATCGGTGCTTTCAGTTATTGCACCTGTGGTAAAATTTGGAGATTCTGCAAATACATTGATTGGAGTCAATGCAAAAGTACCGAAGGACAAACTCATGGAAATTGCAATTGACAAAATACGTTGTTTTTTGAATAACATCATACACATCCTTTCTTTTTGCTTTCATTTTTTGGGGAGTGC
>BLLW01000063.1 GCA_011959285.1 Lachnospiraceae bacterium | reverse complement strand
CGTTAGCGACGTGCGCCGCAAGGCGCACCTCAAAAACAACCCGCCTGCTGATGCAGACGGGTCATTCTTTTTGATCCTGGTTTCGTTATTTCATCATTTCTTCTTGCTTCTTGATCATTCTACGAACCATTTCACCGCCGATGGAACCGGCTTCCTTGGATGTTAAATCGCCGTTGTAGCCTTCTTTTAAGTTAACACCAAGTTCAGAAGCAACTTCTGTTTTGAAACGATCCATAGCTGCCTTAGCTTCAGGAACTTCTACTCTATTAGATTTGCTGCTTGCCATCTTCATTCACCTCCGTTATTATTTTTGACTGTCTGTTGCAGTCTTCTTCAAGATAAGCGTTTCAAGATTCCGCTTATCCTGAAGATTTCTCTCCGTTCAAAGCGTTTCTTTATCACTTATCTTGTTCATAGTATTAACGGTGTTCGTGAAAATATTATGGTAAGTTTTTCCGTTTAAAAACTACGTATCTTATCGCTTCCGTCATCCTTCGTATTTTCAATTGATTTAACCATCAGATAATAACCGTAATCTGCATTGACCTGCACATAAACGCGGTCTCCCACCTTGTGCCCAATCAGCGCTTTTCCAATCGGTGACTCCACGCTGACAAGTCCCGCCAGCGAATTTCCCCGCATAGTCGTCACAATCTTGTAGGTTTCCACAGAACCGTCCTCTTCAAATTCTACTTCCACCGTATTGTTCATTCCAATCTCATCTTCCTTGGAATCGTCCGGTATCACTTCTGCCGTCTTGATCATGCGCTCTAAAAAACGAATACGGCTTTCATTTTTATTTTTTTCTCTTTTGGCGGCATAATACTCGAAGTTCTCGCTTAAATCTCCGTGTGCCCGTGCTTCCTTCACCGCTTCTAATAATTTCGGGCGTATCACAAGTTTTCTTTCTTCTATCTCCGCCTCCATCGCGTCAATGTCTTTTTGCGTCAATTGATTAAACATACCGTTCCCCCTGCAAAATCCCCTCTACCTAATGCTCATCCCGCCTGCCTCGAGCTGGACTGTCACCAGCTTTCTGCAAAGATATTGAATCAAATCCTTTCTGGTGATGATTCCGATAAACCGCTCCCTGTCATCAATGACGGGAACAAAATTCTGGTTCATTGCCACATTCAGCAGATCTTCCATATTGACATCCACATCAACCGGCTCATTGTCTCGCTTACGCGCAATTGCCGTCATAGGCATGTCCTCCGCCTTGCGCAGAGAAAGATCGCCCTGCTCCTTGATGTACCAGAGCATATCGCCTTCTGTCAATGTGCCTATGTACCGCCCGTCCTCCTTTCTAATCACCGGAATTGCCGCATACCTGTGATTTTCCATTTTTTCCAAAACCTGGCGGACTGTGTCCGTGTCATAGACATAAGCCACTTCGCTCTTGGGCGTCAAAAAAAATAATATGTTCATTCCTTTTCTATCCTTACCTTACTTTCAATATACGATTTTTTCTGCCATTGCATCACTGGCATCACTGCCCGAAAGATGTTCAACAATCTTCAATGCAAAGGGGATGGAGCACCCCATGCCACGTCCCGTAATGATGTTTCCATCCTGTACAGCTGGTTCATAAGTAACAATTGCCCCGTCAAGCTGATCCTCGAATCCCGGATAGGCAATCGCTTTTTTTCCTTTTAAAATTCCGCGATGCCCTAGTATAGAAGGCGCTGCGCAGATTGCACACACCGTCTTTCCCTCTTCTGCAAAGGCATCCACCTGCTCCATCAAAAGCGCACTATCTTCCAGATTCTTAGTTCCCGCAAGTCCGCCCGGCAAGACCAGCACATCCACTTTTCCAAAATCTACCTCTTCAATAAGGCTGTCCATGACAACAGGAATCTGATGGGAGCCGATTACCGTCTTTTCACCCATGATTGAGACCATCTCCGTGTCTATTCCCTGCCTGCGCAGAATATCCACCACGGTAAGCGCTTCAATTTCCTCATAGCCCGTGCCAAAAAAAACACATACTTTACTCATAGTTATCCCCCAACTTTTTATTTCATTTCTTTAAATATTTTACCATTAAATACAATGAATTACCAATAAATGATTTGTAAACTTTCTTAAGGAAAGATATAATATTGAATAAGTTTATGACAAATCGAAGGAATAGAGAAAGGATTAACTGAAATGGAAATCGAACGAAAATTTGAACCAAAGAAAATACCTGCCGAAATTTCCTCCCACCCCTGCCTTTTCATTGAGCAGGCATATCTTTGCACCGATCCGGTCATACGAATCCGCCGGCAGGATGATGAATACTATATGACTTATAAAGGAAAGGGACTTATGGCAAGAGAAGAATATAACCTCCCCTTGAACCCAGCTGCCTATGCACACCTTCTAACCAAAGCGGACGGCAACATTATTTCCAAAAAACGTTTTTTGATTCCCATTGAACACCCTTGCTTTACAGCAGACTATCCTGCCCCCAAAGAGCCAATTGGGTTAAAAATAGAACTAGACGTTTTTGATCCTCCCTTTGCTCCTTTAGTCATAGCGGAAGTCGAGTTTCCAAATGAAGAGATGGCTGCCGCCTTTATTCCCCCGAAGTGGTTGGGGGAAGACGTGACAAACAATCCGGAATACCACAACTCCAATCTATCTCGAAGAGTTTTCAAACGCTAATCCTGATTTCCTGGCTTTGCTGTGGATTCCCTCTCCACCAGCTCTGCCGGGAAGCTGATATATTCATGCTTACTTTTGCCGTCTATGATGTCCAAAAGAAGCAGCGCTGTCCTTTCTGCCATCGCTTCCATGGGCTGTCTGATCGTGGTCAGCTGAGGCGTATAATATTCCCCTATATCAAGACCATCATATCCCGCTACAGAAACGTCCTCAGGGATTCTCTTTCCCGCCTCATGCAACGCCCTGCAGGCGCCAACTGCGAGGAAATCTGCAATAGCAAATACTGCCGTAAAATCTACCCCTGAATCCAGAAGTTTTTTGGCTAAGGCATATCCGCTCTCCATGGAATAAGGGTCTTCCACGTCTTTTACCTCATAGATGAGTTTCTCATCGATTTCAATTCCTCTTGCAGTCAAGGCATCCTTATACCCTTCCAGACGAAGCTGTCCCACGGATTCCGCCCCTGTACCTTCTGTGATGATTGCAATTCTTTTATGCCCTAAATCCAGCAGATAGTTGGTCATTTTGCAGCTCTCCGCCCTGTCATCCACCGCAATATTGGAGTACACCTTTTCTTCCGTATCCTTTACTTTGCCTATCGTGCAGAATACAAACGGAACCTTCAATTTTGCAATCTGAACGGGGTCATGCTGATAAGAGCCTCCCAAAAAGATAATCCCTCTGAGCCGCTTTTCTTTCACCAGATGCAGGGCGACCTCCAGTTCATTCCCATATGCATCCACGTGCTGTATGACCAGCGCATATTTCTTTTTCTGCGCCTGCTTTTCAATAATCTGTATCGCCGGACCAAAAAATGGATTGGTGATTCCTTTAATCAGAACGGCGATACACTTTGCATCCACACGCTTTAAGTTCCTGGCGCTGTTGTTCGGTATAAATCCTGTTTCTTTAATTACTTCCATGACCATTTTTCTGGTTTCCGGACTAATGTCGGGGTGATTATTAATGGCTCTGGATACCGTGCTGATTCCTACTCCGCACTTTCTTGCTATATCTTTAATTGTCAATTCATCCACTAACAAGTTCCCCTTACTTCTGTATGTTCTTCTGCGTACTGCGCCTTACTGTTTTGCTCTTCCATATAATTTACACAAATCAAAAATTCTTCCTGCAAGTTCATCACTAAGCTGTCCCTTCACCATTCTCCACTTCCAATTCGTCCCCAGCGTAGAGGGTACATTGATTCTTGCCTCTGTTCCAAGTCCAAGATAATCCTGCATGGGAATGATGGCTGTGTCCGATACGCTGGCTATAGCTGCACGGATGAAATTCCATTCAATATCTTTGCTTCCCTTGATATTCAAATACCTTCTCGCAAAGCTGCGATCCTTTCGGTTAATGGCGCTATACCAGCCAACTGTCGTATCATTGTCATGAGTGCCTGTGTAGACCACCGAATTTGCAATATAATTATGGGGAAGGTAATCACTTTCTTCTCTGGAGTCAAATGCAAACTGCAAAATTTTCATTCCCGGATAACCGGTTTTCTTCACCAGCTTGATGACTGATGGAGTCAAGAAGCCTAAGTCTTCTGCAATGACAGGTTTGTCACCTAATTTTTCCTTCATGACTTTGAACAGATCATATCCAGGTCCCTTCTCCCACTTGCCGAACTCAGCCGTGTCATCTCCGAATGGAATGTTGTAATATTCATCAAAGCCTCTAAAATGGTCGATACGGATCACATCGTAAAGCTTATAGCAATATGCAATTCTCTGCATCCACCATGCATATCCTGTTTCCTTGTGATACTCCCAGCGGTATAGCGGATTTCCCCACAGCTGTCCGGTAGCAGAAAATGCATCTGGCGGGCATCCTGCCACACCGGTAGGCATACAATTTTCATCAAACTGGAACAATTCCGGATTTGCCCATGCATCCGCACTGTCAAAAGCAACATAAATGGGGATATCACCTATAATCATGATGCCATTGTCATTGGCATATTTTTTAAGTTTTGCCCACTGGGATGCGAACAAGTACTGCTGGAACTCATAAAATTGAATCTCTTCTTTTAATTCTTCCCTATATCTGGCAATTGCATCCGCCTTCCTTAAGCGAATATCATCATCCCACTCTGCCCAACTATTCCCCTCATAGGAATCCTTCACTGCCATATAAAGAGCATAGTCAGGAAGCCAAAAATCATTTTCCTTTACGAAGTCCTTAAACGCCTTGCTGTCCTTGACACTGCTGTTTTCAAATGCCTCTTTCAGCATCTTAGAGCGTGAAAGATAAATCTTTTCATAGTCAACATATCCCTCGCTTCCGCCCCAATCACATTCTTCACATGCTTTCGCGGTAAGCATACCCTCTTTGATCAGTTCTTCCAGATCTATATAATACGGATTTCCTGCAAAAGTAGAAAAAGACTGATAAGGAGAATCCCCATAACCAGTAGGTCCTAACGGCAGTATCTGCCAATAACTCTGTCCAGCCTCCTTAAGAAAGTCCACAAATTCATACGCTTCTTTTGAAAAGGTACCGATTCCATATGCCGACGGAATGCTGGATATCGGTAATAAAATGCCGCTTGCTCTCATATTCTTTCTCCCATTTTTTTATCCCCGGCAACGCTCCCGGGCAATTATACAAACTATTAAAAGAATACCACTTGCAATGGTAATTTACAAGTGGTATTTCCAATTTCACTTAAATCTTCGCTTAAGAAATTAATTGCCTGAGCAAAGCGTATCATGCAATTATTTTATGACCCGTTATCTGCCATATTCCTCACTTTTAACAGCCCTGACGAAACCGGCGGGAGCAGTAGAATCACCACTGTGATCAGTGCCTCGGGTCCTAAGTATGCTCCATTATACGCCAGCGAATAGACAGGCGCTGACATATTATAATAAGCCCCATAACTCCCAAAAAAGATCATTCCGGATAAAAAGGTGAAGAAATATCTCCCCAGGACGCCGGCAATATACCCCAGCACCAATCCATGCTTTTTGTCTTTAAACATACCGGAAAGTCCCAGCGCCCCAAAGGCAAGGATGTAGTCTGTAAGCATCTGGGGAATGCTGATGATGTACGGGTCTATAATCAACTGCAAAAATCCATATGCAATCGCCGTCGTAAGTCCCGTGCGCAGACCGTACAAATACCCGATCAGACAGATGAACAGCATGCTGCACAGCGTAACGGATCCGCCCATCGGCATATCAACTAATTTGACCATGCTGGTCACCATTCCCAGTGCCATTGCCATTGCAGAAAATACCAGCTGTTTCGTGCCGATCTTCCTGCCGTGACCGCCGCTGACCATGCACCCCAGCAAAAGCACTCCAAGCATCACGGCAATCAAAGCTCCGTAGCCTGCCCCGGTCAACGCATAAGAAATGTTGCCTTCTTCATCCATGAGTTGTGTTGCAAAATAAGACATAAAAAAACCTCCTTTTTTGATCACAGGAGGAGAGTGGAGATTTTCATGCGCGCATCGCATTTTCACTCAAATGATAAGAAAATGTTGTTTGGACATCACCATGTCATTTGTGATTGCGGCGGTTATGAAAATCAGCTTCCCTACGCCGGTATTATCCGGGTCAGGTAATGAGGGTTAGCATATGCTTTTGGGACATATGCAATCTCAGCTCTTGCTCCCCTAGCGATTTATTCTTTTTCCATAGATAAAGGTATAACGTGGGGGAGGATTTGTCAAGAGTATGGAGCATAATGTAGTGAAATCCGATTTTGAGAAGAGACTGGAAACGATAAGATGTTCCGTCCGCCGGACACAGCGTGTCGTTAAGCCTGGGGCGCTGCTGACCAGCCATCCTTCCGGTGCGGGTCCTTACCACCTCCTATCTGCTGTCCCCCCTTCCGCCACTGTTACTCCTTGCGCCAACCGAAGAAATATTATATGATAGATAAAGATGTCAAAGCATTGAATCAAACAAAAAGTGAGGTATCATTATGACTACAAACGAAAAAGCATTGATGCTCCATGAAGAGTGGAACGGGAAGCTTGAAACCATATCAAAAACCCCAGTCAAATCCAGAGAGGATTTGTCCTTAGCTTACACGCCGGGCGTTGCAGAACCTTGCAAGGTCATTGCCAAAGACAAGGAAGCGGCTTACAAATATACCATGAAAGCCAATACCGTTGCTGTCGTATCCGATGGGAGCGCCGTCTTAGGGCTTGGAAACATCGGTCCTTATGCCGCAATGCCTGTCATGGAGGGAAAGGCAGTCCTCTTTAAGGAGTTCGGCGGTGTCAATGCCGTCCCCATCTGTCTGGATACCCAGGATACGGAGGAAATCATTAAGGCAGTCACCTATCTCGCCCCAGGGTTCGGCGGCATCAATCTGGAAGACATCAGTGCTCCCCGGTGCTTTGAAATCGAAGAGCGATTAAAAGAAATTTTGGATATTCCTGTCTTTCACGACGACCAGCATGGAACCGCCATCGTGGTCCTCGCCGGCATCATCAATGCATTAAAGGTCGTACATAAAGCAAAAGAAGAATGTAAAGTAGTGGTAAACGGAGCCGGAAGCGCCGGTATTGCAATCACCAAGCTGCTTCTGACTTATGGCTTCCCTAATATTATAATGTGCGACAAGGTGGGGATAGTTTCAAAGGACACGGAAGGACTCAACTGGATGCAGCAGAAGATGACGGAAGTCACCAATCCGCACAACGAGACCGGCTCTCTAGCGGATGCGCTTAAAGGCGCAGACATTTTTGTAGGCGTCTCCGCGCCTGGCATCGTTACCCCGGAGATGGTTTCTTCTATGAATCATGATGCCATCCTCTTTGCTATGGCAAATCCTGTGCCGGAGATCATGCCAGATATTGCGAAGGCGGCAGGCGCACGGGTGGTCGGAACGGGGCGCAGCGATTTCCCTAATCAGGTCAATAATGTGGTAGCCTTCCCCGGTATTTTTAAGGGAGCGCTTGAGGGTCGCGCCACGCAGATCACAGAGGAAATGAAACTGGCTGCCGCCAACGCAATCGCCTCCCTGGTTCCTGAGGGTGAACTAAATGAAGACAATATCATGCCCGAGGCTTTCAATCCCAAGGTTGCCGAACTGGTTGCCGAGGCTGTGAAATCTCATATTCAATAACCAGTATGGCGCGCCCTGTTGAACTGCCTTTCAATTTCATAAAACAAAACTGGCACGGAAAGCCTTATTACTCTCTAGACGCTTATTGTAAAAATACCTACGGAGAAAAATTATACAAGGTTGCGCTGGATGCAGGTATGACCTGCCCTAACCGGGACGGCACGAAAGGCTGCAGGGGCTGCATCTTCTGCAGCGCAGGAGGCAGCGGTGATTTTGCGGTTTCCTTAAAGGAAGGTGATGCATTTGAGCGGGGTATTTCCGCTTTGTCCGGAAAAAAGACGGGGCGGCGCTTCATCGCTTATTTTCAGGCATACACCAACACCTACGGTCCTATTTCCTATTTGGAAAAGGTTTACCGCCTTGCCCTTGATGCTCCTCTTACGGCAGGCATTTCCATCGCCACAAGACCCGACTGTCTTTCGACGCCTGTCATCGAACTTTTGCGGAAGCTGAAAGAAGAATATCCTTCCAAGTTTATCTGGATTGAATTAGGGCTTCAGACCATTCACGAAGATACCGCCGCTTTCATCAGACGGGGATATCCTCTGTCGTGTTTTGAAGAAAGCGTTAAATTGCTGCAGCACGCCAAAATCCCCGTAATCGTCCATGTCATACTGGGACTGCAGGGGGAAGATACGAAAAAAATGCTCTCCACTATTCACTACCTGAACGCACAACCTGTCTGGGGAATTAAGCTGCAGCTTCTTCATATTTTGAAGGGAACTGATTTGGGATTGCTCTGGGAGAAGTCGCCAAAGTCCTGCGGTTCCTTTACCACTCTGGAACAATATCTGGAGATTTTAATAAATGCCCTAGAGCATCTGCGACCGGACATGGTGGTGCACCGCCTCACCGGTGATGCGCCGAAAGCTCTGCTTCTGTTCCCTCTCTGGAGCGCTGACAAGCGCAGGGTGCTCAACACCCTGCATAAGCAGATGAAAGAACACAGTTCTTATCAGGGCAGATTTTGGAGCGAAGCAACATAAAACATTTTTATTTTGCAAAAGGATGAATGAACATGCACGACCCATTAACCTTATACAAATTAATCGTACTTTACATGCTGGAGCGGGTGGATTTTCCTATCACCAAAGCGCAAATCAGCGACTTCATCCTGGGAAAAGAATACACCAATTTCCTGACTTTAGGGCAGGTGATCGGCGAACTGACCGATGCCGGTCTCATCACCGCACAGTCCATCCGCAACCGCACGCACCTTGCCATCACGAATGAAGGCAAAGAAACATTGCAATTTTTCGAGAATCAAATAAATAACAGCATCAAAGCAGATATTGACGCCTTTTTCAGAGAAAATGAAATCCATCTGCGCAACGAGGTATCCATTTTGTCGGATTATTACAAATCCACCTCCGGCGAATTTGAGGCGCATCTGGTGGCAAAGGAAAAAGGCGTCAATCTGATTGACATAACAATATCTGTTCCCTCTGAGGAAACCGCTTCTTCTATCTGCGATAACTGGCAGAAGAAGAACCAGGAAATCTATCAATATCTGATTGGTCAGCTTTTTTAAGGAAGCGATGATTTCATCAACGCTTCCTTATAAATTATCTGATAATTTCATTCCAATTTGAAATTCCGATAATTCCCTTTGCAAAGTCCGTATAAGCAGCGTGGTTAGGCGTGTCGATATATTTAAACACATCATAAATCTGTTTATGCCTTCCCCCTGCATCGGTAAGTCCAAAGGCAAGTCCCTGCGCCACTTCTTCTCCCGCATCCGTCTCACGGTTCAAAAGGAATCCATCAATTTCATCATAGGCAGCTATTTTGTAATAAGCATAGGCAAACGCTGCTGCCTGATATGCCTCCCCTGCGTGGGAAGTATAACCAAGCTCACTGATCAGGATGCTGCGCACCTCTCCGGTTTCGGTGAGAAACTGCTCCTGTTTCAGATAATTGATTAATACTTCTATATTTGCCATGGTGATCATGGACGTACCGGCGCCATGCTCCACATACTTTGATCCCTTCCAGATTCTCGCCTCTGTCAGCGGCACATTATAAGGATGCTGTGCCACTCCCCAGTCGATATTTCCCTTGGAAGTAATATTCCGGTTGAACACATCCAGAATATCCCTGCCGTCATAATTCGTATTGTTCTTAATATTTCTGTCCCATTGCTGGTCAAGTGAAATATAGACCCTTGCACTGCCGCTCACGCTCTTAATGGCTGTATAGAACACACGGAATGCCTTAGCATACTCTTCCACATAAGTTTCAATGTCCGTGTATTCCATATGATTCCATTCCTTACGGGCATTGATTTCATTGGCAATAATCCAGTTGGAGATTTTGCCGTGCCTGTTGTCAGAATAACGTTCTGCCAAAAAAGAGCCGATTGCCGCCATGTATTCCACACCGGATTCCTCCGCCCCATTAAACATGTAATAAGGCGCCGAGCCTCCCCCCCTTGCCCTTGGATGAATCAGCTGGCTATAGGAAGAAGAATAATTATTCAAGATAATTGCCGTGGTGGTAATGCCCTTTGCCGTGAGGGTACTGAAGACGATATCATATTCCGCCACCACCTGTCCGTTCAAAGCATAGGTTTTTCCATTATAGGTATAGTGAATGGTGGGATAAGCCGCACTCGTAGTGGGACCTAAAAGCCTTGCAACCGGAATATTGTAAGCTGCCTGCTTTACCCCCAAATCATCCAGCTCATTTCCACGCAGTCTGTTGGGATCCACTAAAAGACCTTTTTTAGAGGATGCAGGCTGATAGACGGAACTATATCTGGCGATTGCCTCGGGATTGGTGATATAACTTGGGCTGCTCACCTGCACATACTGTCCGTCTTTCTTTACGGCAACCACAAATTTCTTGTAAAGGCGGCTGTTTGAGAGATTATAGTTGAGCGCCGCACCAAAACTGGTGGTGTTATCCTTATAATCCCTGGCTATGTAATCGCTTCCTTCGGCGATGCCGTTATCGTAAGTATTCAAAGCAAAAAGATAATAGTATTTGTCATCACTTTTGGGCACACCGTCCCCTTCTACCGTCACCGAAATCCGCTTTGTATCAGGATCGATGATACACTGGGAAATGGAAGCAAAATCTGCTGCCTCTTCCAGCGTCAGTTCGTGACTCTCGGGTCTTTTGTGAAAAGAATCCCACACTGCGCTTCCCGCCGTTATGATGTGATCCACCACACCCTCACCCAAGTCTTCCTGCGTCATCTCATCAACAATTTCCTCTGTAATTTCAGACAGATTCGGTTCTTGCGCCTCCTGCTCATTCTGTCCCTCTTTCTTGCCGGATGCAAAAAAGAAGACCACAGCTGCAACAGCTGCTGCTAATACAACAGCAAGAAGAATACATAGACCAATCAACAGTTTCCGCATGCCGGTTTTTTCTGCCTTCTTTATGGCGCGCCTTTTTCTTTTTTTGTTTTTAACAGATTTATTTTCTGCCGGTTCCTTATTCTTTCCGGTTTCCAAGCTCATTGTTTCCTGTTTCCTTCTGATTCTTGATTCTCTTCATATGCTCTTTTACCTTGATCTCATACCCATTGCCCGATGGATGATAAAATTCCCTGCCACTCAGTTCATAGGGCAAGTACTGCTGCTTTACGTAATGATTGGGATAATCATGGGCGTACAGATAGCCGGTACCATGCCCCAGCTTTGCCGCGCCTTTATAATGGGCATCCTGTAAATGAGTAGGAATCGGCAGATTCCCCGTCTCTTCCACTGTCTTCATCGCTTCTCCTATGGCATTCACACAGGCATTGCTCTTGGGCGCACATGCCACATACAGCACTGCCTGGGACAAAATAATCTGTGCCTCCGGCATTCCCACTCTTTCCACCGCTAAGGACGCATTCACTGCCACGGTAAGGGCATTGGGGTCTGCAATCCCCACGTCCTCCGATGCACAGATCATGATTCTTCTCGCGATAAAGGTGACACTTTCCCCTGCATAGAGCATCCGCGCCAAATAATAGACTGCCGCATCCGGGTCTGACCCTCTCATGCTCTTGATAAAAGCCGAGACGGTGTCATAGTGGTTATCGCCCGTCTTATCATAGCGCACCGCCCGTTTCTGGATGCACTCCTGCGCCACCTCCAATGTGATATGTATCTTTCCATCCTCGCTGCGGTTGGTGGTCATTACGCCCAGTTCTATGGCATTTAAGGCATGCCTTGCATCTCCGCCGGAAAGATCCGCCAAAAACTCCATGGCGTCCTCCTCTATCACTGCATCATAAGCGCCCATTCCCTTTTCCGTATCATACACTGCCCTGCGCAAAAGTTCTTTGATGTCCTCTCTGGAAAGGGGTTTCAGCTCAAAAATGACCGACCGGGAAATCAGCGCACTGTTGACCTCAAAATACGGATTTTCTGTGGTGGCGCCAATCAGGATAATGGTCCCATCCTCCACAAAGGGCAGCAAATAATCCTGCTGTCCTTTATTGAAACGGTGTATCTCATCGATAAAAAGAATCGTTCTTTTGCCGTACATCCCCAGCGTATCCTTTGCCGCCTTCACCACCTCTTCCATATCCTTTTTCCCTGCCACGGTGGCGTTGATCTGAGTAAACTCTGCACTGGTGGTATTGGCAATCACCTTTGCAAGGGTGGTCTTTCCCGTGCCGGGCGGTCCATAAAAAATGATAGAACTGATTTTATCCGCCTTTATGGCGCGGTATAACAACTTGTCCTTCCCGATGATATGCTGCTGACCGACCACCTCTTCTAACGTAGTTGGACGGATTCTTGCCGCCAGGGGAGACTCTTTTTCCATATTTGCGGACCGCATATAGGTAAATAAATCCATGTTTTCCTCCGTTTTAAGCTTGTCTATGCCGGGTCTAAAAACTGTTTATAAAGCCGGGCGTGATCTAAGGTGCACCGCCACTTGTTGCCTGCATCGGCACTGGCACAGACATAATGCTTTCCGTTTTCGTCTTCCGCATAGCTTACCGCACAGCTTCCCGACTGTACCACATATCCTGTCTTTCCGCAGATTACCTCTCCACCGCAGTCCTTATCCTCGATACGGCGCAAGAACCAGTTGGAAAGCACTATCCCGTCCGGGTGCTGAGCGGTGGAAGATGTGGTATAGGTGTGCGCTGCCATCACTTCCCTGCAAAGTTCATTGTCCATGGCAGCTTCCATGATCATTGCCATATCATACACAGTACAGTAATGATCCTCCTCGTAGATTCCCACGCAATTGGTAAAATGCGCCGTGTCTGACAATCCCAGTTCCTTTAGCTTTTCATTCATCAGCTCCACAAAGGCTTCCTGACTGCCTGCCACGTACGTCGCCAGTCCCACCGCCGCATCTGCGCCGGAGGGCAGGATGGTTCCGTAAAATAAATCCCTGATGGTGATCACCTCATCCTTCACAAACCCGGCGGCGCTGCAGTCATTGACATAACCGTAGTCCGTGATTTCAAGGGTCATTGTAAAGGTATCGTCCAGATTCTCCACATGTTCCGCCGCAACCAGCGCCGTAAGGACCTTCGTCATAGATGCCGGGTTGATTCTTGTCCGCGCGTACTTTTCCGCAAGAATCGTGTCCGTATCCATATCCACCAAAATTGCATAATTGCTGAAAAAATCCTCTCCCGACGCAAGGGTGCTTCCCAGCTGCAGGGTATCGGGTGTGGCACTGGCTGTATAAACCTTGGGGTGCATATCCTCCCTGAGCTGGTCTGCCGCCGCTTCAATATTCATCAAACCTACAATTCCCTGACCGCAAGGCAGATTATGGCTGCCAGACGGGTTCTGATTGTCAGGCAGATTTTGACCGTCAGACTGGTTTGCACCTGTGACAGAAGAATCTGTATCGTCTCCTGTCGTATCAGTTCTTGTTGTATCAACATCACTTTCCGTTCCCTGCACTTCCCTGCCTGTATCTCCAGGAGAAGGTCTATGCCAAAACTTTATTCCCGCCAAAATCAAAATGAAGAGGACAACTGCACCACCTGCGGCAAGCGGCGCATACTTTTTAATATACCTGCGATGCAGCATCTGCCTTTCCTTTTCCCGCCGCATCTGCTCGATCCGCTGCCTGTGCCTTGCCCTTACTGCTTCCTCGTCATTTAATTGCTCATTCACTTACAAATACTCCTTAACTTCTAAATCCCACTTTTACATTTGAAACTGCATAACAGAAGAATATTATACCATGTATGGGCATGCTATTCCATCGAATTTTGCTGGAAAATTCATTTTAAGCTTTACAAAAGTACAAAGCTGTCGGAGCATCCGCCCCGGCAGCTTACTTTTCTTACTTATATGTTTCTTACACTCAAACATGCTTATACTGTCCGAAATACAGGCTTAACTTTATGGCTGCATATATCTTTGCAACTCTTCAATCAACTGATAAACTCTCGTAGCAGGGCACATCTGAGACGGTGCAATATTGCCATATGTCTCATACTGACGTTTAGCACGCGCTATAGCAACATCGGTTTTATCGCGAAGAATCTCAAAAATAGTTTTCATATTCTTCTCATATTGGCAATATTCCTTTAAGAGCTCTCTATATCTTTCTCTCCCCACATTAACAGACAAATCTTGAAAATGAAGAAGAAACCATAATTCAATACACTCATTTGACCATGCCACACGATATTGTCGCGTACCTGTTTTGCCTTCTGCACTATATTGCGTATTGTCGAAATTGTCCAAAGGGAAATCATCCTTGTCATACATCAGCCATACTACTTCTGCCTGTTGAAAATCCTCTGTACTTCTCATTAATGGTCTGTGCGATTGCCTCAATATAATAAGGTTCTGTCTTTGTTCCTTCACTCACAATATAGGTATAGCGCGGCAATTCACAATTTATTTCTTTTTGCCTTTTTTGCATCTTTTTCCTAAGTTCTGCCTGTTCAAACTTAAGTTCACTGAATTTCTTAGGTTTAAGACTCATTCGCTCTCCTCCCAATCCAAGATTCTGCGGATATAAGGATCTGCTCCATAGCGTCCCTCAAGATAACGTTTTCCATAAACTTCATCATTTCTTATCATCGTTCCATCCGCTTTACGAAAGGCTGCTAACGAATATAATTTAGAGGCTCCAAAAGGATTTTTTGCACAAAACCAAATCTCATCCCTGCGAAATACATCATGATTCATTGTCGTGATATCATGCGATGTAAGCAAAAGCTGTGCGCCTTTTTTGTTGCTTTTAGGATTTGTAAATAATCCAATTATATATCGCAACAGCTTTGGATGTAATTTCGCATCCAGCTCGTCCGCAATCAGCAAATTACCTTCTTCCAAACAGTTATTTATTCTGGCAAGGCAGCTAAGCAGTTTTCTTGTGCCACTGGACTCTTCGTCCAAAGACATCTCGCACATTCCGCCGTTTTCCATTATATGTTTTGTATATACATTCTCTATATTACCATCCAAGTCCTTTTCTACACGGATATCCTTGATTGCTATATCCATTTCCCCCAGCATTTCAAAAAGCTGTTTTCGTTTCTCATGCGTTTTAGGCAGCAATATTCTCTTTTCGCTCCGTGGATTATCATAATTCAACGTTTCAATATTGAAAAACCAATTTACAACCGTGTCAATTGTCTCAATATCATAATTAATCGCAATATGTGAAAGCAGTGGCATGGTGTCATTTACTTTTTCCACTGCAATATCTTCGATTTCCTCCCCCAAAATACATTCATCTTCTGTGCGCTCAAAAATCAGTATTACATCACTCTTCCCTATAGCCTGGGAATATAAATTTTCCTCTATGATTTTATTCCTAATCATGGAAATTTGATAATGCCATTTCCTTCCTTCCGCATAAAACATAATGTCAAACTTTGTAGGCAAATCCTTATATTCTGGTGAAAGCTTATAATATATTTCTTTTGATGTATTTGACGACAATCTATGAATAGCCGTCTCAAATTTATCCGCTTCATCATGCAGCTTTGTAAGCACTATGACCCGCAATATGGTATTTCTAAGGAAACCAAGCGCCTCAAGCACTGTTGATTTACCGCCCCCATTGGGACCGTAAATAGCAATGACAGGCACTGCCCTTTCCTTCCCTCCTTCATCAACAATCAAGCTATTCTCATGTTCGCTTATTCTTTCTGCCGAAAAATCAAGTATTGCTTCTTTTTGAAAAGCTTTATAGTTTTCAAATGTAAACTGCCATATCATAGTCCCTCTCCTTTGAGATTTTTTCTCGCATTTTCTTATTATTTGTAATAGTATCACCCTTTTTCTTTTATTTCAATAAGCAAAATTTGATTTTTTCTCTTATCTGTATCAATCAAACAATAGCTCGTCTACCGTAACAAACTCGTACCCCTGCGCCTTGAGGCGGTCCACGATTTCAAGCGCCGCCGTCACCGTAGTCTTGTATTGGTCATGCATGAGGATGATAGCGTTTTCTTCCGCCTTGTCACAGACGTTATCCACGATACAGGAAACATTGCTGCTGCACCAGTCCAGCGGGTCGATGGTCCAGAGCACAGGAAACATGTTCAGTTCCTTTTCAAAGTCCTTGTTCCAACTGCCATAAGGGGGACGGATATAAATCGTGTCCTCCCCCGTTATTTCTTTGATCACTTCGTTGGTCCTTATAATCTCTTCTTTGAATTTTTCGCCATTTCTGCTGCTGAGCTGGGTGTGGTTATAGGTGTGGTTTCCAATTAGATGGTCATCCTCGTAAATTGCCCTGACGATTTCAGGATAAGCCTCTGCACTCTTCCCGGTGATAAAAAAGGTCACCTTGACATTCCGTTCCTTTAACCCCCTAAGGAGCTGTTCCGTATAATAGGGATGGGGACCGTCATCAAAGGTAAGCGCAATCTTTTTGCTGTCTTTACTTTCAAATGCCCTTCCCATGGCTGGGATTTTTTCCTGCTGCCAAAAACCGATAATACACAAAATTCCCAGCAGGACAAGCAGAATGATGCAGGACAGGATTCTTTTCTTCAGATTCATAGGCAGAACTTTCTTTTTTATTCCTTTATTCTAATTATATGCCTTGAAATCATTGGCATGCATTACATTCTTCGCTGCAGTCAGTGCCGCAAGGAATCTGGAGTTTTCTTTCTAGAATTATTTTAAGATATCGTGATGCCCCACATCTATCAAAATAATCATTTTGTCACCTTCGTAATACCATATAATACGAATATCCATATTGACACTACACTCAAAAAGATCTGTGGTTCCCTGAATCCGTTTGGTGCGGAGCGAAGGGTGCGAGGGGTTTTGAGACAGAAGTTCCAGCTTGCTTTTTAACTGTTTCTTCTCTTGAATGGTCAGATTTTTAAAATGTTTTTGGAAACGAGGTGTAAAGGTAAATTCATACGCCATTATTACGCCTCCAGTTTGTCAAACAGAGCATCTACACTATCAAAGATCGGCTGTTCCCCTGATACAATTTTGGCTTTGACTTCTGCAATTTCCTCACGCAGTTCACATAAATATTTCTTAGGATAAACAGCAACAGGCATAATACAGATTGCTCCATCTTTCTCAAAAATATCAAGTTTATCACCTTCGGACAAGCCAAGCTTAACTATGATTTCCTTTGGAATTGTAATTTGAGACTTCTGACGTAATTCAACTAACATATCATCATCTCCCTTTCAATAAAGCAAATAAGAATTTCCAACTTTCTCACTTATAGTATATTCCTTCTGCATATTTTATGCAAGAAAGAGAGCAAAACTTATGATAAATCTATTTATGTTACAATTCACACCCACGCCAGTTTTGGCAATATTTGTATTTATTGAGGGTGCGAACTGTAACAGGAACTGCCCATTTAAAGTCGCCTGCGGCGAGGGGCAGTCCCTTTGCCCCATAACGTCATCGGCTCCACGCCAATCAGCGGAGTGATTGGCGTGGGTGTGAAAAATAACCTATTTATACGAATTGATTCCGTTGACTATCATAGTTAAACCCTATCTTCTGAAGCTTCTCCTCAATCTCCGCCTTACTGACATCCATGTCATCACACATATCCTCCAGATTTGCATAATAATCACGAAGCTTGAGGTTTACATAACTCAAAAGCATATTGGGGTCATTCGGTATCGACATCACTTTTCCTCCTCTTATTAAACTGCGCGCAGGTGTCCCCACCCACACGCAGCATTTACATTTTCCAGCGTTTGGTCCAATAAGCCGTTTTACAGGCGTTTGGTCCAATAAGCCGTTTTACAGGCATTTGGTGTTATTTGACAGAAGCCGCAAGCTCTCCATTCTCCACCGTAATCAAAATCGCATCTCCCTGTTTCACCCGGTCTGCAAGAATCAGCTTGGCGGATAAGGTCTCCACATATTTCTGGATATACCGCTTTAACGGTCTTGCACCGTAAACCGGATCGTAGGCATTCTCCACAATAAATGCTTCTGCTTCCCCGGAGAGTTCTACGGTAAGTTCCTTATCGGAAAGTCTTCTGTTCAAATCTGCAATAATCAGTTTAATAATACCACCAATATGCTCTTTGGACAATGGCTTAAATAGGATAGTCTCATCCAGACGGTTCAAAAATTCCGGTCTGAAATGAGCGCGCAGGTCATTCATGACCATTTTTTCCGCTTTCTCATTTATCGTACCATCTTGGTCAATCCCGTCCAACAGATAGGCAGCGCCGATATTGGATGTCATAATCAGTATAGTGTTCTTAAAATCAACGGTGCGCCCCTGCGAGTCTGTGATACGTCCGTCGTCCAGCACCTGCAGCAGTACATTGAATACGTCGGGATGGGCTTTTTCAATCTCATCGAAGAGGACTACAGAGTAGGGCTTTCTTCTGACCGCTTCGGTCAGTTGTCCTCCCTCCTCATATCCTACATATCCGGGAGGCGCTCCAATCAGTCTGGATACAGAGTACTTCTCCATATATTCGCTCATATCGATGCGGACCATATTGTTTTCATCATCAAATAGAGCTGCCGCAAGGGACTTGGCAAGTTCCGTCTTCCCTACGCCGGTGGGTCCTAAGAACAGGAAGGAACCAATGGGCTTGGTGGGATCCTTGATTCCCGCTTTAGAACGGATGATTGCTTCTGTAACCTTAGTGACGCCCTCATCCTGCCCCACCACACGCTTATGCAGTTCATCATCTAAGTGCAGCGTCTTATTGCGCTCACTTTCTGTGAGCTTGACTACCGGTATTCCCGTCCATCTGGATATGATTCTGGCAATCTCCTCCTCGGATACGCTTTCATGTACCAAGGACAAATCCTTATTCTTGACCTGCTCCTCCTCAATCTCCAGCTGTTTTTTCAGGGACGGGAGCTTGCTGTAGCTTAGCTCAGCCGCCTTTTCATAATCGCCCTCTCTCTGCGCAATCTCAATCTGGCTGCCGATTGCATCAATCTCTTCACGGAGCTTGGAGAGCTTCTCCACGGATGCCTTTTCATTCTCCCACTGTGCTTTGCGGTTGTTCAGTTCTTCCTTTAACTCTGCCAGTTCTTTCTGCAAATCCCCCAGACGTTCCTGACTGATACGGTCATCTTCCTTCTTAAGCGCCGTCTCCTCTATCTCCATCTGCATGACTTTCCGCTGCAGCTCATCTAATTCTGTGGGCATGGAATCCAGCTCTGTCTTAATCAGCGCGCAGGCCTCATCCACTAGATCGATTGCCTTATCCGGCAAAAACCTGTCTGATATATAGCGGTTGGAAAGGACTGCCGCACTCACCAGTGCGTTATCCATAATCTTTACGCCGTGATAGACCTCATAGCGTTCCTTAAGTCCCCTTAAAATGGAAATGGTATCCTCCACGGTAGGTTCTTCCACCATAACCGGCTGGAACCTTCTCTCCAACGCAGCATCCTTTTCAATGTACTGCCTGTACTCGTCCAGCGTGGTCGCCCCGATACAGTGCAGTTCCCCTCTTGCCAGCATAGGCTTTAACATATTCCCTGCATCCAGCGCGCCGTCGGTCTTGCCCGCTCCCACAATGGTGTGAAGCTCATCTATGAAAAGAATGATCTGCCCGTCGCTGTTCTTCACATCCTCCAGAACCGCCTTTAAACGCTCCTCGAATTCACCCCGATACTTGGCGCCTGCAATCAGCGCGCCCATATCCAGCGCAAAAATCTTCTTATCCTTCAATCCCTGGGGCACATCGCCTCTTACGATACGCTGGGCAAGCCCTTCCACAACCGCGGTCTTGCCTACGCCGGGCTCACCGATCAAAACAGGATTATTCTTAGTCTTCCGGGAAAGAATGCGGATCACATTCCTGATTTCACTGTCCCTGCCAATTACAGGATCAAGCTTCTGCTCCCTTGCCTTTTCCACCAGATCTTGCCCGTACTTGGAAAGCGTGTCATAGGTCGCCTCCGGATTGTCCGAAGTTACCCGCTGATTTCCTCTGACTGTGGACAATACCTGCAGGAAACGTTCCCTGGTAATGCCAAACTCCTTAAACAGTTCCTTGACCGCCCTGTTGGGATGCTTGATCATGGCAAGGAATAAATGCTCTACAGAGACATATTCGTCAGAAAGCGCCTTCGCCTCATCCTCTGCCGATATCAGCACTTTATTCAGGTCCGCTCCCACATGAACCTGACCGCCCTGCACCTTGACTCTCTTATTTAAAGCTTCTTCCACCTTATTCACAAAGTACTGGGTATTAATCTCCATTTTTTCAATCAATTTCAAAATCAGGCTGTCATCTATGGTAAGCAGACTGTACAGCAGATGCTCCTGCTCGATCTCCTGATTGCCATACTCATAAGCAAGCTTCTCACAGCCTTCCACTGCCTGCATAGATTTTTGTGTGAATTTTGATATGTTCATAAAGCACTCCTCTCTGCCTTTACTGCAAACAAACCTTGAATATCATCCATTTCTTTACAGTATATCCGGCTAAGCAATCACTTATTATGCTCTTTTCTTGTTCTAGTGATAGTATAACACTAACTGTTAGCACTGTAAAGGGTTGAGTGCTAATTTTATAGATTTTTTATACATACATTATAAAACTATCCGTCATTTCCCCAAATCCCTTATCAATCCATTCTCTTCGCCACCACCACAAGCCTTCCACCATCCACATGGTATGCACAGGTGGATAAGGTCAGAAACGTATCCACATACGCTGCTTCCATCTTTGTGTCATATAAATATAACTTTTTTATATTTTCACAAAACGCCTTAAACTCCTCCGGCGTGATTAGTTCCGCCGTTTCTGAAAGTTTCTCCAATTCCTTTTGCTGTGCCCTGTGCCGCAATGATAAATAGTATGCCTGTCCAATCTGAATCAGGCATACTATTACAACCACAAGAAGCGCTATTCTAATAAATTGGTTTCTTTTTTATTCTCAATAAACCTCTTCCTGTCTCATTTTCTTTCCGCAATCTATCGTCCCAGGTTTTCGTACTCCTGCAGATACACCTCCATAGACCTGTTCATCTCACCGGCAAACACCGACTCATACTTCCTTTTCCAGAAAGCTTCCATCCATTCCTCATAGCTTTGCGCCCCTGTCCGGTCTGAGAACATTTCGCGGATTTCCTGCCCTGTCTTATCCCGATAGCTGTTTTCACAAACCATATCCGACAGCTTAAACCGCTCCGGCTTCTTCCTCTCCTTCTGCTGCTTGGTGGGATACCCGAAAACCAGCATACAGGCAGGATACACATACTTTGGAAGTTCCAAAAGCGCTTTCACCGCTTCCGCGTTTTCCATCACATCCCCGATATAGCAGGAACCAATTCCCAGACTTTCCGCCACAATCACCGAATTTTGCGCCGCGATCAGCGCATCCTCCACCGCCAGCAGCAAATCCCCTGCCCCGGGATTTCTCGGCGTAAGCCCTGCTTCCTTGTAAAAGGAAAGCCATTTCCTGCAGTCCGCGCAAAACACAAGCGCCATCTTTGCCTTGGCAATAAACGGCTGGTGATCGCAAAGCTGCGCTAACTTTTCTTTCTTTTCCTGATCTGTAATATCAAGAATGGTATACAACAACTGGCATCCCGCCGAAGGCGCCTGCAGCGCTGCCTGCAAAATGCTTTCTTTATCCTTAGAAAATATCTCTTCCTCAGTGTATACCCGGACAGATTTCCTTGCATAAATTGCCTGTAAAATCTCATTCATCTTTTGATATCCCCTGCCTCTCCGATTCGCTGCCAATCAACACCTTTTTGCCGCAGAACGCAAACCCATACTTACGGATTCGCCCTTCCTGGAACCCTTTCGCCGTAAGCAATATCTGG
>BLLW01000062.1 GCA_011959285.1 Lachnospiraceae bacterium | reverse complement strand
AAGGAGCAAATCCCATTTTTAATGTGGGAAGTTTGAGTTATTTATTTTATATGGCAGGTAGTCTATGAGATTGCCTGCTATATTTACAATCTATTGTTGTAGAAAAATTTAGGTAGTAAGTTGTTGCCAATAGAAATGGGTATTTATATAAAATTGACGAATCGCTAATGAGGATGGTATATGAAAAGTACGAAAAAGAATTCAGTGAAAGCGGGAGAAAAAGCGCCGTTTGCCCAGAGACATCCTAGAATCAATTTTGTGATAGGGTTGGCTTTGCTGGTAATACTTGTGTTTGTGGCAATATTACTTATATGGCTTATTTTTTCTTGCTTAGGGAATGGAATTGAACATTTGGTTGATTTCCTGAAAAAGTTTGTAAGTACAACAGATAAAGTAATTATTGTGGCAATGATAACAGGTATGGTGTCTATAGTCGGTGTGGTTTTTACGTCTGTAATAGCAAAAATTATTGATTATCGATATAATGTAAAAAAGTATTTATATGATAAAAGAGAGGCACCGTATGAACAATTTATAAGCATAATTTATACTATTATGGAAGATACAAAAAAACCTGTAAATGAGCAAATGACAGAATCCGATAAGTTTAGAATGATGTCGGACTTTTCCAAGGGATTAACGTTATGGGGATCAAATAAAGTAGTAAAAAAGTGGTTAAGATACAGAAAAGCGTCACTGGAAGACATGAACCCAGAGAACTCTTTATTACTATTGGAAGATATCATTTATGAAATCAGAAAGGATGTTGGACAAAGAAAAAGGTTGGGCAAAGGGGATATGTTATCCATTTTTATAAATGATATTGAAAAAATAATAAAAAAATAAGCATTTGTATAGAGAAATGATTTACAAATGCTGCAATATGAGCTATACTAATATCATCATGAAGAAAGAGGTGATATAATGGCTCAAATTAGTTTGCGTATAGAGGATGATGTAAAGAAAAAGGCAGAGCAAGCTTGTGCCGATATTGGAATGTCTTTGTCTACAGCTATTAATATTTATCTAAAAAAATTGGGGCGAGAGAAACGGATACCATTTGAAGTATCTGTAGATCCATTTTATTCGCAGGAGAATATGACCAGACTTAGAGAATCTGTAGCGCAAATGGAGGCTACAGGTGGTACGGTACATGAGGTGGACATTGATGATTAAGTCATGGTCAGATTCAGCGTGGGAAGATTTTGAATACTGGACAAAGCAGGATAAAAAGACATTAAGGCGTATTCTTCAGTTATTGAAGGATATTGACCGAAATGGATACGAAGGAATAGGAAAGCCAGAAAGATTAAGCGGTGATTTGGCATCCTATTGGAGCCGGCGAATAGATGATGCAAACCGTATTGTTTATCGGATAGAAGATAATGTGATAAAGATTGTTCAATGCGGTTCTCATTATAGAGATAAGTAAAGATGGCAACATTTTGGCAACAGAAAATCAGCAAGTCATAATAAATGATGTAATTGATGTAAAAATAGGTGTGTATTTGCACAAAACTTAAACAAAAATAATTAAGCACAACAAAGAACACGCCGAGTTCGAATGATATTAATTTAGTATAAGCTATTAGGTATGGCAGGTGGTCTATGAGATATCCTGCCATATTTGTATTATTTTTATTATTATGATTTGGGTAAAATATATGTTGCCAGCAAATGTGGATTGGTTTTAACATTTACGTTGACGAGTAACGACAAAAGCGTTACAATTTAACCAAAGGAGATGATTTGATATGGAAAAAACAGCAACCTTAAACTTAAGAATAAATCCAACGGTAAAACAACGAGCTGAAGATGTGCTTACACGATTAGGCATCCCGATGTCTACAGCAATAGACATGTATCTCAATCAAATTTCATTAACAGGAGGGATCCCTTTTGCGGTAACATTGCCGAAAACTCCCTCTAGTCTTAATGCAGATTTAATGACAAAAGAGGAACTTCACAAGAAATTGCAAGAGGGATATGATGATATACATGCTGGCAGGGTGCAGGATGCTGTTTCTGCCTTTACGAAATTTAGGGAGAGTCATTAAGTATGAAGCAATATAAGGTACAGATCACAGATAAGGCATTAGCGGATATGGAGGAAATCTATAACTATATTGCGATACAGCTCCAAGCACCAGAAAATGCAATAGGACAATATAACCGGATTGCGGAAGCTATCGAGGAGTTAAAAATGTTTCCAGAAAAAGTAAGACTTATGGAATCGGAGCAAGAACGGGCAATGGGGTTAAGACGGTTGGTGGTAGATAATTATTCGGTTTTCTATGTGATTGAGAATGAGAGCGTTATTGTAATGAGAGTATTATATAGTGCATCTGATATTGGGGAAAGGTTGAAGGATTAAAAAAGTATAATTATTTTTCGGCATAGTGAGAATGGTTAATTGTCAGGATATATTTTTAGAGAGTGAGTTCCTGTTGTCTCTAATTTATTTTGGAAACGCTATTCTCCGAGTAATAACGGAATGCTTTTACAATATAATCAGAAGCTCCTTTACCATATTTGCTATCAGTCATGCTTTTTATATAATCGCTTGAATATGTGTCGATGAGAATATTGATATAGGGCTTATCGAGAGATACGCTGGTGCTGTTTTTCTGTATAAACTGCAACAGTTCATCTACAATGCATTGTATTTTAGGGGAGGAAACATCTTCTGACAAATCGGCGGTTAATCTGCCATACAGAATATCAGATTGTTTTCCAATTTCTTTCACTTCTTCCGTTAATTGTGTTTCCATAAGTTCAGAGAAATGCTCTAAATTATGTTTCATGGCTTCGGTGTATTTTTCAATACTGCCGAATTGTTGAATAGCAAGTTTAGCTACCTCTGCTTCATCATATTTAATTTTTTGAATAAACGTTTCAAAATTTTCAATACTTCCCCAGTGCTTGATAACATCATCAGTGCTGTTATTTTTAAAATCTTCTAAAGCGGTAATGTAATCAGACAGGTCAAATTCTTTAAAACTCATACAGTGTTCTCCTTTCTCTAAGCGGCTAAAAAGCTGCATAAGTCTGTCTGTCCGATTGCGCTTCAGCAGAAGCAGTTCTTTTTGCCTTTTGAAAGCCTTGATTTTGTCAAAGTCGGGTTTTGGCAGAATTTCTTTAATCTCTTTCAGCTTAAATCCCAATTCCTTAAAAAACAGGATTTGTTGTAGCTTTTGCAAGGCTTCATTATCATATAGGCGATAGCCGGATTCGGTCAATTCGCTTGGCTTTAACAATCCAATCTCGTCGTAGTATTGTAGTGTTCGTGTGCTTATGCCTGTTAATTCTGCAACTTGGCTTATGGTTCGCATTCTTATCAGCTCCTTAAATTTTTGAAGAAACAAGACAGAGATTGCCGGCTTATATCTATTCTGCTCCTATGAGAAAAGAATACAGTATCACGTTACGTGGAAGTCAATACTTTTTGCACAAAATTTTTCTCATTCATTTTCGGGATATATTTTTACAGATATACCTCTAACGCCTTTTTTGACAATCTTGCTGTCATCAAGAATACTCTGCTTAACAGCGTCCAAATCTTTTGATAATGCTTCAATCGCCCGTTGGTGTTCTTCCTCTGACGAGAAGTGGAAAGGAAAGGAACAGGAATGGGAGGACTTTTCTTCCGCCCAGGAGTTAAGGGCATATATTCAAGGCTATGTGGACTGTGTGCAGGCATTGTATCATATGGGATTATTGAATGAAAATAAAGAATTAAAAATTCATCAAAAACAAAAGATATATTGCCTTTTCAGAAAAAGTCATATTATTATGAAAGAGGGCAGACGATATATGATATGAAAAACGAAGGAAAGGCAGTGAGGCAATGTATAATCCGCAACTGGAGACATTTATCAGCGTGGCAGATGCCGGAAGTTTTAACAAGGCGGCAGAACAGGCATATATTACACCTACGGCGGTTTTGAAACAGATCAATCTGCTGGAGGCAGATTTAGGAGTACAGCTCTTTGAAAGAACCCACAGAGGGCTTTCTCTGACGAAAGCAGGGAGCTCCCTGTATAAAGACACAAAATACATTATCCAGTATTGCAAGGATTCTGTGGTACGGGCGAAAAATGCCATGCAGGAAAACACAGACATCATCCGTATTGGGACATCACCGATGACGCCTGCGCAGGTTCTGGTAGAACTCTGGCCACAGATACATGCCCTGTGCCCGGAGATTAAATTTCAGCTGGTTCCCTTTGAAAACACCCCGGAAAATGCAAGGGAAATACTGAAGAACCTTGGACAGAATATTGATGTGGTGGCAGGAATTTTTGATGAAACAATGTTGAACCTGCGCCAGTGTGCAGGCTTTGAGCTTTTCGAGCAGCCATTATGCTGTGCGGTATCCATTCACCATCGTCTTGCGGATAAGATAAAACTGACGATTCAGGATTTATATGGGGAGAACCTGCTGCTGATGCATCGTGACTGGAGCCATTATGTGGACAGACTTCGGGATGACCTTTGGCAGAACCACAGTAAGATCAGCATCGTGGATTTTGATTTTTACAGTGTGGATGTATTTAACCGCTGTGAGAATGGAAATGATGTGCTGATGGCGGTGCCGGTATGGGATAATGTCCATCCCTTATTAAAGGTAATACCTGTGGATTGGAGTTATTCCATTCCCTATGGTCTGCTGCATTCCCCGGAACCTTCCGTAACGGTAAAGAAATTCCTCTCGGCATTGCAGAAAGTATTGTAACAGGGTAACAACAGAGTTGTAACCTCAAAGTATAAACTGATGAACCAATCGAGACTTCTTTTGAAGCCTCGATTTTTTTATACTAAAAAAGCAAGGGGGAAAGGCGTGGTTATGAATAATTTTATTTTTGAAAATTCTACAAAGACATATTTTGGAAAAGGCTGTGTGAAAGAATATCTTGCCTGCCTGACCAGACATTATGGAAAAAATGTGATGTTTGCTTATGGTAGAGATTCCATCAGGAATAACGGTATTTATGAAAATCCAACTTATGAAAAAGTGCTGGAGGGCGCGAAGCTGGCAAAGGAAAATGAAATAGATTTTATTCTTGCCGTTGGGGGCGGAAGCGTGACGGACTGCTGTAAAGCCGTTTCTATGGCAGCGGTTTATGGCGGCGATCTTTGGGATGATTTTTTTGCAAGGTATGGAATTATGGAGTTTGATCTGATTCTGCTTGGTGCTGTTGTTACGGAAATGGAAACAGGGAGCGAGATGAACGGAAGGGCAGTCATTACCAATAGAGCGTTGAAGGTCAGAACAGGATGGGACTATCCCAAGTGTAACTCTAAATTTGCGTTGATTGATCCTGCCTATAGCTGCCATGTTCCCAAAAGGCAGATGGTATCTGACGGTTTTGATACATTATCCCATATGATGGAGATTTATTTCAGCAAACCGGATGAAGACAATGTTTCCGATGACATTGCGGAGGCGCTGATGAAAAATGTAATCCAGAATTTAAGGACGGCAATCAAAGACCCACAGGATTATAGGGCAAAAAGCAACCTGATGTGGGATGCGGCTATGGCAGATAACCGTATCCTGAAATTAGGAAAGCAGACAGATTTCCAATGCCGTCAGATGGAGCATCAGCTTGCAGCTTATACAAACTGCAATCAGGGGGAAGGGCTTGCGGTTCTGCATCCTGTCTACTATCGCCATATTTATAGAAACGGCTGTCATAAGTTCAGGAGGTTTGCCGTCAATGTATGGGGAATTTCGGACAGGGGCAAGACGGAGGAAGAAACAGCCTGTGAAGGGGTTGAGGCACTGGCTGGATTTATTAAAGAAGTGGGACTTCCCGTTACACTCCGTGATTTAGGGGCAGACGAGAATACGGATTTGAGGCAGATCGCAGATTCCTGCAGTCTTTCTGCCGGTAGTTATAAACAAATGACGCACAAGGAAATCCTTGAAATTTTTCAGGAATGTTATTAAAGGAGGAAAAACAATGAAAAAGAAAATGATGAAGAAAGTAACAGCAGTATTGACGAGCGTAGTTCTTGCCGTTGGTCTTATGGGGTGCGGCAGCCAGAACAGCGGGAACAATACGCAGCAGGTCCGGCAGGAAAGGGAAGATGTGACGCCGGAAAGTACACAGGAGCCGTCCGTCCCGCTGGAACAGGAAACGGAAAATCAGACGGATGCAGCACAGACTGAGCAGGAAACGACAGGACAGACAGAACAGCAGCCGGAAAACGATATGGATACTTCGGCAGAGAATACCAATCAGCCGTCTGCGGAAGGTGGAAAAACGCTGGTTGTCTATTACTCAGCTACAGGAAACACGGAAAGCGTGGCAGGTTATATTGCAGCGGCGACAGACGCCGACATTTTCGTGCTGGAGCCGGTGGAGCCGTATAGCAGTGAGGATCTGAATTGGACGGATGAAAACAGCCGTGTTGTGTATGAGCATGACAATCTGGAAGCAAGAAACGTGGAATTGGTGTCAACGACCGTAAATGACTGGGAATCCTACGACACCGTATTTATCGGTTATCCCATCTGGTGGCACATTGCGGCATGGCCGGTGGACGGGTTTGTTGAGGCAAATGATTTCACAGGAAAGACGGTAATTCCTTTCTGTACTTCATCCAGCTCTGATCTGGGTGAGAGTGGGGAACTGCTGGCAGAGGCAGCCGGAACAGGGAACTGGCTGGAGGGAGAACGGTTTTCGTCCAGTGCCTCCGAGGAAACGGTCCGGGCATGGGTGGAAGGTCTGGATCTGCAGCAGTAAAGCCGTATAATCGCATGAGAAAAATTTCGCTTAGCGCGGCTGTACGGAGGCTTTAAGATGGCTCTAATAAGGAGAAATGATTTATGAAAAAGGTAATGGTATGGTTTTTATCTGTCTTGCTGGTACTTGGTTTAGCTGCATGCGGGAATAATGGGGAATCGGCACAGGAAAGTGGTACAGGAACAGCAGACGTACAGTCAGTCATTGATGGTAGTGCATCTTCCGGGCAGGAGGACTCTTCCGTCAATGACAGCGCGGAAAATGAAATGGATGATTCGCAGGACAATGCAGAAGTGTCCGTGGTATATTTCACATCAGACATATCACCGGAAGGTCTGATGGCTGTTTATGAGGCTTTGAACTGGGAGCCCACGGGAAGGGTTGCGGTCAAGCTGTCAACAGGAGAGCCGCCGGCAAGTAATTATCTCGATCCGGAACTGATTAAGGACCTGATACAGTCCGTGGACGGTACGATTGTGGAGTGCAATACGGCATATGGCGGTTCCCGGACGGAAACGGCCATGCACATGCAGGTAGCGGAGGATCATGGATTTACGGCGATTGCGGATGTGGACATTCTGGATGCGGAGGGTTCCATGGAACTGCCCGTGGAGGGCGGAACGCGCCTTGAAAGTAACCGGGTGGGTTCTCATTTCGCGGATTATGATTCTTATATTATCCTGTCTCACTTCAAGGGGCACGCGATGGCGGGTTTTGGCGGGGCGATTAAGAATATCTCCATCGGGCTTGGTTCCAAAGAAGGGAAATGCCTGATCCATACTGCCGGAGCGAGCAGCAGCAGTCCGTGGGGCGGCGATCAGACCGGTTTTACGGAGTCGATGGCGGAAGCCGGTAAATCCGTATCGGATTATCTGGGATATGGGGACCGGATTATATATATCAGTGTGTTGAACAATATTTCCATTGACTGCGACTGCGACGGAAATCCCGCAAAGCCAGATATTCACGATATTGGGATTGTGGTTTCCTTTGATCCGGTGGCTATCGACCAGGCATGTATTGATCTTGCTTTTGCGGCAGAAGGAAGCAAAACCCTTTAGGACCGGGTGAACAGCAGGGATGGCTTACACACATTGGAGCACGCGGAAGAAATCGGATTGGGAAGCCGCACTTATGAGCTGGTAAATATTGATGAGTAATCAGAACGCTCTGTATGGCATTTTGATACAAGGAAGGTGATCTGCATGGAACTATTTGCCCTCATAAAACGCGAATTTGTTTATATCAGTTATTATTTCATGGTACAGCTCCGTCAGATCGCCTTTTACTGGATTCTGGGTATGATGGTCGGCTCCCTGGTATCTGTTTTTGCAAAAGACGCCATCCATAATTGTTTTGAAAGAATCAGGGACAAAAAATGGGGAGTATTCGGCGTAATTCCGGCAAGCATTTTGGGGATTGCGTCGCCTCTGTGCATGTATGGCACGATTCCTATAGCGGCTTCTTTTTCCAGACATGGGATGCGCCACGACTGGCTGGCGGCTTTTATGATGAGCAGTGTGCTTTTAAACCCGCAGCTTCTTTTTTACAGCACGGCGCTTGGGGGAACGGCCATGGCAGTGCGGCTGGTTTCCTGTACTTTATGTGGGATTTTTGCAGGGCTGGCGGTGCATTTTGCCTATGGGAAGAAACCGTTCTTTAACTTTGCGGGATTTGAGTCCCGTGCAAGCCATGACACAGACCCCAATCTTTTTATGCGGTTTTTGAAAAATCTGGGGCGGAATGTCAGGGCGACGGCTCTTTACTTTCTGATTGGTGTGCTGCTTTCCGCATTGTTCCAGAGATATGTCCCGGCAGACGGTTTTGCGGAGCTTTTCGGGAAAAGCAATGAGGGGTTCGGTGTGCTGATGGCGGCGACCATCGGTGTTCCACTCTATGCCTGTGGGGGCGGGACAATACCGCTTTTGCAGCAATGGCTGGTCTCCGGAATGAGCATGGGGAACTCGGCGGCATTTATGATTACCGGGCCTGCCACGAAGATCACAAACCTGGGGGCATTGAAGATCGTGCTTGGAATAAAACGTTTTGTTCTATATATTGCTTTCGTAATGGTGTTCTCTCTGATAACAGGAATCATTACAAATCTGCTGGTTTAAGGGAGAAGATTGTATAAAAAAGAGAACGGTGATTGAGCTGGTGATACTGGTGGTCCTGATTGTATGGGCGTCATGGTATTTGCTCATGGGCAGAAGGATTACGGGTGCAGATGACAAAGTGGTTTCCGGAGACGAAGGGACGCATTCGCTGGTCGTTTATTTTTCCAGAGAGGGTGTTATACCGGATGGAATAGATGCCGCCTCCTCCGCATCGCCCAATTCCAATCAGTACGAGGCTGAAAGCGACACGGAGGCGGCGGCTAAAATGATTGCGCAGCTTACTGGGGCGGATTTATTTCAGATCCGCACGGACAGATATTACCGCAGCGCTTTTTGGGGAACGGCAGCTACCGCATGGATTGAGGAGGCGTTGAATTTAAGACCGGGGCTGGCGGCAAAGCTGGAAAGCCTTGATAAATATGATGTGATCTATATTGGTTATCCTGTCTGGTGGTTTAATGCGCCGATGGCGGTTGGGACATTTTTAGAGAGCTATGACCTGACAGGGAAAACAGTGGTTCCCTTTTGTACCAGCACCGATAATGGGATTGATGTAAGCATGGATTATATCCGGGAGGTTTCAGGCAGCGCGACGGTTTTGGATGGATACCGTGTCCATAATTCCAGTTTGGAAGATGGAAGATGGTTTGGCAAAATCAGAAACAGATATGGCGGATACTGCTCTGAAAGCGGATGAACGCCTCGATGTCACGGAAGGAACGGAAGTCTACCGGGATTTTGTGATTGACAATGTGTACCATTCCGCAGATGCAGGGGATATTCATTACAATGTATATATTCAGGAAAGCTATGATGGCAGTAAGCCCTATGCCTTGTATTTTACGCTGCCCGGTTATGAAGGGCTGTATTTTCAGGGAGTCGCTGCCAATATCGAGTCGGAGAAATTTGGATTTGAGGCACAGAAGTACAATGACGAGATGATTATTGTTGCGCCGCAGCTTAACGACTGGGGAGAAACTTCGGCAGATCAGACGATTGCACTGGTGGAATATTTTCTGCAGCAGTATCACATCGACACATCGAAAGTATATGGGAACGGTTATTCGGGCGGAGGCGAGACCATGTCTATCGTAATGGGAAAGCGTCCTGATCTGTTTACGGCATATCTTCATGTCAGTTCACAGTGGGACGGCGAATACGAGCCTGTTGTGGATAACCGGCTGCCTGTTTACTTTGCCATAGGCAGGAATGATGAGTATTACGGTTCCGCCAAAACGCAGAGAGCGTATGATACGTTTTACGGCTTGTATGAGCGGCAGGGATTGTCGAAAGAAGAAATTGACAGCCTGCTTGTGCTGGACATTAAGGAGCATGATTATTTTACCGGGAGGAATACCCCGAATGAGCATGGCGGCGGAGGACTTTTTGCCTATGATGAAGAAATTGTGGGCTGGCTGTTTTCAAAGTGATTGGGATATAACGGGAAAGGAAAGGCGGAGATGACGATGAAACGAAAGAATATTTTGTGTCTGTGCATGACGGCATTATTGATATTAGGCATAGCCGGATGCGGGGCAGAGGGAAAGGATAACAGTACAGGGAGCAGTCCTGTTCAGGAGTCAGGAGAAAGTGAAGTGTCCGGCAGTGAAAATGAAAACGGAGATTCGGGAGCAGGGGAAATCGCTGCGGATAAACAGGGAAGTGCAGATGCGGTGGCTGATCTTGTGAACCAGCAGATTTTATACCTTTGGGAAGAAGGCAACATGCCTGCGGTCACAGAGTATACAGAGAACAACGGAAATTATGCGGATGATCCGGATTTCCGTTCTTATATGGTAACATTTCCTGTTCCGGAGGGAACAGAAGTGAAAGGTGCTGTCCTGATCAATGCAGGCGGCGCTTTTCAGTTTAGAAGCGACCAGATGGAGGGAACCCCGGTGGCACAGGAACTTAGCAGACTGGTATATCAGCGGATGCAGGCGCGGACGGCATGATTTATTCCTTTTATGGACGCCTGAGTGTCGCGTCCACTGATACGGACAAATTTGCGTCGTCCAATCTGCCTCCTACCTATTTCTGCTATGGCACCCGTGATCCGTTTGTGGGTGAGTTTGAGGAATGCGTGGAGGCGCTTAAGGAAGCGGGAGTTCCGGTAGAGGTGAATGTGCTGGAAGGCAGACCGCATGGTTACAGCTATACAGAGGGATGGATTCCTGCCTATGATGCGTGGCTGACAGGAATTTTTGAGAACAACTGAGTGTAGATACCTTTAGGTAATAACTTAGAAACCATTCGGAACTTCTGTAAAAGGTGTGGATTGATTAAAATAAAATCATCAAGGCAAAAGCAAAAACACGGTTGCAGAAAATCATGGAGGTTGGCTATGGAATATAGGACACTGGGAAAAGATCTGGCAGTATCCGCGGTGGGGCTTGGCTGTATGGGCATGAGCCACGCTTACGGGGCACCGGCAGATAAAAAGGAAATGACGGAACTGTTGGCAGAGGCTGTGGATACGGGATACACATTCTTTGATACAGCGGAAGTTTATGGTACGCCGGAAAATCCCCATCACAATGAAGAACTGGTGGGGGAAGCATTGAGGCCGTATCGAAATAAAGTCGTGATAGCGACAAAGTTTGGAATTTATTTTGACATGGAAAGCAAACAGGTAAATAAATCGCTTCTGCCGGATTCCAGACCGGAGGTTATCCGTGTCTCGGTAGAAAATTCCCTAAAGCGGCTGGGAACTGACCATATTGACCTGTACTATCAGCACCGCATTGACCCGTTTGTACCGGTTGAGGAGGTGGCGGGCGTCATGCAGGAGCTGATGCAGGAGGGAAAAATTACGCACTGGGGACTATCGGAAGCTGACGAGGAAACGATACGCCGCGCCCATGCGGTCTGCCCGGTAACGGCTATCCAGAACCGCTATTCCATGATGGCGCGCTGGCATGAAGCGTTATTCCCTGTGTTGGAGGAATTAAATATCGGTTATGTGGCTTTTTCGCCATTGGCAAATGGATTTTTGTCTGCAAGGTATGGGAAAGAGGCTAAGTTTGACGCGGGTACGGATTACCGGAGCGTGATGCCGCAGTTTACGCCGGAAGCTGTGGAACAGAATCAGAAACTGCTGGAGCTGGTCAGAACGGTTGCGGAAGGAAAGCACGCCACGCCCGGTCAGATTGCCCTTGCGTGGATGCTTGGAAAAAAACCATATCTGGTGCCAATTCCCGGAACGAGAAAGTCAGACCGCCTGAAAGAAAATGCGGGAGCATCGGATATTAAGCTGACGGAAAAAGAGATTGCGGTTTTGGATAAACAGCTCGATGCGATGGAAATGTCAGAGGTATTCGGCGGCACAAAGGTTAAGAACGTCTCATAATAAAACAGGCACATGGCTGCGGTCAAAGAAAATAGAAAATAATCAGGAGGACATCATAATGAACGAATTTGTTTTCACTTATCCCACAAAAGTATACTTTGGACAGAACTCTTTGGAAAAGGCGCTTCAGGCGGAGTTAAACAGACATGGAAAGACAGTGATGCTCGCTTATGGCGGCGCTTCCCTGAAGAAGAACGGCATCTATGACAGGGTAAAGGAGCTGCTTGCAAAGGAAGGAAAGGAAGTTGTAGATTTTCCGGGCATTATGCCCAACCCTACCTATGCTAAGGTGCAGGAAGGCGCGGCGTTAGCGAAAGAAAAGGGCGTGGATTTTATCCTCGCGGTAGGCGGAGGCTCCGTCATTGACTGCTGTAAGATCATAGCGGCGCAGGCAAAAACAGACAAGGACATCTGGGAAATGGAGTTTTCGGAGGGTAAATTTCCGACGGAGTATCTGCCGATGGGTGCGGTGGTTACCGCTTCCGGCACAGGAGCCGAACAGAACTGCGGCGCAGTTATTACCAATGAGGAAAAAGGGATTAAGACCGGTGTGTTCGGCGCATATGCTTCTTTTGCGGTTCTTGATCCCGAACTGACAGCTTCTGTTCCGGCGATACAGGTGATTTCCGGCGCTTTCGATACACTGAGCCACGCGATGGAAACCTATCTCGGTAATTCCGATCAGGACAATGTTTCCGATGACCTGGCGCTGGCGGTGATGCGCAATACTGTGGTCAATATGCGCCGTCTGCTTGAAGACGTGAACGATATGCAGGTGAGAAGTAATCTGATGTGGGATTCGGCCATGGCGGAGAATGGTATTTTGAAAGTCGGCAGGGTCATGGACTTTCAGGCGCACCAGATCGAGCATCAGCTCGGCGCATTTACAGACTGCAATCACGGACAAGGGCTTGCGGTGATCCATCCCGCTTATTACAGGCATATTCTGAAGGATGCGGAAGAAAAATTTGAACGGTTTGCAAAAGCTGTATTTGGAAAAGATACAGCAGAGGAGGGAGTACAGGCACTCAGCGATTTCATAAAAGAGTGCGGACTTCCGACCAAAATGGGCGAACTGAGGTCAAAGGTCGAGATCACGCCGGAAGTGCTGCGCAAGGTGGCTGATACCTGCAATGTTATCAAATGCAATCCCCGTGAGCTTGGCAGGGATGAGGTGTATGAGATTTTGATGGAGTGTATGTAACAAAGGTAAATTCCTTCGGAATTAACAAATTGAACAAGTTCGATTGTGAGATTTGCTATGTAAACTCGGTTAAAAAGTATAAAAAAAGGAGAAGTCAATAATGAGTGAACAGAAATATGTGCAACTAAATAATGGTGTGGAAATGCCCGTAGCAGGCATCGGAACTTTCCTGTTAAGCCCGGATGAAGCGGAGGCTTCCGTATTAAGCGCACTGCAGGGCGCCTATCTGATTCCAGACCTCAAACTTTCGGACACAACGGAGTACCATATCGGGAAGTATGGACGGATGAGAAAGCGGTTTTTAGAAGAAAACCACAGGGGCATTTATTCGCATATGCTTTTGTCGGAAACTTTATGGAAGCACCTTGCGGAGATTGATGAAGAATCCAATGAGATGATGGACAGGCTTGTAAGGCAGATGGCTAAAAAAGAGGGAGTAACGGAACAGCTTAAATCCGATGACTGGCTCTGCTGGCTGCAAAAGATGAACAGCATCTAGAGCAGGGCGGAGGAAGCAGTGCTGCACGATCTGATATATTCCCTTTAGTGTTGCCTTGCTTTAAGTTTTGTAGCATGAGGCGCAGATGATGTCAAGACACCGGCTCCGCCTCATGCTATGGAGTGGTTAAGGGGGAACAAAGTTCCCCCATTGCATTTAAAATGCCAATGGCGGTATTCTGAAAAAATCAAAATTGGGGATTGACAGGAATTGAAAAATGGCTTATTATTGGCAGTAAGAAATGGGTTTTCACCGTATATCTTGTTATGGCTTGCTCGTTTCTTTTTTTACTGCCAAAATATCATACAGATATTTCCTGCCATTTTCAGCATGGTTAATCAAAAGCCGGGTTAGATGATATCTGGGTCAGCTCCGGTATCGCAGTAGCGGCATTTGCCTTCGCTTTTGCATTTGCACCCATAAGGCTTTTTCGGCTTTCTGATTCCGTATATTCTTCGGGAAGTTCATTTCCGATATAAATGCGTTTCGCATTTTCCTCAATCTCGTAATAGTCCCCGACGTATCCTTCGAGATACTGCTTTACATCATCCCAGTCAATCTGACGTTTGCCCTTGAAACGGATATCATTAATCAAGACCAGCTTTTTACCGTCCGCATCGGTTATGATATTTACATTCCTGTTTTCAATCATCTCTTTTGTTTCCTTTCTTCTTTTCCCTTGATTTATAGACATTAAACTGGTTCTTACACCTCTGGCTGCAAAACTCATTCCCCTTCCGGCTTGCGACAAAAGCTTTTTTACAGTGTTTGCACATACGCATATCACTGTCCTTATCCGTGAGCATGAAAGAAAAACACATCTGCACCATGACGAGCAGGGAATGGAAGTCCCATACGATAACGGGCGAATCCTTTTCAAGCGCGATCCGGTAAGTCGGGGATATGCCGCCGAAAGCGGAAATGCCCTGACGGTACAGGCTGCGTGTTTGTTCGTCAATCGTATCATAATCCATGTAATAAAGGAAACTTGTCATAAAAGTAAACGCCCAGTCGGTAAATTCCTTTACAAGCCAGTCGTACCTTTCCGCATATTCCTTCTGCAATCCCATCGCCACAGCCTGTGGCGCATTCCCCATAGCCATCGTGATCGCAATACCCTCACGGTCAGTCACAGACCATCCCGATTCTACGCCGTTTTTTTGAAATCAGGCTTGTCAAAAGGATAAAAATAGGTGAGATAGTCCTCTGTAGGGAGGGATTCTTCCTTTATAAAGTGATTTTTGGGAAGATATACCGATTCATAGGTTATGAAATCTGCTGTTGTCGGCAGGGCGGTCATAAAGCCGAGAAAACCATATTTTTTGATAAAGTCAAGCACAACTTCCCTCAATTCTTCTTCCGGTATTTTGTGCATGGCGGCAAGCCCGACATTTATGGCATCAATGACGAGCTGTTCTGCTTCCTGCATGGGATGGTACATTTCCGGTTTGGCATCTCTGGAAACCGTTATGTAGAGGTTGTTGTCACTGTCTGTCTTATATTCATAGCTGCTGTACCGAATCCACGGCGCACTGGTATGTTCAAATAAATTCTTCATAAAAAATCTGCTCCAATCCAATCAATCCTGCCATATCATCTGATGTAATATTTCTTACATTATAAACAGTTACTCATTGTTGGTCGAGCTGTTTGTGGCTTTCAGTCAGAATACACTTACCTTCCCTTTTTCTTTCGCACTCCGTTTTCCAAGAAATATTTTTCGTCAATCGTCATCGGCAGACTGTTTTCTTTCCTGTATGTGAGTATGCCGCCATAGAGCTTCCGTATCTTTTTCAGAGCAGTTTCCCGAATACCCCTGATATTCCGGTCAGTCTGTCCGATACTCTCCGCATATTCTGCTGTGGAATAATCACGCAGGAACAGATAATAGAGCATATTTTTGAGATGTGGTTTTAGTTCCTGCAATATCTCCGATAAATCTATATCCGTGACAAGTTTGTGTAGAGTTTCCGGGCTGTCAAATATGAAATCAAGAAAATCGCCCGCAAGCATGAGCCTTTTTAAAACCATATCATAGGAAGGTCTGGTGGAAAGGTACCATTCATCTGCGCCCCATTCCAAAGGAACAGTGGATCGCCCTATTTCATGGCCTCTTTCTTTCCGTTCCCTGTTAGCGTCCAGTTTGTCCCACCAGTACAGTACATTTTCAAAGTCGGCTTCCGTCCTTGCGCTTTCCTCAATACGCTGGATCGCAAGGGCGCGGGCTTCACGGTGGAGCATATCCCCGTCCGCTTCCGTTATGAAATTCTGCTCCCTGAATGCTGGGATTTCAGCGTATTTTGGCATTTATGCCGGATGTGCCAGAATCATGGATAATAGCGGCAGAACAGGGTTTTACGAAAGGAGTGGACTGCTATGATGTCATTTGAACAGGTGATAGATATTTTTGCGGACTATCTGGCATTGGATACGGAATTGGAAGTCTGCAAAAGCCAGTATGGATATATCCGGGTGGAGTTTCACGAGATAGAGGAATTACCCGGCTATTGCAGCGGCATGGTCTGCCGTACCCACAAAGAGCTTTTTGACCTTCTGCTTTCCGATTATGGAAGCTATCTGGAAATCCAGCGGACAAAGGGACGCAGGAATGTGACGGAGGAAGATAAAAACGAAATTGCCGCACTGTGCCAATCCCGTTTGGAGAAGTGGGAAAAAGGAAACGCCATATAGCTTTGGCGATTTACTTTCGGCATGAAATAGGATATACTGATGAAGGTCAAAGCGCAGACAGTCCCGCAAACGGGCGGGTCTTTTCATAGAGGAGTGAGTATATGGAAAATCATCAGCTATCATCGGACAATCCGATGATTTTGGAAATCAGAGAATTGCTGGAAAAGTCAAGAAAAAATATCGCACAGCAGGTCAACACCGAGTTGCTTACAACCTACTGGAACATTGGTCGGATTATTGTGGAGTATGAGCAGCAAAGCCAGCTTCGCGCAGAGTATGGAAAGCAGACCTTAAAAGAACTTTCCAAAGAACTGACAAGGGAGTTTGGAAAAGGCTTTTCGCGCTCCAATCTTCAAAATATGAGGGCATTCTATCTGGCCTATAAGAAATGCCAGACACCGTCTGGCAAATTGGCCTGGTCCCATTATTGCGAGCTTTTGACAATCTCCGATGAGTGCAAGCGCAGTTTTTATGAAAAAGAGGCTGTCAATTCCGGCTGGTCGGTACGGGAGCTGAAACGGCAGATTGAAAGCTCCTTGTATGAACGTCTCTTATTATCCAGTGGCAACGCCAACAAAGAAAAGGTTCTCTCGCTGGCTCAAAAGGGAATTGAAATCGCACAGCCAGCCGATATTATTCGCGATCCCTATGTATTCGAGTTTTTAGGGATTCCAGAAAATAAGCCTTATCTGGAAAGCGATCTGGAACAGGCGCTTGTGATGCAGATTGAAAAATTCCTGCTGGAACTTGGCCGGGGATTCATGTTTGTAGGAACCCAGCAGCGGATCACCTTAAACAATACCCACTACTATGTGGATATGGTTTTTTATAATAAAATCCTGCGGGCCTATGTGCTGATTGAACTAAAAGCAAAAAAGCTGACGCCGGAGGCTGCCGGACAGCTGAATATGTACCTCAACTACTATGCGGCGGAAGTCAATGACCATGATGATAACCCGCCTATCGGCATTATCCTCTGTACCGATAAAGACGGTGTTGCGGCGGAGTATGCGCTGGGCGGTCTATCCAACAATATCTTTGCATCCCGCTATGTCCTCTATATGCCAGACAAGGAGCAGCTGGTCGCACAGGTAGAGGCAGTCCTGAAAAAATGGCATGACAAAAACGATGGGAACCAGTAATAAAGTCTGCCCCGGCTGCGGCAGGAAAATGAAACAGCAGTTTATCGGCTTACAGCATTGTAAATGCGGGATAAGCTGGAAAAAGGACATCGGATTTTTTGAGCGCACCAGCGATATGGTCTTTGCGTTAGAACGCCGGACCATTGGAAAAAAGGTCAGACAGATTCCGGTAATCCGATATAAAAATGGTGAATAAAAGAAACAGGCGGTCTGCGTATGCAGGCCGTTTTGTTATGAAGGGAGGATTCCATTATGGCAACCACACGCATCATGCCGCTGCACATCGGCACTAAAAAGTCACAGAAAAGTAAGTTCAAGATCCTATGATATGGGTATAGCAAGCTAAAGGAGGCTCATAAAATGGAATTTTTGAAGATTGAAAATTTGTGTAAGGTCTACGGTAAGGGTGAAAATACGGTCACTGCGTTAGACCATGTTTCCCTGACTATTAATAAGGGAGATTTTACAGCTATCACCGGCACTTCCGGCTCTGGAAAATCTACACTGCTTCATGCGATAGCGGGAGTGGATGTTCCCACAAGTGGAAAGATTTACCTAGACGGGCAGGACGTATACGTCCAAAACAGCGAAAAGCTTGCCATATTCCGCAGACGGCAGGTGGGATTGATCTATCAGTTTCATAATCTTATTCCCACGCTTAATGTGGTAGAAAATATTACGCTGCCTATTCTCATGGATAAAAGGAAAGTCAACAAAGAGCGGCTGAATGATCTGCTGGAGCTGTTAGGGCTGCAGGAGAGAAAGACACATCTGCCCAATCAGCTTTCGGGCGGACAGCAGCAGCGTGTTGCGATTGGGCGTGCCCTGATGAATGCACCGGCAGTGATGCTGGCAGACGAACCTACGGGTAGTCTGGACAGCCGTAATGGACAGGAAATTATTCGTCTCCTGAAAGAAAGTCATCGTAAATATCATCAATCGCTGATCATTGTTACGCATGATGAAAATATTGCTCTGCAGGCAGACCGTATTATCAGTATTGCAGATGGAAAAGTGGTAAGGGATGAAAGGCAGGTGGCACAGTCATGAATATTTTTCATAAGGTTGCCCTGCAGGGGCTGAAGAAAAACCGCACCCGTACATTTGTGACAGTTATCGGTGTGGCATTATCTGCTACATTATTTACCACAGTTGCCACTTTTGGAACATCGCTTTTGCAGTATCTGATCAATGGCTCTGCTGCCAAATGTGGCAGTTGGTACATTGATTTTGTAGATGTGGATTCAGACTTTGTGCGGGAACGGATAAGCGATTCTCAGGTTACGGACGCAGTGGCTTTTGAAAATATTGGTTATGCCCTGTTGGACGGCGCAAAAAGCACCGATAAACCTTACCTGTTTCTTGCAGGCTTCACAGATGAGGCGTTCAATCAATTACCGGTTACGCTTATTTCCGGCAGACTTCCCCAAAATGATACGGAAATCATAATTCCCAATCATGTTTCCGTTAAAGCGGGTGTACGGATTCCGGTAGGAGAGACTTTAAACCTTCCGGTTGGCAGCCGTGAAGCGGATGGAAACATACGGACGCAGCATGATCCATATACCACCGGCGAAATGCTGAACATTGCAGGGGAGAAAACGTATACGGTCGTAGGAACTTATGAAAGAGCCGGATTTGAAGAACATGATTCGCCGGGATATACAGTGATTACAAGATCGGATGCAGCCAATACGACAGGGCGTTACAGCCTGTTTATTACTCTTGACAGCCCGAAAAAAGTAACTGCATATATGAAGTGTTTTGCAGGTTCATTGCCTTTTGTCTTGAATGAGGATGTACTGCGTTTTTATGGCGTGTCGGAGAATACCCTGTTTAATGCCATTATGTTTGCAGTCGGAGGGGTATTAATTGCAATTATTATGATTGGATCAGTTTTCCTGATTTACAACTCGTTCAATATTTCCCTGAATGAGCGCATTCATCAGTTTGGCATCCTTATGTCTGTAGGGGCAACTGCCAGACAGTTAAGAAGCTCGGTTTTGTTTGAAGGGATTTGTATTGGTGTGCTTGGCATCCCATTTGGCGTGGCGTGTGGTATTGGGGGCGTTGCCCTGGCGCTGCCGGTCGTCGAAAAAAACTTTGCTACCATTTCCACCAGCAATGTGCCGCTTGATTTGTCTGTGTCTGCACCGGCGCTTGCCGCCGCCATAGCAGTCAGTCTGGTTACAATCTTGATCTCAGCGTATATTCCGGCGAGAAAGGCTGCTGCTATCCCTGTGATGGAGTGTATCCGCCAGATTGGTGAGATCAAAACCGAGGCAAGGGATATTAATATTTCTAAATTATCTAAACGTGTTTATGGTTTGGAAGGGATGCTGGCTCTTAAAAACTTCCGGAGGAATAAGCGCCGTTACCGCAGTGTCATACTGTCCCTGACTTTGAGTGTTGTATTGTTTGTAACAGGCAGTGCTTTTGGCAGTACTCTGAAAGGAATTGCAAAGGAACTGACGGTGGAGGCGGATGGCGATATTTCGTTCTATGCACAGGAAATTCCGCAGGATGAACTGATCATGCTGCATGACAGATTGAAAAATGTGGATGGAGTCCGTAAAAGCACATGGCAGGCCGATCTGCTTTATTCAGGCACAGTGGCAGGTCTTCCTGATGATTTCGCGGGCGGTCAGTTTCACACGACTGATGAAATGCCGGTATATGCCCAGTTTATCGAGGATGCTGTTTATTATGAATTTATAGAAAGCCTTGGGTTTCCCAAAGAAGAATATAGCGGACAGGATGCAAAAGTCCTTGCTGTTATTTTGAATACCTCAGAACATGAAGCTTTTTTCGTGGGGCAGGAGATGGAGTTTACCCTTTATTCTTCTGTAGGGGAACAAACGAAAACGGTCTGTACGACTGTTGTGGATGACTATCCTTTAGATATGCTTCCATTTGATTCTACACCGCAATATTTATTTTTTATGGTGGTTCCCTGGTCAATGAATGCCGATTTTGACGGATTGGAGGAAGCTTCCAAGTCGGGGCTGGCTTTTTGGGCGGATACACCCGCACAGACAATGGCACAGATTCAGTCCGGGATTACAGATTCAGGGATTACCTGTGATTATACGCTGGTCAATCTCTCTTCCGCAGTTGACATGTTCCGCAGCATCACTTTTGTTGTGGATGTATTTACTTACGCATTTGGCATCATGATTTCTCTGATTGCGGTTGCAAATGTATTTAATACGATTTCAACGAATATCCGGATCAGGAGGCGGGAACTTGCCATGCTGCGTTCAGTTGGGATGTCGGAACGTGGTTTTAACCGGATGATGAATTTCGAGTGTTTCTTTTATGGGCGGCGTACACTCCTGTTTGGAGTGCCGATTGCAGGCATTCTTTCGTGGCTGATCTACAAAGGAATGGTAGCGAATGAACAGCTTGAAGGATTTGCATATCATTTTCCGTGGCAAAGCATGGCAGCCAGTATACTTGGCGTATTTTGTATCGTTTTCATTACGATGGTGTATGCTACCAGTAAGGTCAGAAAAGAAAATATCATTGATGCACTTAGAGATGATATGGCTTAAAAATAAAGACCTGTTAAGCGAAAGCAGGAATTGTTGCTGTTTTGAGAAAATATTTACCATCTTGCAGGCAATCTGATGTTTGTCTGCAAGATGATAATTTAATAAAAGTGGGAGCCACTAAAGGAGAAAGATTGTTATGTGGCAATTTGCGTTTCTTTTATTTTTTGTTTCAGTTTGCATATTTGCAGCAATTATGCTGCATGACTCCAGGACATTACGGAGTGGAGCCTCATTTTTATTCATGATGATGTGTCTGGCGGTTTTACTGTTCTTTATCCTATCTGAATATGCAGAATGGCTGGCAGTGCATGATTTAGTGATTGGAATATTGATCATTATGCTTATTATGACAGTAGGCTGTATTATGGCGTTTCCGGCAGTATTGATTCTTGTGTTTTTTGTGGAAGGAATAAGGGTTATCAGGCACGAGGGGATAAAGCCGGCAAATTTGTTGTCAATGTTGTTTTCCTTTTTGCTGTGTATTTATCTAGCAGTCTGGCCGGCGATTGGAAATTTAGGGAAGAACAGATTAGGGACAGCGCTTTATAAAATGATCAGTTTTTCAGCAGTATATGTATTATCATTGCTGGCTATGTATTCACTTTCTGCGGTGCTTAATCTTTTCCATCTGAAAAAGAAAAGAAACGCAGATTATATTGTTGTGCTGGGAGCCGGGATTA
>BLLW01000061.1 GCA_011959285.1 Lachnospiraceae bacterium | reverse complement strand
CAACATGGACTATTCGGAGGACGATAATCCGCTGGGGGTAAAGAGTGATTTTATTTTATCCCTTTGCGAGCTGATTATGGGGAGCAGGAACGGGATTGAGGCGGAGGAAAAATCGGTCATTGACAGGTGCCTTCCCATTGTGTACCGGAAGTATTTTGAGAACCCCGTGCCGGAAAATATGCCGGTGCTTGGGGATTTATACCAGTGTCTGCGGGAGCAGAAGGAAGTGCAGGCACAGAGGATTGCAACTGCGCTGGAAATCTATGTGAACGGTTCCCTGAAGGTGTTTAACCACCAGACGAATGTGCAGCTGGACAACCGGATTGTCTGCTTTGACATAAAAGATTTAGGGAAGCAGTTAAAGAAGCTGGGTATGCTCATTGTGCAGGATCAGGTCTGGAACCGGGTGACGGTAAACAGATATTCTAATAAATCAACACGGTATTACATAGACGAATTTCATCTTCTTTTGAAGGAGGAGCAGACTGCGGCATATTCGGTGGAGATCTGGAAGCGTTTCAGGAAATGGGGCGGCATTCCGACTGGAATCACGCAGAATATCAAGGATTTGCTGGCAAGCCGGGAGATAGAGAATATCTTTGAAAACTCGGACTTTATCTATATGTTGAACCAGGCGGCGGGGGACCGGCAGATACTGGCGAAGCAGCTGAACATTTCCCCGCACCAGCTTTCCTATGTGACAAACAGCGGTGAGGGGGAAGGGCTGATTTTTTATGGCAGTACGATTATCCCATTCAAGGATAAATTTGATCGTTCGCTGCGCCTGTATAAGTTGATGACAACGAAGCCTTCGGAAATGGGGAGAGGGAAAAAGGAATGAGCTGTTGATTTACAATAAATAGTTATACTTTGACAATAGAAACCTATAATTTACAATAAATGTCTAATAGCAGTTTTGGTATGAATTTTACAATAATCATTCATATTGGTGCAAAGACGTTGAGAGGTTTAGCTGTAAGAATGGTTTTTAATGTCAGTTGGGGTATTGTTGTTGTGGGGAATGTTCTACGTAATGCATTTTTTATTGGTGATTCTATTGTTTGCATAACTTTTTATTGTCAACATGGAGAACGGAGTATAACTAAACAGATATAAGAGAGAAAAAACAGGAATATTATAATCTCTATCTAGAAAATACAACATCTGTCTGCTACAATAAAAATCAGAAAGGGGGGATTGTATTATGTTTCAGAAAATGCCAGTATGCAGACTGATGATTTCCTGTCCTTCAGATGTGAAAACAGAAATAGAGATAATAAACAAGGTAGTGGATAATATAAATGATTCCATTGGCATGTCAATGGATATATTTGTAAAGACACTTCATTGGTCTAGGAATGTGATGTCAGAGGCAGGAGATTTCCCACAAAGTATTATAAATAAACAGATACTTGATAAATCAGATGCTATAATAGCTATCTTTGGAAATAAAATTGGAAGTCCAACGCAACATTATGAATCGGGAACGGTAGAAGAAATTGAAGAGATGATAAAAAAGGGAAAGCAGGTATTTGTATTTTTTTCTGATAAGCCTATTCGTAGAAGTGAGAGAAATGAGAAGGCAGAAAAAAAGGTAGAGGCTTTTAAGAGAAAATATAGAAATAGGGGAATTTATGTGGAATATGGCTCTGATGAAGAATTTAGTGAGATAATTACAAGGAATCTTACAAGATATCTTACGACAGAGTTGGCTAACGAAGTAAACCGTATCGACGAGCATACCAGATTTGACAATTCTATTATGCATAAAGAGGAAGTTGATTTACTTTACGATTACACTCAGTTTTATGAGATAAAATCAGTTACTTCCTATTCCGATCCTAATATTGTGGAAATTGCTACTCATAAGAATTGCTTTGATATGGAAATTGACCTTTGCAATGTTGAAAAGACGGAAAACCAAGAATTTGCAATGGCTTTGTTAGAATATGCTCCATGTGATAATTGGTCAGGCTTTTTTGATGCTGGATATTTCTTGGAGTTTGATGCAGCCAGCAGGGGAAATATCAAGGCTTTTCAATTGGAAATAAAAGATGATATTCGCAATAAGGTTATTGATAAGACGATGACAGTAAGCGAAAAGGGCGAACATTTCCAGATATGGTTACCGTCAACGACCAGAGATTTGACTTCATGGAGAAAAATATCACAGGTATGCTTTACTGTATTTTTTAATGCAGCTTACGTTAGTGGAGAAAAAGGTATATTAACTATTGAAAATCTAAAAATGAGACCAAAGAAATAGAGGTAGAATTAGCTAGGTACCCAAGTTGTTTCGGGCTTGGGTACCACTTCTGCTTTTTTCGGAAAGGGGTGTAAAAATAGAAGATATGGAAAGGTAAGGAGAAAATATATTAGGAACAGTGTCTGATGTTGAAATAAAGGTTGCATTGGATTGGACAGAGATCTGCAATGAGATTTATGTTGTCTATATAGTTGTAGATTTCTGGTACAGAGCAGATCAAAGTGTTAATTGTAAGAATAGTTTTGAATGTTGGTTGAGGTATTGCTGTTGTGTGGAGTATTCTATGCGATGGCTTTTTTTATTGGTAAAACCAGTGTTTGTATAATTAATTATTGTCAAAATAAAGTAGAAAGGAGTATGAATTATTATTGTCAAGAAACATGAGCAGGCAGGGCAGGGAAATGAGCGGTTACTGTGCAGAAAAAGCAGCGGTGCCCATAGAGGAAGCGCTTATGGCATTTGCTCTGGTTGATATATCCAGGGTAGAAAATTTCTCTCTGGAAAAAGAAAAAGGAATACCATTTATTTCTTTTGTTGTGAAAGAAAAGGAGGGTGCAGTTTTTATAGAACCGCATCCTCTTTTTATGGCTGACGGTCTTTTAAAGGAACAGAAGACAGGCAGGGAGATTCTATATAGGGCAGACTATATGCAGGGCAGCAGGGAAAAGTTTGCAACTGGTGTCCTTTTTGCCGGGAAAAAACAGGAGACTTTTTTTGGATTGCTTAAAAGTAACATCAGCTCCGGCAATGCAAAGGCGGACATTATGGGAATTTACAGCTATCTGGAAACCCATCTTACCCTGTGTGGTCTGGAGCGGCTGGCAGAGGAAGAGATTGCATTTATGGGAAAGGAAGAGGCAGGGAGTGCCGATTACAGGGAAGCGAACTGTGCCTATTATAGGGAAATTCTTTCTTATGTGGAGACCAGCCGGAGATATTTAAATATGTGGTCTTCAGGGGTTCTCCTGCCGCCTTTCCCGGAACGGAGTGTATTTATGACCGGATGGTATCAGGAGCATGGCAGTAGTCAGTAAAAAACGGAATAACAGGGTAGAAAGGAAGGCAGCTGAAAGTATGCGTGGACAACATTACAGGGCAAGGGATAAAACGGTAAGGAAAATGGGCAGGGACGGGCTTACGGAAGAGAATTTAAGGAGCGGCGAAACTGTCAGAATAAGCAGAAGGGAAGTCGATGATCTGGTGCTTCCGGGAACAGCCGATGATTCCATAAATTTTCAGGAAAGGCGCAGCCGCAGAACAAAGGACAGGAAAGCAGGAGGAAGACAAAAGGGTGGATATTCTTCGGATTTTAAAAGACCAGATAATGAAGAGAATGGCAGTACACAGGCTGGTCTTTACCTGACAGACGGAGAGAGGGCAGATTCTTATAGCGAAGATACTTTGCTTACAGAACCTTATAGGGAAAAGGTGCAGGGAACAGATTCGGATACGGAAAAAATGCCGGAAACGGACGGTGGAATAAGGGAAGTAAGCAGCAGGCAAATTCCGGCGGATCATTCTTACAGCCCTTCTGGGAGAAGGAAAAAATATATCCCGGAGCCTTTGGCGGTACGTTACCGCAGGAATGGGAAAAATGTGGTACAGGGAGAAGATTTCCACAGGGAGACAAAATTTCCAGATAGGATACAGGAAAATTCTTCCCATACGGGAACAGACGTTGCGGCGGATAGTACACCGGCTTCCGAAAATGCAGATATGGGAACAGAGTTGGATCAGAATGTTTCCCGTGAGCGGAAGAAAAAACGGGTGTATGCCTACGCCCAGAGGGAAAAGGAGAAGAAAAAAGAGCAGGAGGGGAAGGATAATGCAGTCCACAGGGAAGAAGACTGGCATACAGGGAACCGGACTGCGGCAGGGCAGGCATTGCCGGTTCCCCAAAAGGACGCGGAAAAGAAGGGTGGGTGCGGGCATCTGTATCAGGGACAGAAAGAGAAAGCTTCCCGCCTTTCTTTTGGGGAAGAGGGCGGCATGGTGCGCGGCGCAGGAATGCGGCTGGCAGGGAGGGCGGCGTGGAAAGCTGTGGGGCTTGCCTCTTCTGTTCTTTCAGATGACGGGGCGGACAGGCAGCAGGAAGATATGGAAGAGGAAGCGCTGCATGGTGCAAAACAGATAGGAGAGCGGGTGCTGCGGCTGTCTGTACGCGGTTCCAGCCGCAGGATGCAGAAATGGAACCGCCGGGCGGGGGAGGAAATACCGGGAGCGAAAAGGGAAAAATCAAGGAAATTTTATCAGAAAAAGCAGATCAAAAAAGCCTATGTAAAAGCAAGGCGGGGAGAAAAAACAGCAGGAGTGGTGGCGAAAGAGGCGGGAACCCTTTTAGGGAGAGCAAAAAGCATAGCGGCAGAGGTTTTTCGGAAGAAAAAAGGTCTGCTCATAGCTGCAGTGTTCCTTCTGCTGCTATTTTTATTTTTCTCTGCAGGAATTTCCAGCTGCAGCGCTATGGTGCAGGGGACAGCTTCCCCCTTTATCGGCACTACATACCCCAGCGAAGACGAAGATATCTATGCGGTGGAGGAAGCCTACAGGGAACTGGAAGAGGCGCTGGACGAGCAGATAAACACTGTGGAAGTTACCCATCCGGGCTATGACGAATACCGTTACCAGGTGGACGAGATTGCTCACAATCCTTACCAGCTGATTTCTTTTCTCACTGTAATATATGAGGAATTTACTTATGATCTGTTAAGGGATATCCTGCCGGAACTGTTTGCGGAGCAGTACCGCCTTACGGTGGAGGAAATGACAGAAACGCGAACAAGGACGGAAACCCGGACAGTGATGAACCCGCTGACAGGGGAAGAGACAGAGGAAGAGGTGGAAGTAGAGTATGAATGGCATGTGCTGTGTATCTGTCTGACCAACAAAGGGTTCGACACGGTGGCAAGAGGCAGGCTGACACCGGAGCAGACGGAGCTTTATACTGCTTACAACCTGACTTATGGGAATAGGAGCTACCTGTTTGATATAACCGGGATACCCGTTGATAATGCTGGCAGTGCCGAATACGAAATCCCGGAGGAGGCATTATCAGATGAACAGTTTGCCCGTATGATACGGGAAGCGGAAAAATACCTAGGCATGGCTTATGTATGGGGCGGTGCTTCGCCGGAGACGGGATTTGATTGTTCTGGCTTTGTGAGCTGGGTTATCAACAACAGCGGAAATGGTTGGGATGTGGGCAGGCAGACAGCGGAAGGGCTGCGGAGAAACTGTGCGGCGGTATCCCCTTCGGAGGCAAGACCGGGGGATCTGGTATTTTTTCAGGGAACTTACAACACCTCCGGTGCAAGCCATGTGGGCATTTATGTTGGGAATGGAATGATGATCCATGCGGGCAACCCGATAAAATACTCCAATATCAACACCCCGTACTGGCAGGGGCATCTGCTCTCCTATGGGCGGATACGTTGAAAAGCGGTTATGAGAGTAACAATTATAACTGATAAAGTTACAAAAAGGATTGATAAAAGCCGCAGGATTTTCCGGGAAAAGGAAGACTCATGCGGTTTTACGAAACATGAGGATGCCTGATGGAATTTGGCATCCTTTGTTTTTAGAAGGAAAGGAGGAATGTATGGCACAGCTGCAGTACCAGTTTCACAAAAATGATGAATATTTCACGCCGCCTTATGCGGTCTACCCGGTCATGGAACGCCTGAAAGCAGGGGCGGCGGTATGGTGTCCTTTTGATAAGGCGGAGAGTGCGTTTGTCAGAGTGCTTTCTGAAAATGGTTTCCGTGTGACCTACGGGCATATTCAGACGGGGCAGGATTTTTTCCATACAGAAGTGCCGGACTGCGATTATGTCATCAGCAACCCGCCCTACAGCTTAAAGGGAGAGGTCTTAAAGCGGCTGTATGAGATCGGGAAGCCTTTTGCCATGCTGATTAATTTTCAGGGGATTTTCGACAGCAGGGAGCGGTTTCGTATGTTTAAGGAAAACAGGGTGGAAATGCTTTGGTTGAGTCCAAGGGTATATTATCTGACCGAAGACGGGAGGTCGCCCATGAGTGCGCCTTTCCAGAGCGGCTATCTGTGCAGTGGGATATGTGAGCGGCAGCTTGAATTTGCCTATCTTGACGTTGTCCCGCCGCGCGGCAGTCAGGCATAAGCGGGGCTGCGGATATCCTAAAGGAAAACAGGAGTATATTTCACGGATCGGAGGTGTGGCATGAACGCAAAATTAAATAGGGTTTTAGATGAGATCAAACGGACGGAAGACAAGATTGCCGCATGGCAGGAGCATTTGGAAGAACTGAATATCAGGAAAAACCAGCTGGAAGACGCGGAGATTATAAAGAGTATCCGCTCCATGAAGTTAGGCAGCAGAGAAATGATTGCCTTTTTGGAAAATATTCGGAGTGGGGCAGTGGATGTCCGGCAGAGGCAGCCCGGAGAGGCGGTGTGGCAGGAAGAGAGTATGCCCAAAGAGGCAGAAAATATCGGGGAGCCGGAAAAAGCACCGGCAGAAAGAGAGGACAGGGAAAATGAAGAAAACAGTTAGGAATTTAGCGGCATTGTTTGTGATGGCAGTGGCAATTCTTTTATCAGGAACCATGACAGCATATGCCTATGTGGACGAGACAGAAGAGGCAGCGGCGGAGTCTGTGATTTCGGAGGAAACGCCGGAGAAGACAGAGATTACGCCTTTTTCGGTGGCAGGGAACGGACAGCTTTTAGACGACATCACTGATGATGAAACAAAGCAGTTTCTTACCGTCCAGACAAAGAACGGGAACACTTTTTTCATGGTCATAGACCGTTCCAGAAATTCGGAGAATGTGTATATGCTTTCCCTGATTGATGAAAATGACCTTGCAGAATTTATTGAGGAAGGGGAGAAGGAACCGGCAGAAGAAAAACCGGCTGTAATCGTGGAAGAGCCCCGGACGGAGCCGGTACAGGAAGAATCCCGGAAGGAGCCGGAAAAAGGCGGCATGGGAATGGGGGCGCTGTTTACCATTATCCTTTTGTGTGCTGGCAGTATCGGCGGCTATTACTATTTCAAGGTATGGAAGCCAAAGCGTGAGGAAGAGGATGCGGAGAGCGAGGACCTTGAATTTTATGACGGAGGCGCTTATATCAATGAGGATCAGGAAAATGGGAAGGAGGAGGGAGAAACCGAAGAGGCAGAGGACTGAAATGAGATACATACTCGGATAGGCAATATGAGAAGACGTTGCCCTCCGGCAGAAAATACGCTATAATTTTCCATAGCAGAAAATAAGAAAGCACTGCCGCATGCCCTTTTAGGGTGCGGCAGTATGTAACAGAGGGATAGCATTTATGGGAAAGATCAACCGTGAGGATATGCTGGAGCTGACCAGACGAATGACTTTGAAACGGAATTGCTTTGACAGGATTGCCGGGGCATATCTGGACGAAGAGGGATTTGTGGACGGAACCTTCAACAAGCATTTCCAGAAACTGTCGCAGAAAGACCAGCAGGCAAACCTTGATATTGCAAAGGCCATTCCCTTTTCCGATACAAATGTGCAGCTTAAGGAATATGTTTTCAGTGAGGCGGATCGGAGGTCAGGGAGCATCTGGCAGCTGCTCATGGCATTAAATGAGTGCGGGCTGAAAAATGACGCAATGCTGGATACATTTTATGAGGAATTTGGGCAGAGGTACCGGACAAATAAAAGCTATGCCATTTACTTTTTTCATGGCAGCTATGACGTTCCGCTAAAAGCAAGTGATAAGGAAAGCCTGTGGGAGTCGGAAGAGGTTTATCGGTTCTTAGTCTGTGCGGTCTGCCCGGTGAGCGGTGATTACGAGCCGGGGGAGCCGGAGTGCGGGTTTCTTTTTCCGGCGTTTAAGGACAGGAGCAGCGATATGGAGAGGATCAATGTTTTTGTGGCAGATGGAAACTTTGGGAGAGCCGGGGGAGTGGGAGAAATTCTGTTTTCCAGAAAATAGATATTTTGCTGATAGACAGGCAAATGGAAATGAGAGTTTGCGGGGAACGGAGCAGAGATAAAAATCGGAATTTGTGGAGGTAATAGAATGATATTGCTGGTTGTTGATACTCAAAATTCAATTATGAATAATGCCTTATATAAATTTCAAACTTTTGTATATCGTATTAAAGCACTAATCAAAGAAGCACGCAATAACGATATAGAAGTTATTTATGTTAGACATGATGATGGTGTTGGGCAGAAATTAACTAAAGGCGCATTAGGCTATGAAATATACGAAGAATTTCAGCCAATGCCAAATGAGCGAGTTTTTGATAAAAATGTAAACAGTGCTTTTAGAGATACAGGGTTGTTGGATTACCTACATGAAAAAGACGAAGATACAATTATTATTGTAGGGCTACAAACAGATTACTGCATAGATGCAACAGTGAAATGTGGTTTTGAGCATGGACTTAAAATGATTGTTCCAGCAAATACAAACAGTACGCTTGATAATGCATATATGACAGCGGAAAATTCTTATAGATATTATAATGAGTTTATGTGGAATGGAAGATACGCAGAATGTATTTCATTTGAAAAAACTCTTGAATTGATGAATAGATAAATTCCAGTTTATAGGAACCAGGATAATACTCATAGCTACACGGGGGTAATCAATGGAGAAATTGTTTGTATATGCACTGCTATACAGTGAAGGTTTCGATGTGTGGTCTTTGTATGCAGATGTACTCGATAAACTCTTTCTGGAAAACATAGAAAACGAGACCTATCTTTCCCTGGAGGGAATGACGCCCAAGGAGGCTGTTCTGCATACGCTTTCTGTTATGGACAGAAGTGAATTTGACACGGAATGTTTTGGGAAAATATTAATGAGGTCACTTTTACGGATATATGAAAGCATAGATATTGCGCTTTTTGCAAAGAAGATGTATTCCCTGTGGAATAAGCTGCCACGGGATATAGGGCAGAAGGAACCGTTTTTAACGTTATGCTATGCAGATGATTGTCTGTCTTATCATGATGAGGAGCAGTGCAGGAAGTTATATGAGAAAGCCATGTGCTATTATGACTGAGCAATGGTTTCAAGAATAAATACTTAAGATAATTAAAAAGAACAATATGGATATTTAAGGAATTGAAAAAAGCAGCATATTTTATAATCAGGGCAATCAGGAAGGGTTGCTCTTTTTTTGCGCCAAAAAGGAGGAAGAATATGTTTTTAGTTATTGGTGAAAAGCCCAGCGTCTCGCAGACGCTGGCGAAGATATTGAAAGCGGAGAAGAAGGAGGATGGGTATCTTGCTGGGGAAGACTGCCTTGTAAGCTGGTGCTTTGGGCATCTGGCGGAATACGCTTCGCCAGAAAGCTATGATGAACGGTATGCAAAGTGGGACTTTACAGATTTACCCATTATCCCCAAGGAATGGAAGCTGACCGTGGCAAAGGATAAAAAGGCACAGCTTGCAGTCCTGAAAAAGCTGCTTGGCAGGAAAGATCTGGAGTATGTAGTTAATGCCTGTGACGCAGGCCGGGAAGGGGAACTTATCTTTAAGCATGTATACGACCTTTCGGGAAGTACCCTCCGGGTGAAGCGGCTGTGGATCAGTTCTATGGAGGATTCTGCCATCCGGGAGGGATTTGCAGATTTAAAATCCGGGGAAGCGTACCGGAATATCTGTGAGGCTTCCGTATGCCGGGCAAAAGCGGACTGGCTGGTAGGCATGAACGCCACGCGGGGCTATACCACGAAATATTTTAAAAAGCTGGCGGTGGGAAGGGTGCAGACGCCCACCCTTGCCATGCTGGCGGAGCGTGAGGAAAAGATCAGGGATTTCAAGAAAGAAAAGTATTTTACTGTATATATTTCCTGTGGTGGGATGGAGGCGGTAACAGGGCGCATGGATAACAGAAAAGATGCGGAGAAAACACTAAAAGAGTGCAGTGGCAGGCAGGCGCAGACAGTATCCGTGGTAAAAGAGGAAAAGACGGTATCTCCGCCAAAACTCTATGATCTCACCACCCTGCAGCGTGACGCTAACCGCATTTTCGGTTTCACTGCAAAGGAAACGCTGGAATATCTCCAGAGCCTTTATGAGAAAAAGCTGGCAACCTACCCACGGACGGACAGTCAGTTTTTGTCTGACGATATGGGGCAGACAGCGGGGAAAGTGATAGAAACGGTCATTCATTCGGATTTATTTGGGGAAGGTATTTTATCAGGTATGGAGATAACTGCCCCGGATATCAGCAGGGTGCTGGACAGTAGGAAAGTTACCGACCACCATGCGGTCATCCCCACTGTAGGAATCGGGGAAGCTGATCTTTCGGTCCTGCCGGAGGTGGAACGGAAAGTGCTGGCGCTTGTTGCAAGCCGCCTTCTGTGCGCGACAGGAGAGAAGCATATATATGAGACCGTAAAAGCAGAATTTGTCTGCAACGGATATATTTTTACCACATCAGGAAAAACCGTTACGCGCAATGGCTGGAAGGATTTTGAGGATATGCTGAAAAGCTCTTTCAAGATCGGGGAAGATATGGCAGAAAAGGAGGTTGCCGGGAATAAGGAACTGCCGCAGCTGGCAGAGGGGCAGACATTTGAAGGTGTTCAGGCAGAGATCAGCGAGCATTTTACCTCCGCCCCGAAGCGCTATACGGAAGACCAGCTTCTGCTTTCTATGGAGACAGCAGGCAGGGGAGATTTTGAGCGGGATACGGAGAAAAAAGGTCTTGGAACCCCGGCAACACGGGCGGGAATCATTGAAAAGCTGGTATCTTCCGGCTATGCGGAGAGGAAAGGGCGGCAGATTATCCCTACGCCGGAGGGAATGGAGTTAATTGCAGTCATGCCGGAATATTTAAAGTCGGCGCTCATGACTGCAGAATGGGAAAATGACCTGCTGCGTATGGAGAAAGGGGAACTGGAAAGCAGGGACTTCATGCAGGGCATTATGGAACTGGTAGAGAAAATACTGGAAGGGTGCAGGAATATTCCGGAAAGTGAGCTCCACCGCTTCCACCAGAGGGAAAGCATAGGCAGCTGCCCGCTGTGCGGGGCGGAGGTCTATGAGGGAAAGAAGAATTTTTACTGCAGCGACCGTGAATGCTCTTTCTCCCTCTGGAAAGAGGAACGCTACCTTTCCGGCATGAAAAAGAAGATTGACAAAAAGATGGCTAAGGAGCTTTTAAATACCGGGCGCAGCCATGCAAAAGATTTGTATTCTGCAAAAAAGGATCAGACTTTTGAGGCGGATATCGTGATGAAAATAGAGGACGGGCGGGCAAATTTCAGCCTTGCATTCCCCAAACGGGAAGAGGGAAAGCAGAAAGGGAAGAAAGGAAAATAAAGGTCAGATTGTTATCATTTCAGAGAGGGGGATTTTACAATGGGCAGACTACAGGAGATACAGTACCTTGCGGGTTATGAGGCGAAAAAGATCAGCAGCTCCCCAAGGGACTGGATGGGGTATCTTGATACAGCGGCAAGACTGTATCGCTACCCGTTTTCGGATACTATGCTGATTCATGCCCAGCGTCCGAATGCCGTTGCCTGTGTGTCGCTGGAGGACTGGAATGAAAAAGTGGGGCGGTGGGTAAGGCGTGGCGCAAAGGGGATCGCGCTTCTGGATGACAGTGGGGCGAAGATGAAGCTGAAATATGTGTTTGACGTTTCCGATACCCGTCTGGTGCAGGGCGGCTGGACGCCCGTTCTGTGGAAGATGGAAAAGCGGCATGAAGCGGAAGTGCTTTCCTACCTGTCGGATACTTACGGGCTTAAGGGAAAGGAAGGGGCAGACATAAGTTCGACACTCATGGAGATTGCATCCCGTATTGCGGAAGACAACTTAAAAGAAGCCATGCAGGGGCTGGAGTATGAGATGGAAGGAACCTATCTGGAAGGGCTTGGGGAGGACGCTGTCCGGGTAAGCTTCAGGGAGCTTTTGCAAAACAGTATTTTTTATGCAGCATCCCGCCGGTGTGGGCAAAATCCTATGGAATACCTTGAGGAAGAGGATTTCGTGGGAATTACGGATTTCAATTCCCCTACGGTGTTGGCTGTTCTGGGAAATGCCATAAGCAGCCTTACGGAACCGCTCCTTAGAGGGATCGGGCGGACAGTACGGGAAATTTGTCTGAAAGAAGAGCAAAAATTACTTGAAAAACGTACAGAAATTGGCTACAATAAATTTAACACTTTAAAGCGTGAAAATGAAGGGAAGAAGGGAGGAACCGTAGATGGAACTGACATATCACTGGGAGGGAGATTATCTGCTCCCAGACCTGACCATAGGGGAGGAGCAGAGACCTATCGGGAAATACGGGATGCTGCGGAAGACATTCCTGAAGGAAAACCGGGCAGGCTGGTATCAGGGCATGATGTTGACAGGGAAGCTGGACCGGCATCTGGCGGATATAGAGAAAGCGGCAGTGGAGAGGATGGAAGTCCTGGTGGAAGGGCTTTTGGAGAAAAACCCAGCGCCGGACAAGGGGAAGGAACCGCTGACGTGGGCGGCGCATATGAACAGTCTGACAGCCATAGCGGAAGAGGTCGTCTTACAGGAACTGGTGTACAGCTAAAGAGAGAGGGAAACGGACAGGATATGGAGAAAGCAGGGGAACCCAAAGCCCCTGCTTTTTCTGCACATAGCGGAAGTTTTCCTTCTGTGGAGCAGCAGATCCGGCAAATTGAAGAGAGGGTACATGCGCTTTATGCCGGGGAGATTGCCATCCCTGAGGATGTGGTGGACGAGGTGCTCCGTGCAGGTGGGAACCGGAATGGGAGCATGCCGCGCATTATTTATCAGTTCATGCTTTCACGGACAGAAGAGGAATATGCGGAATTTGTCCGTAAGGAATACGGGATTGGAGGCAGGGGGATCATCGTTGGCGGCATGAAATATTCTGTCTGGCATGATGATCTTGGAATGCAGATTGCCGCCGGGGATTCTGTGTCCGGCGCGGTGCTTCATAAAGCATTCCTGACATGGGAAGAGATAAGCGGACGCATCCACCAGCTTCTTAGGCAGGGGGAATATGCTCCGCAGGAGGTATTGGATCAGGCATGTTCCAATGTAAATACGGAATATGCAGGCATATCGGTACAGGCGGAAAAAGATATGGCAGAGGGTGTAGCGGTTGAAAAACCGTTGCAGAAGGCAGTCCTGTACCGGGCGAGGGAAGGTTTTGTATGGGAGGAACTTCCGGTATTTATTACGCAGGACGAGATTGATGCCTGTCTTACAAAGGGCGATGGATATTCGGACTGGCGGCTGGGCATCTATTCTTATTTTATGCAGAATAATTCGGATAAAGAGAGAGCGGATTTTCTATGGAAAAAATATGGGATCGGTGGCGGGGGAACCTTTGCGAATGTGGAGGATTCCAATGTGTGGCATAACGGGAAGGGCTTACGCCTTGCAAGGGGAAGATATGGAAACATAAAAGCGGAAGTCCTGCTGAAATGGTCGGCTGTGGCAAAACGGATAAAATATCTGATTGAACATGACAGATATTTGAATACGACAGATATTTCCCATATGCCGGAGTATGAAAAAGATCAGATTGTTACATGCGTCACTACTTTTTACCACCGTATGCCGAAGGATATCATATGCCCGTGGTCAGGGAATCCCTATCCTTATGAGAACAGGGATGATGTCAGCAGTCTGTTAGGAAATCCGAATGGACAGGAAGTGCTTGTAAAGTTTATGGGGCAGGCGCTGGCAGCGCTCCCGGCAGATTTTGAGGGGTATGATCAAAAAGTGCAGCTGTTGGCGAAGGTACAAGGATATGTGGAAGGTACTTATACTATTTTCCCAGAAAAGAAAAAGGGCATACAGGAAGAGATACAGATCGGGGACAGCGTACAGCTGTCCTTATTTGATTTTATGGATATGAATGCTGCGCCTGTGGAGAAAAAAGAACCTCTAGAGGAAGTTTTGAAGGAATATTCCGGGCAGGAAGCCCCGAAGGAACCAGTGCAGGAACAAAGGGTTGATATTGTGGAAGCAGAAGAGACCGAAGAACGGAAAAACTTTCCCGCTCCAGTCAACTTCCGCATTACCGATGATGACTTGGGTGCGGGTGGACCGAAACAGAAGTTCCGTGCCAATATGGAAGCAATCTTGCTCCTGAAAAAAATAGAAGGGGAACACCGTTCCGCCACGCCGAAAGAACAGGATATTTTATCCCGGTATGTGGGCTGGGGCGGTCTCCCGGCGGCTTTTGAGGAAGGAAACGGAGCATGGGCGGCGGAAGCCATGCAGTTAAAACAGACGCTGACAGAGGAGGAATACCGGCAGGCAAGGGCGTCTACCTTGAATGCGTTTTATACGCCGCCTGTGGTTATAAAGGCTATGTATGATGCCCTTGGAAATATGGGATTGAGGCAGGGAAACATATTGGAGCCTTCCTGCGGCACCGGGAACTTTATGGGGCTTGTGCCGGAAGAAATGGGCGGGCTTAGGATATACGGTGTGGAGATCGACAGTATTTCCGGCAGGATTGCGGGGCAGCTCTACCCGGAAAACCATATCTCCATACAGGGATTTGAGCATGCACAGTACCCGGATAGTTTTTTCGACTGCATAATAGGGAATGTGCCTTTCGGCGCATATAAGGTGGCGGATACAAGGTATAACCGTTTCAACTTCCTGATCCATGACTATTTTATTGCAAAAGCCCTTGACCTTGTGCGCCCCGGCGGGGTGGTGGCGGTGGTTACGTCAAGTGGCACTATGGATAAGCAGAACCCTTCTGTGCGCCAATATATCGCAAACCGCGCGGATTTATTGGGTGCCATAAGGCTCCCGGAGAATGCGTTCTTAAAAAATGCGGGGACGGAAGTGGTGGCGGATATCCTGTTTTTCCAGAGAAGGGATAGGGCGGCTCTGGAACAGCCGGAATGGGTGAACCTTGGTGTTACACCAGAAGGGTACAGCGTAAATAGCTATTTTGTTGCCCACCCGGAAATGGTGCTGGGAAAGTTTGTCATGGAAAGTACCCAGTTTGGAAAGCAGGCGCTCACGGTAAAGCCCATAGAGGACGCAGCCCTTTCAGAGCAGCTAAAGGAAGCGGTAGCACAGATACAGGGGGATATCGCGGACCGGGAGCCGGAGGAACTTCTGCCTGATCAGATGGGGGCTTCCATCCCAGCCGACATTTCCGTGAAGAACTTCAGCTTTGCGGAAGTAAAAGGGAAGGTGTATTACCGGGAAAATGCAAGAATGAACCCGGTGGAGCTTCCGGCAAAGACTGCGGAGCGTGTCCTTGGCATGATAAAACTGCGGGATATTACGCAGGAGCTGATCCGCTGCCAGGTGGAGGATGGAAGTGACGCGGAAGTGGAAGCACTGCAGAAAAAGCTGGACACGGAGTATGATAGATTTACTGCTAAATACGGACTGATCAGCAGCAATGCCAACCGCCGGGCTTTCTCACAGGATTCCAGCTACTGCCTTCTGGCGGCACTGGAGATGGTTGACGAGAACGGAAATCTGGAGCGCAAGGCGGATATCTTTACAAAGCGTACCATACGGAAGGCAGAGCCCGTCACCAGCGTGGATACCGCCAGCGAAGCCCTTGCAGTATCCATTGGGGAGAAAGCAAGGGTGGATGTACCGTTTATGGCTGGACTCTGTGGAAAAACGGAGGAGGAAGTCACAAAGGAACTTACCGGAGTAATCTTTCAGAACCCGGTGACGGAAAAATGGGAGGCAGCGGACGAATACCTTTCCGGCAATGTCAGGGAAAAACTGCGTATTGCAGAGCGTTATACAGAAGATCATTCGGAATATGCCCTTAATGTGGAATATCTTAAGAAAGTGCAGCCAAAGGATCTTGACGCTTCGGAAATAGAAGTGAGGCTGGGTGCTACATGGGTGGAAGATACTTATATTACACAGTTTATGGGGGAACTGTTCCAGACACCGGGAAATTATCTTGGGACTAAGATTGAGGCAAGGTATGCCAGGGAGACCGGACGATGGCATATTTCCGGCAAGAACCTGGATACCCGCGGAAATTCCCTCGTCACCTCCACTTACGGGACGGGCAGGGCAAATGCCTACCGACTTTTGGAAGACGCCCTGAACTTACGGGATACGAAGATATACGACAAGATAACAACGGAAGACGGGAAAGAAAAGCGGGTACTTAACAAGACGGAAACTATGGTCGCCCAGCAGAAGCAGGAGATGATCCGGGAAGCCTTTAAGGAGTGGGTGTTTAAAGATCTTGATCGGCGGGAGGCATTGTGTCGGACCTATAATGAGCTTTTCAACAGCATCCGCCCCCGTGAGTATGATGGGAGTCATATCCGATTTGTGGGCATGAACCCGGAGATTACCATGATGCAGCACCAGAAAAATGCGGTGGCACATATCCTATATGGGGGAAATACCCTGCTTGCCCACTGCGTGGGTGCGGGGAAGACCTTTGAGATGGTGGCGGCAGGTATGGAGAGCAGGCGGCTGGGGCTTTCCCATAAGAATCTTTATGTTGTGCCTAACCATTTGACAGAGCAGTGGGGCAGTGATTTTCTGCGCCTGTATCCGGGGGCAAATATTCTTGTGGCAACGAAAAAGGATTTTGAGCCTGCAAACAGGAAAAAGTTCTGCTCCCGTATCGCTACCGGGGATTATGATGGGATTATTATCGGTCACAGTCAGTTTGAGAAGATACCTCTTTCCATAGAGCGCCAGATTGCGGCCATAGAGAGGCAGATTGATGATATTATCCTTGCGATTACGGATGCAAAAGCGGCGGAGGGGGAACGTTATACCATCAAGGAGATGGAAAAGACAAAGAAGTCGCTGGAAGCAAGGCTGGAAAAGTTAAACAAGCAGGAGCGGAAAGACAATGTGGTGACTTTTGAGGAGCTTGGCGTGGATCGGTTGTTTGTGGATGAGAGCCATTTTTATAAAAACCTCTTCTTATACACGAAAATGCGTAACGTGGCAGGAATATCACAGACGGACGCGCAGAAAAGCTCCGATATGTTTATGAAATGTCAGTACATGGACGAAATCACGGGAGGCAGGGGGATCACCTTTGCCACTGGTACTCCCATAACCAACAGTATGGTGGAATTATATACTATTATGCGTTACTTGCAGTATGCCATTTTACAGAAGCTGGGGCTGGTGCATTTTGACGCATGGGCGGCGGCATTCGGGGAGACAGTCACCGGCATAGATATAGCGTGCCAGTTATAGGTACATCAAACAAAATACGGGCAGGAACACACTGGAAAAGGGATTGCAGGCACGCAGTCCTTTTTTGATACAGAAATTTAGGAGGGTTAGAGGATATGACAAATTTAACAAAATGCGAAATGGAAACGGTGGTAAACTACAATGCTGGAGAACAGACAGCAACCGTCTACACGAGGGATAAGTCCGTGATGCGCAGGCTGGATCGGCTTGTGGCGGATTATCCTGACAGCTATAAATTGCTGAATCAGACGAACATCGACAAGACCTATTCCATGCCGAAATTATACGTTACTTATCGTAAGCCGAGGGCAGTAAGCGATGAACAGAGGGAACAGGCAAGGCAGAGAATGGCAAAGCTAAATTCTGCTGTTGATTGATGTGGAAAAACAGATATGGCAGTTGGCTTTCATGGCATATGCACAGCAGTCACTTTTTGGAGCATATTGCTGTGTCTGCATGGCATTGGTGGAGAATGGTCATGGAGAGAGCGTTTTATCTCCAAAATCCCCGTTTATTATCGTGTAAAAAAGAAATGAAAAGGGAAAGAGGGATAATTCCATGTCAGACAATGAATATAAACAAAAAAGCCACTTAATGAGGGAAAGGAGAGCTGAATAATGGATTTTGAATATTTTTATGGGAAACAGAGTAGCCAGTATGCTTTTTACCGTATACCAAAGCAGTTATTTACGGAAAGCCAGTTTGATGCGCTGTCAGTCGGGGCAAAGCTGCTCTATGGAATGATGATTGACCGCATGGAGCTGTCACAGAAAAACGGCTGGATAGACAAACAAGGCAGGGCATACATATATTTTACCGTTGATGAAGTAAAGGACAGGTTTCATTGTGCCAATGACAAGGCGGTAAAGCTGATGAGGGAGCTTGACAGTGACAGAGGGATAGGTTTAATTGAGAGCGTAAGACAGGGGTTAGGCAAGCCCAATATTATCTATGTCAAAAATTTTGTAGGGAGTTCACCAGAATAAAAGTAAAACACAACAAACAAATTTTTTAAGTAAAATAGGAATGAGGGGATTCCGTCGCAGCAGGCATTGTGGAAATGTCGTATAACTGGCTGTTTATGGAGTTGTGGGTAACTTTGTTTGCAGGATGTGGGAAAGCTGTACTTTGCTTTTCCATATGCTGTGAACGGAGTTATCCATGACTCCATAGCCTGTTATGCACATTTCCACGATGCAAGGGAAGGATTTAGGATAGGATTGATATGATTGATTCAGTATGACTATATTCAGTATAGTTAATATCAGTATAGTTACATTCCGGTTTTCGGAAGTCCAGAAGTTCAAAAATCATACCTCAAGAACTCCGATTATCGGAATTCTTGAGGTAAAGAAGATAAACTTCAAGAGTTCCGATTTTCGGAATACTGTAAAATCCGTTTAATATAGCTTATATTTAAAAAAATAGGAAATGAAACGGACAGTTATTCCCAAATAGAGCGCATTTTCAATTTCTTTTCACTGTTTGTTCCCTTTAAATATTCTTTTAGGATAGACATCATTTGTTCAAGCCCTATATTCTTTTCCAAAAACTGCGCCAACTCTTTATCAAATTCGTTTTCCTTTTCAATGATTTTAGGGACTATCTCTTTTCCTTCTTTTGTCAAATAAAGGACAGAATATCGGGCGTCTGATTGTGATGTTCCTTTATATATCAGCCCTTTTTCCACAAGCCCTTGCACTAAACGGCTAGGGCTTTTTTGTTCACATATCAGCAATTCTCCCAACTCTTTCAATGAAACAGGTTCATTCTCATATAATACAAGCAATACTTCACTCTGATTGGGTGTTACATTTAAGGAACTAAGGGTAGCACCGAATTTTTTCATTGCCTCTTTTTCGGCACTCCTGAAAATATAACGAAATCTTGTACCATTATCCATTTTGTTCTCCTTTCATGTAGATTACATATCATTTATATTACTATTTTTATCTATATTCTGTCAATATTACAGTTGACAAAATCTAATAGATGACATATCATCTATTAGGAAGGAGCATTGGATATGAATATAAAAAGACGTTTAGGACAATCGGAAATTATGCTTTCCCCATTAGGAGTTGGTACATGGCAGTTTAGTAACAAGGGTGGTACATGGAATACTGTCACAGACAAAACAGTATATGAGATTTTGAAATATTCTCTGACAAATGGTATGAATTGGATTGATACTGCGGAAATATACGGAAACGGAATTTCTGAAACACTGATCGGGCAAGCCTTGAAGCAACTGGAAGCAGAAAAGGCATTGACAGATATTCCTTACATTGCAGACAAATGGTTTCCGCTTTTACGGACGGCAGACACAATTACAAAGACGATAAATCAGCGTTTGGATTGTTTGCAAAAGCCTGTAATAGACTTGTATCAGATACATCAGCCAACCTCTCTATCTTCCTTGAAAGAACAGATACGGCATATGGCTGAACTGGCTGACAAAGGAATTATTAAAAATGTCGGGATAAGCAACTTTACCGCAAAAGGAATGAGAAAAGCAGACAAGTTGCTTAGGGAACATGGATTAAGACTTGCTTCCAATCAAGTCAAATACAATCTTTTGCACAGAAAGCCCGAAAAGAATGGTGTTATAGAAACAGCAAAGGAATTAGGAATATCCATTATCGCATATTCTCCATTACAACAAGGTATGCTGACAGGAAGATTTCACAATGACCTCTCTGCAACAGATAACATCAGTCTGTTACGCCGCTTTCACTCTGGTATCAGCCGGAAAAATATTGAACGAACAAGACCGTTAATTGATACCTTAAACAAACTGGAAGAAAAATACCAAAAAACGCCCGCCCAAATATCGTTAAACTGGCTTATTTATTCCCAGGGCGAATTAGTATTTGCTATCCCCGGCGCAACAAAATTAGAACAAGCACAGAGCAACATAAAAGCACAAAGTTTTAGGCTGTCCCAAGAAGATATTGAATTGTTGAACAAAGTATCTGAAAGCATTTGAAAGGAGCGGTTAGATGAAAGATAAAAACAGATATGCAAAAAATATTTGTATTTTGGTATTAGGTATCGTTTCTCTTGTGCTGTTATGCCTGCTTGCAAAAAATTACAACCTGCTTTTCCTGCAGAAAATTGATACCAAGATTTTACAGTTTATGGTGGAACACACAAATGAATGTATGACAGTGGTAATGAATGTTATTACATTTTTTGGAACAATTGGCGGCGTTACCCTAATTTTAATACTGATGATTTTGATTAGTCATTTTCAGAAAGAAATGCTGTTATACAGCAGTTTGGTTTTATTTACTTATCTGATAAATGGATTTATTAAAAATATGGTTATGCGCTCCCGTCCTAGTGTTCATCATTTGACATTTGCAGATGGGTACAGCTTCGTAAGCGGACACAGCTCCATTTCCATTGTACTTTCAGTTACCTTAATTGCTTTCTTTGTTCCAAAAATCAAAAATGCTGTTTTAAGGAACGGTATCGCTGTTTTTTTATGTGTGCTACCTTTTTGTATAGCAGTTAGCCGTATGTATCTAAGAGTGCATTATTTTACAGACATTTTGGGTGGTTGGTTTGTTGCCGTTACATACCTTTGTATTCTTTATTTTGTTTTTCATTTTATAGCAGATAGAAAGCGAGGGAAAATATATGATAAATAATATCCATGTTATAGAATTACAGAGTGTTGGAAATATGCGTGATTTAGGCGGTTTCCAAGCAGGAAACGGAAAGCATATAAAGTATGGAAAAATTATCCGCTCTGCACATTTACATCACTTATCCGAAACAGACCAGATTGCATTACAAGCATTGGGAGTTAATAAAGTGATTGATTTCAGGGGCTTGGAAGAACAACAAAACGAGCCGGATAAGCCAATGCCGGACACGGAATATTTCCTGTTTCCTGTTTTTTCTTCTACAAGAATACCCGTAATCAACGAGGAATTTATTAAAGATATGCTCCACAATAAAAACAGTCTGATTGATCTGCTATTCAGACAAAAAGAACAAATGCAGGAAGTATATCGGGATTTTGTGTTTGAAGAAAGCGCATTAAAAGCCTACCATGATTTTTTTCAAATATTGTTAGAAAGTGATAAGCCAATAGATACTGTCTTGTTCCATTGTACCGCAGGGAAAGACCGTACAGGATTTGCCGCCGCCTTATTTTTAAGGTGTATGGGTGTTAATATGGACTGTATTATCAATGATTATCTGATAACAAACGGATACTTAAAGAAACGGATAGAGGAAACGATTGTAAAATTTCAGTCATTGCATATTGATGATACTATTATACAAGAAACGAAAAAATACTTTTTGGCGCAGGAAGATTATCTGAAACTTTCTTTCCAAACAATTTCGGATAATTATAGGGATTTTCAAATTTATCTGAAAATGATAGGGATAGATGAAAATGCAATAACAAAACTATTTGATATATATACTGGATAAACTCAAAAAGATGGTGGCATGGAAAAATATAGCAGATTAAAAGATTAAACTGGATGAAAAATGTTTGCTGAATCAAGTATTATATTGGAAAATGAGCACTGAGAGATGACAGTAAAATATTTGTGTTTCTTAGTGCTTTTTTGTTTGACAGATACAAATATTTCAAACTAATATGCGGAATAAATTCGGTAATAAAAAGTAAAAAATATTATGAATACATAAATGCAAAGGGTAACATTAACAAGGGGGTGTTTTATTCGTTATTGTGCATTGTATTTGTGTTAAAAATATCATGTAGTACACTTTTCTTTTATATCAAAGTCTTTTAGATTTTGAAACACAAGGGGGTTAGGGGGATTTTCCCCTTATAAGCAATTTTTACAGATTTCCATTATGGAAAATCTGTAAAAAAAGTGCCTGTGGACGTCCACAGGCAGTGCTTGCTATTTCGCCCCGTGCCAGGACACGGGCAGTGCTTGCTGTAC
>BLLW01000060.1 GCA_011959285.1 Lachnospiraceae bacterium | reverse complement strand
CAGGGCGGCATCCGTGCCGCTTGGCTCCCTCATAATCCATCCGGCAACAGCCCCCAAAATCAGCCCCACATGGTGGCTATGGTTAGGTGTTCTGATTCATTTTTTTTAGTATGAGTGTAGCATAATCGTTTGCGTTTAAGTGAAAGGAATAGTGTAAGCGCATGGAAGTTTTGTGTTCAGCCTCATCTTCTTCTCAAATCGTGTCGCAATACCGCGATGAATAACCCCCTTTAAAGGACAATGTTTTGACAAATTATGAAGGCATTAATGTTTATAATGAACAAGTACATACGAAATGGAGGTGAAGGATTGCAAAGTGCAATTACAAGGTACCATTTATATTGACAGCATATTTTTACTTAATTTGGTCATGGATTTATATCTGCTTACGCTCACTGCCAGAATGCTTGGAAAAACTGCCACGTATCCAAGGATTTTTGCGGGAAGCGTTGTAGGTGCGGCGGGGTACTGTATTGTTCTGTGCCTGCCGGGAATCTCATATATGCTGAAGGTACTGCTGGGGATGGTTCCCGTAGGAATGCTGATGATAAAAATTGCGTACAGGATGAAAGGCATTAGGGAACTGCTTCGTGCTTTGGGATATCTTTACCTGTTATCTTTTCTTATGGGTGGGTTCATAATCTTTCTGAAGGGGAAAATCAGGCTGCTTTCGGTGCATGGTGATTCGGCAGCGGCAGTTGCAGGAATCGGGTTTGTCTTTTTTGTGATGATCAGGAAGCTGATTCAGGGATACCGGAAGCGGAGGGGAGAGCATTTTTGCAAGGTCAGTATTCCGGGAGACGAAGGTGTGGTGACGATTGAAGCGCTGATTGATACCGGCAATGGGCTGGTAGAACCTGTCAGTCACAGACCGGTAGCCATATTGGATGCAGATAAGTGGGATGGCTTGAGACGGTGGATGAAGCCGGAAAAGTATAAGATTATTCCTTACCATAGCATCGGAAAGGATAGCGGTGTGCTTGAAGGATATGAGATCGATACGATGGAAATAAGCACGAGTATGGGTAAAAGACAGTTTGACAAAGTGGTTATTGCAGTTTTTAAAGGAAAGGTGTCCAGAAAAGGCAGCTATCAGATGATATTGCCGCCGGAATTATCGATATAGAGTTTTAGGCTTAAGGAGGAAGTTGAGAATGGTTTTTAAGGTAGCGATTCCAGGGAAGTTTCAATTTAAACTTTACAGAAGGGAACCTAATTTTTTATTGACAAGGCAGGGGGATGTGCATTATATAGGCGGTTCAGAAGTCCTTCCGCCTCCGCTTGAGAGTGAAAAGGAAAATGCCGTCATCAGTGACTTGGGGACGGAGTATGAAGATGAGGCAAAGTCCATTTTAATCGAGCATAATCTGCGGCTGGTAGTCTACATAGCGAAGAAATTTGACAATACGGGGGTGGGGGTGGAGGATCTGATTTCCATAGGGACAATCGGTCTGATCAAATCGATTAATACCTTTAACCCTGAAAAGAATATCAAACTTGCCACTTATGCGTCGAGATGTATTGAAAATGAGATATTGATGTATCTGCGCAGAAATAATAAGACAAAGCTGGAGGTTTCCATTGATGAGCCTTTGAATGTGGACTGGGATGGAAATGAACTGCTTCTTTCCGATATTCTGGGAACAGATGAAGACGTCATATACAAGGACATCGAGAGCGAAGTGGAATGCAAGCTTCTTTTAAAGGCAATCGATAAGCTGACGGAAAGGGAGAAGACGATTATCAAACTGAGGTTCGGGCTTGGTACGCCGGATGGGCAGGAAATGACCCAGAAGGAAGTGGCGGAACTCCTTGGCATTTCTCAATCTTATATTTCCAGACTGGAAAAAAAGATTATGAAGAGGCTGAAAAAGGAGCTGCTTCGGGAAAGCTATTAGTTGAATCACATGGGGCTGGTTTCAAAATCAGCCCCGTTTTTTAGGATGACTTGCGAAGAGTAAGTTGTTTATTAACAGCGGATATCTACGATAATGATATCCGGACCGATTTGCTTAATATCTCTATAGGGGATACAGATATCCGGCTCAGTGCAAAGGATATTAAAGAATTTATTACCGTTGTGGATAAACACCTTACAGATTTGACCACTGCACTGGTCAAATTCCAGATCAGAGATTCTCCCTAACTTTTTGCAATCCCGCATATTGATGACATCTTTGCATTTTAATTCAGAAAAGAGCATATCCGCAGCCTTTCTTTTTTCATATATTTTATTCTATGCAGAAAATAGAAAAAGGTTCGGTGGACTTTGGGGGACGGGTGTGATATGCTATCATCATCAACAGACAATAAACGATAAAAAGGATGATTAATTCTTGAAAATGAAATTGATAGAATACAAAATAGGTGCAAAGTCTTTTAGAGAGTAAAAGGCTTTGCACTTTTTGTGTCTGGAAAAATCTGCCTGTCTCTTCGTACATAAAGATGAAAATGGGTTCAAAAATAATGAATATTTTCCTGCCAATTTGTGAATGATTTTTATTACAAATATTTGTCTGGTATAGGACAGAATTTGGAAATGATGCAGGAGGAAAATAGAACATGGCCCAGGGTAAAGTTGAGATATGCGGGGTGAACACGGCAAAACTTCCCCTTTTGAAAGCGGAGGAGAAGGAGAGGCTGTTCGCACAGATAGAGTCGGGGGACAGGGAGGCAAGGGAAAAATACATTGAGGGGAATCTTCGTCTGGTCCTTAGCGTAATCAAACGTTTTTCGTCAAGCAATGAAAATGTAGACGATTTGTTTCAAATTGGCTGCATTGGACTGATTAAAGCGATAGACAATTTTGATTCAACGCTGAACGTGAAATTCAGTACTTACGCCGTACCTATGATTATTGGAGAAATCAGGCGCTTTCTTCGGGATAACAATACCATCCGGGTAAGCAGATCTTTGAAGGATACGGCTTACAAGGCAATCTATGCCAAGGAAAATCTGATCAAGCAGAATATGAAAGAACCCACCATCAATGAGATTGCGGCAGAAATCGGTATATCCAAGGAAGATATCGTGTACGCACTGGATGCGATTCAAAACCCCATGAGCCTGTATGAGCCAATCTTCACCGACGGCGGCGACGCGCTGTATGTGATGGATCAGATCAGCGACAAGAAAAATAAAGAGGAAAACTGGGTGGAGCATCTTTCCTTAAGCGAAGCGATGAAGCGGCTGGGAGAGCGGGAGCGGGAAATTATCAGCCTGCGCTTTTTTGAGGGGAAGACACAGATGGAAGTGGCGGAAATGATCGGGATTTCCCAGGCACAGGTGTCAAGGCTTGAAAAGAATGCATTGCGGGCGATGAAAAATTATCTGACGGCGTAGGAAGATAGGAATTTTGTACTTGCAGGCTGAACGGTTACACTTGTAAGTAGTGGTTTCCATAAATTAGTTGACATAATCCATGAGTCGGAATATAATGGTATTGTTATCAAAATTATGTACAGCTACAATTATCTGTAAACCAGTGGAGGAAATCATATGAAATGTCCGTTTTGCGGTCACGAGAATACAAGAGTGATTGATTCAAGACCGGCGGAGGATAATAATTCCATAAGACGCCGCAGAGTCTGTGATGAGTGCGACAAGCGATTTACTACTTACGAGAAGGTGGAAACCATTCCCCTAATCGTCATCAAGAAGGATGACAACAGAGAAACCTATGACAGGTCCAAGATTGAAGCCGGCGTGCTTCGTGCCTGCCACAAAAGACCCATCAGCGCCAACCAGATCAAAAAGCTGGTGGATGATGTGGAGACGGAGATCTTCAACAAGGAAGAGAAGGAAATCCCCAGCCGTGTGATCGGGGAGCTTGTAATGAACAAGCTGAAGGATTTGGAAGCAGTGGCATATGTACGTTTCGCTTCCGTGTATAGGGAATTTAAGGATATTAATACCTTTATGGATGAATTGAAAAAGGTTCTGGAATAGAGGATGTAATAAAAACTCCTTGCGTCAGGGATAGGGTACCTGATGCAAGGAGTTTTTATTACAATGAACTGGTCCGCAGAGCATGACAGCGCTTGTTTGGATAAGAATCTTTCCTGCAAAATAAGACCCTCCGGGGATGTGTACCGCGGTACGCAAGAGGGAACAAAAAATAAAATATTAATTGACAAAATTAAAGATGATGCTATAATAAAGTTGTAAATAAATTTACTATTAATCGTTTTGTTCCAATAATTAACGTTTAAACAGTAAAAGCTTATATACTTCAACTTTAAGAACAGCGGCGATATTGAACAGCAGGTCCATTGAAATTTTGCGTACAATATTTGGCGCTTCAATGGCACTGATATGGGAACGGCTTATACCGACCATTTCTGCTAACTGTTCCTGTGTCAGCTTTGCATGCTTTCTGTAATAGGCGATGTTGTAGCCTATTTCTATGTATTTGTCTGAGTGATCTAAGCTATTATTCATATTTTCCATAACATATACTCTCCTTAGTATCTATTTTAGTTGAAATATGAAAAAAAGAAATTATGCAATAAAAAGCTATTGCTATTTGATAGATAACAATGTATGATTTATAAATAGTAATTGCTTTGTTTTAAATAGCAAGAAGCTGTTTCCTAATGCTTGATTTTAAAAATATAATGTTGAAAAATAGTAAAAATTATCCCATAATAACATTACCAAGTAATGGAAGAGGGATGACAAATGATAAGGATTGCTATTTGTGATGATGATAAGAAGGATAGGAATAGATTATGCGGGCTGATAGACAAGTATATGGAAAGTAAGAAAATTGAATATTACCTATTTCAATTTGAGTCAGGAGAAAATTTTCTTGCAAGTAACTGCCTTCCGGATGTTCTGTTTATTGACATATTAATGGATGGGAAAGATGGAATACAGGTAGCATTGGAATATAAAAGGATAAACAGAAATATTTTGATTGTATATATTACAAATGTATCCCATAAGATGGGAATTGCAGTCAATCAGGTACATTCTTTTGGATATCTTGTTAAACCTGTAGTAGAAGATGATGTGTTCAAAATGATGGATGATATATTTCAGCAGATGAATGTCAACTTTATCGAACGCGAGGATGAAAATATTGTTTCATTTGTGCTGGAGGAAAAAGAGATATTAAGGCTGCATGCAATGGATATTTACTATTTTGAATATTTTGACCATAGAGTGAAGGTCGTGACCAAGGATAAAGTTTATATATGCAAAGATAAAATTACAGATATAGCAGAAAAAATGGAAAAGTTTGGTTTTGCTATGTCGCATCAAAGCTTTGTGGTCAATTTATTTTATGTTGAAAAAATGTCAAAAACAATGTTACAGATGAAAAATGGAGCGCAGGTATACCTGGCACAAAAAAGAGTCGCCACATTGAAAAGACAGATGATGATAACTGCCAGAAAATTAGGAGATGATGGAGGAGATGAGGGATAAACGCTGCAAAATGTTTAGAGTTATGGCGGCGGATGGACTTCTAAGATGAAATGAATATAGACTTTATTGACAATCAGATTTTTGAAATAGTTGGAAACCTCGTTTCCTGTGTAGTTTCTGCTCTAATTATCTTTCAATATTTTGATAATAAATATTCCCGTATGTATCGTCCCAAAATACTTTATTTTGGATTAAGGACAATATGCTGTCTAGCGAACATGGGAATATATTTTTTGCATCAATCATTTTTGAATCTTGCCTTTTGGGTTTCTTTTGTGTTGCTGATAAGCAGATGCTTTTATTATGAAGAAAATGAATGTAAGAGTGGCATAAAGTATTATCTCATAAATATTGCCTTTGTTTTTGCCTGTTCAGTCAGTGAAGCAATTGGCGGCGTATTAGTGGGAGCAGGGGTTAAACTTGCGCATATAGATCAAAGCGAAGCGATTCTTTCTTTTGCAGGTAATATTGGAGGAACTGCATCCGCGATTTTTTTGTATTATCTGGTTTTAAGGCGGATGTTTATCAGTGAAAAGACAAGAAAGATACCTATAAGCCAATACACGATTTATGTGGTCATAACAGCGTATGTTTTGATTAATATTGGGGAGATTTTATTCTTTGCAAATTTTAATCTCAGTAGTGGGGATTATATATTTTTAATGTTCGATACATTTTTTATGATTCTAGTCAACCTATATTTGTTTTATACGTTGGATACCTTTACAGAAAATAAAGAACTGAAATATAAGCTTGTTTTATATGAAAGGCAAGCGCAAAGCAATTACGATTATTATGCAAGGCAGATAGAAAACAACAAAATAGCAATGAAAGTGACACACGACCTGCGGAAACATGTCCAAATAATCGAGGGGCTGAAACAATATGGCACTTCACGAGAGCTGCGGGATTATATAGATAATTTTGAAGAAATGATATCCCCTCTTCTTACAAGGCAATATTGCAATAATGCAATTTTAAATATAATTATTATTGAAAAAGTTGAATATTGCAAAAAAAACGGGATTCATTCCCAGGTAGATATACAGAGTGTGGATATTGACTTTGTAAAGCCAATAGATATTACTACGATATTTGGCAATCTTCTGGATAATGCAATAGAAGCTTGTGAAAAGACCGAAGAAAAGAAAATGCGTTTGAAGATTTATCCGTTTAATGAATTTACATATATTCAACTGTCAAATAGTTTTAATAAAAAAATCAGCTGGAATAAAATGGGAAGACCCCAATCAGATAAAGGTGAATATCATGGCATAGGTCTTGAAAATGTAGACAATGTACTGAAAAAATATAATGGAAATATTCAATTTACAGTAAAAGAAAATAATTTTATTGTAGAGGTCATGATTAATCAGTCATAAAAGAAAAGATTATAGCTAAAAACAGAACCGGAACAATAGGTAATCAAATTTTGGTGCTATTGTTCCGGCTCTTTGTCGATTAGGTGCATTTTCGTGTCGAATAGGTAAAATCTATTGAAAATTTTGGGGATTTTGGTAGGATATTGAAAAATAAAAAAAGGAGGAAATTATCGATGAAAAGTATTAAAAGAGTCGTATTGACGAGCGTGGCAAAATCCGCTTTTCAAACGGCAAAATTAGAAGCGGACTCAGCTTGTTTTTGTTTTTTTTATCAACCGGCTATGCCCCAAAAAGTAAAAGATCTCAAAAAGAAAAAATAACAGGTCAAGAGGAGAAGTGTTGTGACGGACAGGATATTAAACCAGCTGATCAAATTAAATATTATTGACAGTGAAGATGAGGAGATCTACCGGTTTGGACTGGAAGGAATCTTTCTTAAGCTGATTCACTATCTCAGTTACTTCCTTATAGCAGCGCTTCTTCGCGAATGGGTGCGCTTCTTACTCTTTTTTTCCGCATTTCTACTGTTGCGGAAAAATGCCGGCGGCTACCATGCAAAAACAAAGGGAGGATGTTATGTGAGTTCCTGCCTGACGGTCCTGTGTGTGATTGGCTGCATCAAAGCTGCCGCTTATTGGCAGTATGCGGTGCCGGCAGCAGGAATTTTGATGCTGCTGGCAGATGCGGCGGTATTTGTGCTCGCACCCAGGGGAAACCGGAACAGGATGCTGGATCAGGAGGAAACGGCAGCTTTCAGAAGGAGGAGTTATGTGTTTCTGACAGCGGAAAATATGCTGGTAATCCTGCTTTTGGCAACAGGGCTCAAAGAATACGCCTTTCCGGTCATGCTGGCAGTTATTTGTGAAGCGGTATTACTGTTATTAGAAAAAATGCGAGAGGGTAGCAATGAAGTTGAACAAAAGATTAATCATCAGAATACCTAAAAGAATCTGCCTAGTCATATTGTCGCTCATGGTCTTTTGGTCAAGCTGTGGCGAGTCTTTGGCGAAAGAGAGTATGGCAGAGCAGCCAAGGGAACTGGTCTTTGTACTCGACGGAAGCCAGTCTATGCAGAATGCGGATGCGCAGCTTGGGGCAGCGGAGTTTATCCGCGAACTGACGGCATCCCTGCCTACGAATTACAGGGTGGGCATGGTGGTCTATCAGGAAGAGGCGGTGATGCATCTTCCCGTTGGCAGCAGTTATGACGACATGCATGCAGCTTTAAGCGAAGTGCGTTATATGCGTTATGGCAATGCAGGAATAGGAATGGCAGAAGCGCTGAAGTTGTTTCAAAACGGGCAGGCGCAAAAAAAGGTAATTATGATTTCTGATGGAGAAATCATGATGAAGACGGAAGAACAGACGGAGGAATCCTCGAATCTGTTTACAAAATCGGTTGCCGAAGCGAAGGCGGGAGGAGTTACGGTCGATGTGCTGGCACTGGGTGAGAAGATCGAGGAGGGAGAAACGGTTTATCCGGCGGCTGCTGCAACCGGCGGTACACTCTATGAGCTGGAAAACGGAGAATGCCTGAAAGATTTTGCAGGAGAATATCTGTTTCATGAGCTGGGAGTTCCCGCGCGCCCTATTGGAAAGATGGCGGGCACTACAGGAGAACTGCAGATAGAGCTTCCGGACTGCCTGATGGAGAGAGCAGGCATTATTCTCACAGGCGTTCAGCAGAATGAAAATCTGACGGTAAACTGTGAGGCGGACAGGCTGGAAGTCCTAAAGGGCAGCCATTATACGGTGATAAGGCTTGAAAACCCAAGATCACAGAAGGTGGTGATTCAAATGCAGTCAGAAATGCCCATGGAGGTAGATGCCTATTTGACGGCGGAATATGAAGTTACGCTTGCCTCTTCCCATACCTATGATTCTGACACACAGCAGGCAAAGATCCGTATCGGACTTGAAAATGCTGAAAACAGGAATCTGCTTGACGGGCATCTCTCAAAGGAGGGAATGCTGATCCTGGTCAATGGGGAGGAAAGCAGGTATGAAGCGGAGGATGGCCAAATCCTTTTATCAAGGCAGGTGACAGAAGACGAAACGCTGGAACTGGAACTGGTATTTCAGGACAATTTCGGCATCTACTTTGGGAACAGTGTCATCGATGAAGAGATTCTTGTTCCGGTAGTAGAGGAAAAGGAGCCTATAGACTGGTTTTTCTGGACGGTTATCGCCTGCTTTGTGGCAGCACTTCTTATTTTGATTATTTTTGCAGCTAAGAAGAGGAAAAGAATATCCCCAAGAAAAAAGATGATAGATGACAGCAAAATGTTTTTGGCTGAAAGAAGCTTTGGAGGAACTGATTTTTATGGAAAGCTTCAGGTCTATGTCATTCATAACAAAGAGGATATCGATTTCCCGCCGGAGAGCATCAATTTATTTGCAAGATGCAACAGGGATGTGATAACCCTGGAATGGATTTTAGATACCTGCAACATTCCCTTACATCTTAAGGGAGCAGACAGAATCCTCATAAGACCCGACGATGATAAAAGCATCGTAATCAAGAACAGCAGTAAAGCTACGGTGATGAAGGGCAGGGAGCTTCTCATAAGGGGACGTTCTTACCATTTGTATTATCACGAAAAGGTGACTTTTATTTTTGACCAGGAAGATGCGGAAATAGAAGTTCACTACAAGGATTTGAAACCAAACGAAAGATAGAGGAGGAAGAAATGAGCATAATCAAACAGACCAACCGGACCTTGTTGTTCGAGGAAATCAATCCGGAAAAGCCGGACCTGCTGACTTTAGTGGGTGATGTGCGTGGAATAGACAGTCTCAGTGACGAAAAGATCAAGGAAATGAACGAGGCGCTTCTGGTAAGGAGTTTCGACGAGTTCATATCGAAATTTGACCCGGTGGTGTATTCCTTTTTCAATGCCAATAATCAGAAAATCATGTATGTGCTGCAAAAACCGGAAACAATACCGGAAGAAATGCTGACGCCGATCCATCTGAATAAGCAGAATGATTTTCTTAAGATGCTGATGTCGCTGGTGGAGGCAAAGCGTTCCCAGAGCATCATCAATGTGGATTTTCAGTTTGACAAGCTGACCGATATGATTTCACCCAAAAAGGTCATGGAGGATATCAAGCAGAACCGCAAGGAACTGCAGTACACTTACAAGACGTACGCAGAATTGGAGGAGGGGGATCCCCACAAGCTTGATCTGGCGGATAAGCTGAATGTAATGTTCGAGGAGGCAAGCATTAATTATAACAACGTGCTAGCCATGCTGCCGCTTGCCATAGAGGATATCAAGACTAGGCTGCTTTTAGGCGAAGCGGAGGAACAGAAAGACAACACGCCCCTTGCTCTGGGGGTGCTGAGCATGGATGAAAAGGGCGAGCTGAAAGTGTTAGAGGCGCCGAAGCAGGAGACGGCGGAGCTTATGGTGGTGGACGACAATGTCAACGCCGGGCTGATCGCCGCGCTGGAGGATGACTATGAGGCGCTGAACGAAGAGAGCAGCGACTATGTAAAGGCGCTGGTGACCAGAACCTATTGTCCGCTTGCATCCACCATGGTGAGCAGTATCGATGTGAAACAGGAAGTCAGCAATTACAATTCCTATCTGGAATTTTATAAGACGGCAAAGGACGATTTTATCAAAGTCGTGAAGCCTTTGATCGAGAAGATTCTGGGCGTATGGGCATTCTTTGAGCAGTACCCCTCAAATTTAAAGGGAATGCGCCCTTCTATGTTGATTACCAATGTGTCCAACGACATGCTGGTCAAGAGCAGCAACCTGCCCAGACTGATCGCATTCTTAAATACGGTCAATGCTAAGAATGATTTTGACAATACCGTGTGGTATGGAATCGTGCCCTCTGTGTCGCTGGATCAGAATTCCAATGTCAAACTGACCAGACAGCGTTTCAAGGGAAACGAAACCACAGAAAAGACCGGAGTCAACAGCGTGGAGGCACTGGTGCGGATGCTGGATGTCTTAAAAGACTACTCTGTGCAGTGTTTTTTCAGCTATGAGACAGGGGACAAGACCACTTTTAACTATATGGCGACAGAGGGAATCGAAAAGTTTGAAGAAAGATGCAGCTCCCTTACGGGAAAGGCTTACAGCGAGTTTGCCATCCCCTGCATTCCTAACTTTACGATTATTCCCAAGGAAAAATCCGGGGTTATCCTGGACAAACGCATGCTGGTGAATGAAAACGACATGGCGGAGCTTTCTAAGGAAAAGGAAGATATCATGAAGCTCTGGATAGACGGCGTCTATGTGGGAGCGGCATATATCGCGGCAGGTCTGGTGGCAGCTTACCAGTGTCCCGAATACCTGAAAGAAAAGTTCAAGAGAAATGTGGATGAGGAGCTTCCGGGCGTCAGATTTGATATTGAAGCCGGAGACCATCCGCTGCGCGTTCACACCGTGATGGCAAAAGAAATCACCGGTTTTACCAACTCCATCAAAAATGAAATCAACAGACGGAGTTTTGGCTTTGTATTTTCTTCCGAGAATGCAATGCTGGGAACTGAAAATGTACATAACATCATGGTCTATAAGGCAAGAAACCTGCTCAGCGACGGCAAGACATATGAACCCATCTACAAGACACAGGTTACCACCTACATTGAAAGAATCCTGCGTCATGCCACCAGCGATTATAAGCAGGAGAATATTGTACAATTCTTCTCCAACAATCCTGCCAGCCAGAAGAGCAAGTGGCTTGAGAAGAAAGGATGCGTCAATGCAGTATTAGGCGCCGGAGACGATGTGGAATACGAAATCGACGAGGCGAACGGATACTGTACGTTAAACATTACGTTTAACGGTAATGTACGGAATTTGGAGGTTGAAATCAACCGCTTTAATTCAAAAAATAGAGCTCTATAAAGTAACAAAAAAATGCGGAAAAGCCTGTCAGATTTTCCGCGGAAGGGTTTACGTCAGCACAGCGTCCGTGAACTCTGGCAAGCACAAAAAAGCTGTGCAGAAATGAGGTTAACATGGGATTTAGATTGAATGTAACTGGAGGAGCAGAGCAGATTGCTCTGGATGAAAAAAGCATCAAGAATGTTGTTTTCGGTTCCGAATCAGCAGCTGATTCCAATGCCAGGGCAACAGATTTCGGTGTCTCCATGAAAGTATGGGGCAAGATGCTTTACAAGCTCGGCGGAGAGGGGAATGACGGCACACTGGGACTTTCCAAATGGTCAGTAGTTCCTTCTGAAAAGGCTGACTGCTACCGCAATGCAACGGTAGAAGTGATATCGGCAGGTCAGGTAGTCCGCAAATATGAGGTGCCCAACGCATTTGTGATGGAGTACTCGGAAGAGATGGACGATGAGACCGGGGTTGGAACCTTTTACCTGCATATCAAGCAGAAAAAGGATGAAAACGACAAAGTGAAAATCGAAGGCGGCTATGCAGGCGAATAGGAAGGAGAAGAATCATGGCATTTGTTGTAAAAGTGGAAGGCGCAGAAGCGTTTGAAATCGCAAAAGAGTGTGTAAAGAGTGTAAAGATGACGACGGATATCCCGCAGGATTCCAATGCAAGGACCAAGGATGTAGGTGCAACCATGGTCATCAAGGGAAAGATCCTAACGGCTGTTGGAGGAGATCCTTTCGACAGCACCAGAAAAATGGCGCTCTGGTCAGTGGTTCCTGCTGAAAAAGCAGACAGCTACAGAAAAGTGACCGTTGAGTATGTGGCAGCAGGCATCATGGAAAGGAAATACTGCTTCCCCAACGCTTTTGTAGTGGACTATAAAGAAGACTACGGAGACGAGGCAGGAACAGGAACCTTTACCCTGGTCATCAAACAGAAAAAGGATAAGATCAGCACCGTATCAGTAGAAGGCGGATATTCTGCATAAGAAGCAGGGAACGCAGTTCTAAGTTAATTAGAAAGAGCGTATACCAAAGCTGGTAACGGCAATGGATGCGCTCTTTCAGAAAAAAAGATTACAGGCAGCATGGAGGATTATGATGGATTATTACAAGGTATTAGGGGTGCCGGAACAGGCGGAAGAAGAGCAGATCAAGCAGTCGTACAGGAAGCTGGCGAAGAAATATCATCCGGATCTGAATCCCGATAATCCTGAGGCGGAAGCAAGATTCAAAGAAATCGTGGAGGCATACGAGACATTAGGGGATGCCGAAAAGAGAAAAGCATATGATTTAAAGAGGAAAAGAACCGGCGAGGGCAGGAGGCAGGAACGAGGTCAAGCTGCCAAGGCGCCGGATGCAAATATAGATTTTGGCAGTTTTACGAAGGATATGGAGAAATATTTTGGATTTCCCTTCGCGGGGGAGAACGCGGGGAAAAAGGAAAAGAGCGGCGGGGGAGGAAAGAAGAATCCGCTGGATGTGACGGAGATGTTTGAGGCGTTTATGAAGGTGAAGTGAAAACTCTATTTTATAGTGGGAACGAGAGAAAAAGTAAGGATATTTTTCCAGAAGGGAAAAAGAGTGGTTTAGGGTAGAAGGATATCCAGCAATTACAAGCAAGTAAATAAAAATAGATGGAGAAGAAACAATGAGTAAAAAAGAGTCAAGATTTGAACCGCAGGGAGATAGTCTTAGTACTGAAAGTAATACTTTTTTAGCGTGGTACGGAGATGAACTTGAAGCACAGAGTGAAAGAATTGCAGAAGAAAAGGAAATAGATGATGAAGAAACACTTGATAAATTGTTGGGAAAGTTAAGCTATTTGAAAAAAGAATACATTGTTGAGGGTGCGCTGCTGACTTGTAGTAAATGTATAAAAGAAAATACAAAATTGAAATATAAGGGTGAAATTGTTGATTGTGAATTTAGTCAGGAAGAGAAACGGAAAAGAATTCATATTTTGGATGATAGATCGGAAAAAATAAATGGTTTGATACCGGTGAATATTAGAGATTGTAAAGGAGGATTACGTGATGATAAAGAAAAGGATGAAAGAGTAAATATTGTTAGTATGGGAAATTGTGGTTTCCTATATGAAAAGGAAGACATTGAGGAAATTATAAGAGAAAGTGGGTCTTCAAATACGCCAGAAGAAATAATAGAGGCACTTGAAAAAGGAATGGGTACTTGCTATTGCTTTATGGATTTAAATGCGGAATGGGAGAATATGCCCTTAGAAATAGCAGATTCAATAGGAGGAAATACTAGGTTGCCGTGTGCTGGAGTGGAAGAAGCCTTTCGGACACCAAAATATTTTAAATTTAATGGAGAAGAGGGAATCAACATGATGTCAATGTTGTTTTGCCAATTTGGTGGAGGCTGCATTACTGCAATGGAATCTGGTCAGACTTCATATTTTAATGATATGCGGTATCAGAAATTACTAGAAGAAGTTGATAGAAAAAAGGGACGTATTGAGGAGTATAAGATAGATTTTGTGTTAGAAGTTTTCCCCAAAATACTTGAAGATGAAAAAGTAAGTGGAATACCGGCAGAGATAACATTTGCACAAATATGTATAGAATCTGCATATGGAAATGATAGTTGTGTTGATATTTATACGGGGGTTAATGGTAATAATTATTTTGGAATCAAGGGCGTGGGGACAACAGGAAGTGTATCTTGTAATACGCATGAAGAAATAAATGGAAAAAGAATTGCTATTGTAGCTGATTTTAGAGCATATAATTCAATGGAAGAATCGATAAAAGACCATTCAGATTTACTGGTTAACAACTATCAAAAATATGTTACGACAGGAACTATTGAGGATTGGTGTAATGCATTAATAAAGGGTAAATATGCAACTGCATCTAATTATAAGCAAACAATCTTACAAGTTTGCCATACTTGGAATATTATGTAAGCAATTGTTTTAAACGTGGAGGTTTTTTATTGAAAAGAATTATAAATATATGTATAGTTATGTGTCTGTTAAGCGGGATATATATGTATACAAGAGATAATACAAATAAATTTATAAAGTTTGATGAGAGTGGAGGAAAGCTGATAAGCCATATAAAGGATGATGCCGAGAATAAAATGTTTATGGCATTTGAAAGGGCAGATAATGAAGAGATATCTGCTTTAGAAGATGACGACATGGAGTTATTTTCTAAAAATGTTGCGGCTGCAATTGAAAATAATCAATTTGAAAAATTTAAATTTCAGATAGGGGAAAAAGCTATTTGTATATATGAAGGTAAAATAGATTCCCCCTTGCGTGCCTATGCATATGCAATATATAGAGAGACAGTAGATAAGAATATCATTTTTGAAAATATGTTTTATGTTGAGTATGCTACAGGGAACATTTATACATGGGAAGGAGAAAATCTGGAAAGCATAGTCGCAATTGGTGTGCTGGATAAAACAGAGTTAACATTAATGAATATTCCAGATAAAGAGATAATAGACAAGCTAATGGATAAGACAATGAACTTATTGATAGAGAAAGGAAGTATTAATCTCAAATTGATTTATGAAGGGATGAGCTCTTTTGCAAACAGAGAGTATTTTCTATTTAGTTCGTTTGAAGATTATGATGATCACATTATTAGGGAACAATTATATTATGTTGATAAGGAAAATGGAAATTTATATCGAGAAGAAGAAAATAATACTTTTTTGAGGATGGAACTATATTATATAGGAACTATTGAAATGTCTAATTTATTATTCTAATAGTATTTAACGTTTTAAAGCCTTCTTATAAACTGGGTTTTTAGAATTAACGGCAGTTTTAGGCAGAAATGATAGAGGAATAAGTAATGGAAGCTTCATTTATTTGAAGGAAGATTTAGCGATATCGTGCAATGCCATGGTGTCTTCTTTATCTTTTATCCTTCTATGTATGGAGAGGGCGGCAGCATTGGAGGGGAGGGCATCATAGCCATGAGGTGCCATCTCTAAGGAGGGGATCGGGATGCTGCAAATTTGCCGTGGGGTGAGGGAAATCCTCGTATGCCTTTATGCTGGCAGCGCGCTATTCCGGTAATGGGTGACCGGAGCGGCTGGCAGAAGGCAGGAAAGGCTTCACGGGTACTTACACCCATAAGGGGAGGTGCAGCCCGTCTGTGTAAAAGGGGAACGCGGAAGCGGGCTGCACGGTACCTGAAATTTACGTACAGAAAGGATAAAGCACATGAATAAAAAGAGCACACTTGACATAGCAATACTGATATCCTGCACCACCGGAATCATTTTGTCCTATGTTTATCTTGAGGATCCCATGGAGAAGCAGGTAAGCCTAGGAATCCTCATTGCTGTGGGCATAGTATTCCTGGTTCTCACGATAGCAGATACGCAGAGGAAAGAGCGTACCGGAGGGTACGGGGGAAAACGCAGGGGCATATCGGAAATCCTGCTTTTGGGTGAAGAAAATAATGTGACTGCGGTTTGGGATATCTACGGAAAGACCTCCGTCGTTTTTGGAAAGGATGAGCGGGAGAATCAGGTGGATGTGAATCTCAAGAATACGGACTATGCAGGGACGGTGGACGGCGAGCATGCGGTCATGAATTTCAGCAATGGCAGCTGGTACATAGAAGATTTAGACAGCGAGAATGGGACAAGGCTGCAGCGCGGCGGCGAGGGGAAGAAGTACAGGGTCTCTTCCAGAGAGCCGTGCAGGGTGGAGAAGAACGATATCATTTATCTGGGACTTGCACCCATTAAGATACGATAGAAAAATAAGCACAAAAGAGAGGGCAGAGCATGAGCAATTTAATCAGATGTCAGAACGGACACATGTTTTCAAGCAGGAGGTACGGAACGATTTGTCCCTACTGCAACATCGAAACGGCGACAAGGGAGAAAAAGGAGACAGGGCAGACGGAGGTCATGGTGGAAGAATCCCTGTTCCTGGAGGAGGAACATCCGGTGTGCGGATGGATCGTCTGCATAGCAGGTCCGAGAAGGGGCAAGGATTACAAGATCATGGCGGGAAAGAACTTTGTGGGCAGGGCGGACGATATGGATATCCAGATCTTGGGGGACAACAAGATCTCGCGCCGGAATCACTGTGTGATCGTATACGATGAGAAGCAGGGAAAGACGGTCATCCTGCCGGGGGACAGCAACGGTATCGTGTATCTGAATGAAGAGGCAGTATATGTCCCCACGCCGCTGGGAGAGTATGATGTGATAGAAATGGGAGAAAGCAGGTTCCTGTTCATTCCCTTCTGCGGCGAACATTTCATGTGGACATAAGGGGAGGATGCAGTATGACTTTGGAAAAATGGGTGCTCCTTATGATTTATCTGCTGATTCTGGTACTTGTCTTCTGCAGGCTTTTTTACAGGGAAAAGGGAAAGGTGATGCGGCGCTTTAGGTCGGGGAAGGCGATGACCATCGGAACCAGGCAGGTGCAGGAGGACGACTGTGGAATCTGCCAGAGCGCAGAGGGATTCCTGGCAGTGCTGGCTGACGGGATGGGCAGAAATTACGGGGGAAGGGTGTCGTCGCGTATCGCGGTGGATACCATGAAGGATATGTTTGAAGAGTACCGGGCGGCAGAAAATCCGGCGTATTTTTTCCGCAAGTCTTTCCACGCAGTGAACAGGGAGATCTTAAAACAGCTGGATGACGGAAAGGGCGGGGCGAGCGTGGGAGCCGTGCTGATAAAGGATAACTGTCTTTATTATGCTGTGGCGGGAAATGTGAAGATAGCGGTCTACCGGAAGGATGTGCTGGTACCCCTTTCCACAGGGCATACCATCGACATGCTTGTGGAGGACCGTTTTATGGAAGGAACTATTACCCGGGAGGAAGCGCTCAAGATGCTGGAAAACAAGCGGCTCTATAACTATCTGGGACAGGACGGGTTTAAGGATATTGAATTTTTTGATGCGCCTGTGCGCCTGAAGGAAAAGGATATCGTGGTGCTGATGAGCGACGGGCTTTATGAGGGGATGGAATGGAAAGCAATCGAAGAGCTTTTAGCCGGGAAGAAGAAATGCCAGCAGAAGGCATATGAGATCATAGAGATGATCAATGCAGGAAACAGGAAAGAAAAAGATAATGCCAGCATCGTGTTAGTCGAGGCGGACATATAAGGGGAACGTCTTTATCATGAGAAAATATAACAGTACCTTTAAGACTGCTTTCATCTCAGAAGCAGGGAACAGACTTGAGAATAATGATTATTTTGGATTTGTGGAGCTGGACAAGTATGCCTGCTATGTAATCGCTGACGGCATAACGGATATGAGAAATTCCGAGAGCGCCAGGGTGGCGATAGAGGCGGTGGTAAACGCATTCCAGAATGAGCCGGGCATCAGCAGAAGCAAGGTGAAGGGCTACTTAAGGAGCGCCAACAACGAGCTCCTTAAGGGAAGGAGCTATGAAAAGCTGAAGGCATCCGTTACCGTGGTGGTGACGGATTATCAGAAATGCCGTTACGGATATGCAGGCAATACGCGTTTCCGGCTCTACAGGGACGGAAGGAACCTCATCTCATCCTTTGACATGTCCCTGAGCCAGGATCTGGTCAAAGAAGAAAAACTTCCGGGGGACAAGCTTGCGGAGCACGAGGAGCGGAACAACCTGTATTCCTATTTCGGCAGAAAAAGGTTTAATCCCTTTATCTCAAAGAAGATCAAGCTGAAAGACAGCGATATCATCACGCTGTATACCAGAGGCATCTGGGAAAATGTGGATGAGGGAGAGCTTGCCGATGTGTTTGCAGAGACGGGGGACAACCCGATCGAGGAATGCGACAAGGTGGAGGACCTGCTGCTCTCCAGACAGCCGGACAATCTTGACAATTATACCTTTGCCGCCATCTACATAGACAAAGTGTTCACGGACCCTAACCGGAAGAAGCGGATCAAAAAGATCATCCTCATCTGTGCGGTGGTTTTGATCGTGATCCTGGTCCTGTGTCTGGTCGTCTTCCTGTGGCGCAGGGACAGAGCCAGGAAGAGGGAAGATATGGAGCAGCATTTTTCCAATGTGGAAATCTACATGGAGGACAACAATTTCATCCGTGCCAGGCAGGAGTGCGAAAAGGCACTGGAACTGGCGGGCAAGTTAAAGGATGAGGAGCTGAAGGAGCGGTACAACGCTTATCTGATCAGCCTGGAAGCCCTGCTCAGTGCAGACGAGAGCTATGAGGAGGGGGATTATACGGAGGCAAAGGATGCCTACCTGACAGCGAAAGCAAGGGCAAGGTATGCGGACAATGCGGGTCTTTCCTACATGGAGAAAAGGCTGGACCAGATCGGGGAATATGAACAGGTATTTGACAGCATTGCGCTGGGAGACAGCCTGCTGGAACTGGACAGCTATGAACTGGCAGAAGAAAAATATCTGGAAGCAAAAAATATAGCAGCTTCCATCTACTTTGCCGACGGCAAGCAGCAGGCGCTGGATGCGCTGGACGCACTGTACGGGGAATGGAGCGCAGCACGGGAAGAGCTGGAAGCCCAAAGTGCACAGGAGGCGGCAGCCCAGACCTCCGCGGCGGATATCGTGAAACAGGGGGACGAGGTATATGGTCAGGGAGATTACGACGGGGCAATGGTCTTTTACCTCATTGCGCTTGAAAAATACAGTGATCTGGAAGACACTGCCCAGATCGCATTCTTAAATAAAAAGATCATCGCCTTAAACGAGAAGCAGGAGGAAGTGGAGGCAAGGCTCGAGGAGGCAAGGATGCTGGAAGAGCAGGCGCGGCTCTTTGACGAGCAGAACGATTATGAGCAGGCGAAGGCGCAGTACCAGTATGCCAAGGCAATCTACACGGAGCTGGGGAAGGACAACAAGGCGAATGAGGTACAGGGCAAGGTCGACATCATAGATACCAAGACGGACAAGCAGGAAAAAGAAGAGGCAAGGGAAGCGGCAGAAAATGCCAAAGATACAGTGAGCGGGAATGATTTGAATGATGGATGAAAAGAAATTTGACTATGAAAACTACATACAGAACCGGCTAAGGGAGATTGACGACCTGGACGAGCGCAGGTTTGCAAAAGAACTGCTGCTTAATGGACTGGGAAGCGTCTTTGCATGGACGGAGGCAAAGTATGAGGCTTTGGAGCAGCGCGTGCAGAAGGAACTGGATTTTCCCGGAAGGCGTTTTTATGTCTATATGACAATCGCGGAGAAGAAGGATTACGATCCTATTAACACTTTCTGGTTCCCAGTATGTGGGGAGGACGTTGCGGATAAAAGAAGCAGCACATACAGGACGGTTTATCTGATGGCGGATGAGAAAGAAAGAAGGGCATTCCAGCAGAAGGAATCGGTGGAAGGGATTTTGAAAGAAAGCGGGAAAAGGGTCTCCTTTCAGATCAGGAGGTCCGCCAGATATCTGGACAGCATGAAAAGATTATATTCATTATTCGTGCTGAACCATATTCCGTGGCAGGGCGTACATATGGGGCATCTGGAACGGTTCTTTGATCTGATCGCGCCGGAAGGGCTCCTGCCGGATGCGGAAGTGGAGTTCTTGTGGGATGGATGGGAGAAACAGGTCAGGGAGGACATGATCCCTTTGTGGAATATAGAAAGGACGGCAGCAGGCACGCATGAATACAGGATGCCCTGTATAGATGAAGTCTTTTATGAACATTTCTTTTATCTGTCTGATGGAACCGCATGGGAAGACGGCTGCCTGATAGATACAGGGGATGATATCCTTTCGGTCCGGTATGAACAGAATAAGGTGGTGCTGAAAACAAGACAGCAGTCGCTTAAGGATATCGCCATATACAGAATGCATCAGGAGGAGCCGGCTGCTTCATTCGGGTACCGGTATCCCGTCTTGTCCAATGTAAGGGAGGATCACCTTGCGGCAAGATATCTGCATCAGGCAGGGAACTTCCTGCAGACGCCTTTGGAGCTTGGCAGGAAAGTGAAGGAACTGGCGGGAGAGTATGAGGTGGCGCTTTTAGGATATGAGCTTCTGGACAGAGAAAAAGGGACGGCAGGAGTGGATGGAATCTTGTTCGGAGATATGAATGCATTTACCGGCGTGCAGGTCTTTTCGGAAGACCAGAGGAATATCCTTTTGATGCAGTTTCAGAAGAGGGGGAGCAGGACGGATTATCTGTATGAATCGCAGGTCAGATATATCCTTTCACAGCTGCAGGCGGAGTTTATGGAATATAGGTGTGCAGGGGTGATGGTTGAGGCATAGCATTTTTTAGAGGAGAGAATAGATGGACAAGGAAAATGGTACATTTGAGGGGATTTTGGACAAGCCGTTTAGTATGCTGGCGGACAGAATTGTGTGCGACAATTATCTTAGCAAGCAGGAAGAATATAGCGAAGAAGAAAAGGAACAGCGTATTAATGAGTATTTATCACTTCATTGTGAGATAGAGAAATGCTTGTATCTTACAGGGGCAACTTTGCTGAAATGCACAGGAGCTCCGGCGGGGTGTAATCATTTTGAAATAGAAGGACATGATGTCTATATAGACGGACTCCCTGCTGCAGCGTCAACGGATTGTACCATAGGGGAGCATGTAAAACTATTTCCTCATTGTGAAATGCAAAGCAGCAAAGAGGTAGGGCTTATTCCGTGTAAGCCTAAGATTGCCTATAATAAATGGTTGGAATCTTGTTTAAAGATGGAAGTAGGGGATGCAAAGTCAATAAATGATAATTCATATTTAATATGTATGAGGGGGGAAGGAGCACGCATATATCCGGTGACTGGGAACGGGATTACGGATGAAGGTTTGGGGGTAGAAGAGCAGATTCAGGAGCTTATGGACCAGATTAAGGGAGAAGAAATTGAATCGTATAGATATGAAGATATGAAGCAATTGCCCACGATTGAAATCTTAGCAAGATTGATTTATCAGGAGGATCATATTCCAGATGGCGGAAGGCAAAATGCAATTGCATTTTCTGTGGTCAATCGGTTATATTACGGGAATTGGTGTGGGAGTAATGATAATAACCTCTATGGAGTTATAACGTCAAAGGGACAGTATCAAGCATTATTTGATGCCGAAAATGCCAGAAAAAATACAGAAAATGGAAATCATAATGCATATTGGCCGCCTGTTGATGAAAATGCATTAGACAGTGAGAAAGAAGGATGGGAGAATGCAAAGCGGCTGGCAGCAATATTGTATTTAGCTGTGGAAACGTGTGTAGAAGGGGATGATGAGACTGGCAGAGGAAAGTGCGTGGAAGCAGAAAATGACGATTTAAGGGAGGATATAATAGAATTTATGGAGGAACAGAATGATTGTGATGGCAATAAAATAGAGAATATTATAGGTTATTATCAGAGTTTTCGTGGTACTAACCCTAATCTTAATGTGCCTGCTTCGGATTATGAAAACCAAGGCAAAATAGTATTTTTAGATGAAAATGGAAAGGTGGTAGGAAATGTCTTTCAAGAAAAATAGTGAGACCGTAAAATGCAAAGTGACTATAAGTATTTTAGTATTTGTCGGTGCACTGATAATAGGAGGTATTTGTGGAACAGGATTATATCTGTGGCAAAGCTACCGGAAGGAAGAGGCGAATAATGAAAATTATTATGAAAAAAAGCAGCCGAATCAGGGTAGACATGCGATAGGTGAGGAAATTGAAAATAAAACTGAGTTACAAGCAGACAAGATTTTTGAAGAAAGCGATTTAAACGTTCTTCTTGCAGAAATACATAAAGCATATATTTCCAGTCAGTGGTTTATGAGGGATACGTATGGTATACCCAATAGTTATGCAGAAGACAGGGTTACTTTTAAACCGGAAGACTTGGAGTCGGTGATTTTTTATGAAAATGATGAAGGGAAGCTGTTTTTTATTCCCGTAAATATGGTTAATAAAACCGTCTGCCTGGAAAACAGGGAAATTAAGGTCTGCGAATACCACGATGAAGATAGGATTAATCTGTATCTATATTCTTATGAGGTTATTGAAAGAGAAATGGAAA
>BLLW01000059.1 GCA_011959285.1 Lachnospiraceae bacterium | reverse complement strand
ATTGCCGATTTTTCGCAAAGACTTGAACCATATATGTTGTCCACCTGCGCAGTCATAGCCTCCAGTCCCTCCTCCCTCCACACGTTCCCTCTCCCCTGCTGGTGCTTTTCCTCACTTAACTGATATCACTCGCCAAAAAAACGGCGTTCTCTTTATCCCGAAGGGATTTAAAGAAACGCCGTTTTTTTAGGTCTTTTTTTATTGAGTTTATAATGGGTAATCTTTTTATGAACATTCCACCATTTTGGGCAGCAAATACTTGTCCGACAAAAACTCAACGGTTTTCCAGAAGCACTTACATACTTACAATCGGTATTGCATAAAATTATTATTTTTCACAAAGCCAAAATCAGTATACAACAATACACCCATATCTGAAGCTGTAATTTGGACGCTGCTACACCCATATTCTTTTGCCTCATTTACAACTCGTGATAACAATTCTTTTGCAATTCCCCGTCTGCGATAGCCACTGGAAGTAAACATGCTGGAAAGTAATCCTATTTTCCCATTAGGGCATCCGAAATATGGCGGTTTTTCAACAAATGACATCCCACTTGTTCCTACAATTTTGTCACCATCAACAGCCAGCCAAGAGATAAAAGAACCATCTGCCATATGACGATTGTAATAATCCTTTAAGGCAGGCTTTAAATCCAATTCTCTGATAAAGGTTTCTTGCAGGGTTTTCTTTATATACTTTTAAATAAATATATACTATTTCTTTTGTATGATTAGATTCAGTCCGGGGGAAATTTGGTTTGGGTTATTTCCTATGATTTCCTGATTTTTCTCATAGATTAGAATCCAGGAGGAGCCGTTTCCATAATACTGTTCTGCAAGGCTCCATAGGCAGTCACCTTCCTTTACTATGTAGTTTTCCGGTTTCTGTTCTTCTAAACCGTTTTCCTGTGTTTTTGCGAGGTAGGCTTTTCTGTCTGCACACATTGCCTGGAAAATGGATTTCTTTTCTTCATCATAGCCTGTGTGGAAATCTAAGAGGTAAGCGGGGTAATATGCGTGGTTTACCTCAAGCCATTTTTTATAGCCCTCTATATCCATCTGTTCGGTGCAGTAGGTCATATATTGCTGATACCACCGTGGGTTTTCAAAATCTTCTTCTGTTTTTCCCTGCTTTAGCTGGTTAAATGCATAGGTGTCAAACTCAGCTCCGAAGCGGACTTTCTGGCTCAAGTCTCCCGGCACCTTTTCCTGCCATATGTGCATTTTTTCGCAGGCATCTCGAAACACTGCTTCCAGCTTTCTATCATCGGAATCGGAGACCATGACCATGTCTTCTCCCAAAAGTTCATATAAAGGGCACATTTCCATCCACTGTTCGGAAGGGAAAAGCCCGACTAAACGACTTTCATCCTCTTCATAAGCTTTCACGGAACATTCCCACAGAATATGCCGGAATAGTTTTTGGGAAAAGTCTGTTTCCAGTTCCACACCATGCTGCGTCTTTTTCACCCACACAAAAAAGATAAACTTTCCGTCATATTCTCCTGCCCGCCGCGGACAATCCAAGTGGAAGAAGATCATATCTGCATCCTGAGGATCCTTATTGACCTTATAATACATCGTACAGGCATACACATAAAGAAACGGCTCGCTCAGCCTTCTTCCCCTGTACCATTCGTCACTATACAGTTCATGTGCCTTGCTTCTCGTGTTAAACTCATAGTATACCTCATCCGTCATCATCCCCTGAAGCATATCCTGTGCCAGATGCCAATATAAATCGGACGCTTCGGGTGCCATATCGATTCCTTCCATAAACATATACTTTAGATCTTCTTCTGCTTCCTCCTTTCGTTCCTCTCCGGCTTCTGGCTCCTGCACTTTTCTAAAACAGCTTAAACCAATCAGGCAGCAAATCACTCCTCCCGCGATACATGTCAAAACTACCGACCTTTTCATCTTTCCTTTTCCCCCAGCCACCCATAAGACTTTCTTTTGTTACTTTTCTTCCAATAACTATAGCAGACATAATTCTGTTTGTCACGGGACAATAGACAGATTGCACTGAACCGATATTACACTTCCTACCTCTCTCGTACTGACACCAAACTATTCAAAACCATTCCTCCTATGACAAATAAGATTCCTACAAAAGAAATTGCATCAGGCATACTGTCATTCAAAAGTAAAACGCCTAAAATCAATGTAAAAATTACCTCTCCTGACTGCGTCGCTTCTATCACAGCAAGTTGATTAGGATCTCCTTTTACCAGTTCTGTCGCCCTAAAGAACAGAACGGTCGCAATAACTCCTGAAAACAGCGCTACCCCTACAGATTGTATAATCTGCCCTTCGCTCGGAAAACCTACGCGTAAATATGCTGCCACTGTGACTAAAATCCAAAATGGCATACTGCAAAGTGTCATTCCGAATATTCTTTGTATTACAGATAATTTGTTCTCACACACTTCCATCATTTTTCGATTTCCAAGGGGATACGCAAATGCGGCAATCAAAATAATCAAAAACGGTAATACCAGTTTCTCCCATCTACTCTGCTGCATCTTCGGAACCTGCATAATGAAAATCCCAATAAGTATTATAGAAGAAAACAGTAGATTCTTTACAGGTATTTTCATTCTAAATAACGGGGTAAGCAATACTCCTGCCACAATGGTCACCTGCCAGGCAGATGCCGTAAACCAGCTTTCCGCATAAACGGATGCCGCTGACAGCATCGTATAGAACAAGCCAAATCCCACCGTACTCCATAATATCCATTGCATAGGTTTTCTTTTTATATCCGTAAAAACCGGTCGATATTCATGCCCCCTGATCAATAGAACAAAAAGGATGGGAAAAGAAAATAAATAGCGCAGTGCAGCACTCCAAAGCCAGTGTCCTCCTGAAAGATTCATACTCCGATTTAATATGAAAGTAAACGCGAAAAAAAAGGATCCCATGATACCTAAAGCCAGAGCCTTCTTCATTACAAATCACCTCCTGCTCAAAATTCGATAAGACCGCAGCAAAACCCCATCCGCACAGAAATGCGTACGGACGGGGTCTGCTCAACACACTCTTAGCCTTGTTTTGTTAGAATCCTATTGCGCCATATACTCGGAAATATTTTCAAAGGTAATAAGGCTCACCTCTGCTCCTACTTCTTCCTCGACTGTTTCGCCCTTTAGAACCTTATATGCGTTTTCCAGTCCCAGACGTCCGATTACCTTTGGTTCCTGTGCGATGGTTCCAATCAGCGGACTTTCCCCGGAAGCGATCTTTTCAAGCATGGCTTCATCTGCATCATAACCCATGACCTTTATCTCTCCGAACCGCTCTATATTCATCTCGATTGCTGCCAGCGCACCATTGGTGACGTCACTGTAACCTGTAATAATCACATCATAATTGGGATTTGCGTTCAATGCATTTTCAACGGTTTCTGAATATCCCTCCACACCGTTTTGTCCATCGTCCATCACTTCCGTGATCTTGATATTGGGGTATTTCTCGAGTCCTGTATGAAACCCATTATTCCGCTCCACCATGGTAACATTTCCCGGCTCCGATGTGATGATAAGTACTTCTCCCTCTCCATTTAAGTACTGACCGATAAAATCGCCGGACAGAATGCCACCTTCGGTGTTATCGGAAGCAACCCAGCAGTCCACCTGTGTGTTGACTCTGCCGTCAATGGCAACCACAACGATTCCTGCCTCCTTTGCCGCCTCTACAGAGGGCGCAAATGCCTCTGAATCGATAGCCTGCATCACGATGGCATCCACTTTCTGATTGATAAAGTTCTGAATGATCTCGCTTCCTTTGTTGGCATCAATATCATATACACCTTCAATAATCTGTACGCCGTTTTCAGCTGCCGCTTCGTTTACACCTTCCTGCATTCCCTTGCAAAAGTCAATGCTTAAGGTTGCATAGAGCGAACCGACCTTGAATGTACCCTCTTCCTCTCCGGCAGCGTCACCGCTTGTTTCATCCATGGAATCGCTTGCTTCTCCCCCTGCCTCATTGACAGTTTCTGCCTCGTTGTTTTCCCCTGCTCCGCTCTCTGCTGCCTTTCCTCCGCAGGCTGCAAGCGATAAAACACATATAACTGTAAGTACAATACCGATTATCTTTTTCATTCTATTTCCTCCTTATTTTCCTGATTGTCAGGGCACCTTTCTTTTTATAAATATCAAAAATAACTGCAATCACTATCACGATTCCCTTCACCACCATCTGCCAATATGATGCCAGCCCGATCATGATCATTCCATTGTCGATCACGCCTAAGACCAATGCACCTAAAAGAATCCCTGCAATGGAACCAACTCCTCCTGTTAAGCTCATTCCGCCTATGACCGCAACCGATATGGCTTCCATTTCATAGCTGTTCCCCAAGGTAGGCTGGACAGCCGACAGTTTCGCTGCAAGCACGGTTCCCGCCATTGCCGCTGTCACGCCGCATATCATATAGCAGAGTATAGTGATTTTCCGGTTGTTGATGCCGGAATACTTAGCTGCCAGCGGATTGCCGCCTGCCACATAGACGCTTCTTCCAAAGGTCGTTCTGTTTAAGATAACCCACGCGATAATCAGTGTTGCAAAAAAGATAATGATTGCAATGGGAATCCCCATAATATTGTTTCTGCCTATCGCAAGAAAAGCTTTGGGCAGATTGGAAATCGTCTTTCCGTCTGTGACCAGATAAATGATTCCCCTGTAGACGGTCGTCATCGCCAATGTAAAAATGAATGCGGGGATGCCCGTGTAAGTGATGACCGCCCCGTTAAAGGCGCCGATTGCGCCGCCTGCTGCCAGTGTCAGCAGAACAGACAGCCATATAGGCAGATTGGCAGCCGTCATCAGGTATGCCACCGTCACACCGCATATCCCAATCATACTTCCCACCGTCAGGTCCAGATAACCGTTCAGTATCAGAAATCCCATACCTATTCCCACGATGCCGTAGATGGAAAGCTGCCTTAAAATTGCGATTACATTGTCAAAGGTCAGAAACAATGGATTCTTCGCCTGAAATATGATGCATATAATCACAAGAATAATGACAAGCCCCGAATATTGACTGATTCCCGACCATCCCATCTTAACTTTCTTCATGCTGTACCTCCCTTCAATGCCAGATTGATCAATGTATGTTCAGAAAAATCACTTCTGTCGACAATCCCGGCACACGTTCCTTCTCTCATGACAAGTATCCTGTCAGACATAGCGATCAGTTCTGGCATTTCTGACGAAATCATAATGATTCCGATTCCGCCTCTGACCAGTTCACCGATAATGGAGTAGATTTCTGCTTTTGCCCCCACATCGATTCCTCTGGTCGGTTCATCCAAAATCAATACTCTGGGCGTTTTAGTAAGCCATTTTGCGAATACCACTTTTTGCTGATTCCCTCCGCTTAAATTATCCACAATCTGATAGGCGGACGGCGTCTTGACGTTCAATCTTTCTATCAAATCGGATACCGTTTTTTCCTCATCCCTTTGCATCAGGAACCCCCATTTGTGATGATACCGCATGTCCACTGCGCCGATGTTCTTCCTGATATCCAAAATACGCACCAGTCCCTGGCTCTTGCGGTCTTCGGGAACCAGCACGATTCCCTTGCTGATTGCCTCATCCGGGGATGAAATGTGAATTGCTTTCTGATCCAGAATCATTTCTCCTTTATAAGAATCGATTCCGAACAAAGCCCGCGCCACCTCCGTCCGACCGGCACCCACAAGCCCTGAAAGACCTAAAATTTCACCTTCCCTTAGGCTGAAAGAAACATCCTTCACATAATCTGAGGTCAGGTTTTTAACCTCTAAAACTTTCTTGCCCGGCTGAATTTCAATTTTGGGATATAATTGCCCCATATTCCTTCCGACCATATTGCGGATCAGCTCCTCCTGGCTGATTTTATCGATTCTCCCCTCAAAAACGTTCCTGCCGTCACGCAGAACCGCTGCCTCCTGACATAAATCATAGATTTCCTTCATCCGGTGGGAAACATAAATAATCGTAATCCCTCTCTCATGCAGCATGCGGATAATCTCATATAATGTTTTTGTCTCTTCCTTCGTCAGGGAAGAAGTAGGTTCATCGAAAATGACGACCTTTGCATCATAAGAAATTGCCTTTAAGATTTCCACCAGCTGGCGCTGTGCTATGCTCAGTTCACTCAGTAGCTGATCCGGATCCAGCCTGATATTGATCTTTTCCATCAATTCACTGGTCTGTCTGCGCAATTTCCGGTAATCCACCATTCCCAGCTTGTTTTTGGGCAGCCGCCCGGCATAGATATTTTCTGCCACGCTGATTGCCATGACCTGCATAGGCTCCTGATGAACCGTGCTGATACCGTAATGCTGAGCAGTCAATGGATTGGATATCTTTATTTCTTTTCCGTCTATCAGAATTTCCCCGCCTGTAGGCTGTTCGATTCCTGATAAAATTTTTATCAAAGTCGATTTCCCCGCTCCGTTTTCTCCCAGAAGCGCACACACTTTTCCCTTTTCAAAGGACAGATTTATGCTCTTTAACGCGTGAACTCCGCCGTAACGCTTATCCAAATTTCGCACTTCAATCGCCGCAGTCCCCAATATCACTCCTCCTCTCTGTTACATATTTTGCAGACTTCATCTAAGGATGGATACAAAAATTCATATCCTGACGCACCTTTTTGCTGACAGGTTTCTGCGGCGAACCGGGCTGCTTTTTCTAATGCAGAAGTGATTGCATCTCCATGATTTATGCCATCTCCCAGCGCCTGCCTGTGATTTAACAGAAATGACGTCAAAAAGGAGTCGCCAGCCCCCATAGTGTCAATGACCCTGACCGGAACAGCTTCCTGAAAATACCATCTTCTTCCGTCGTACAGTACTGCCCCCTGTGCTCCCATGGTCGCAATATTATAGGGACACCCCAGCGCATATGCCTGCCGCAGCCTGGTCTTTGCCTGATTCCTATTTTCACAGGAGAAAAAACTATAGGTCAGATATACGCCTATTGCAGGGAGCATTTCAGGCTCCTCAGAGGAAAAATCATAGGCAACCGGGCGCCCTGCTTCACACAGACGAATGACTTCTTCCACTTTCATCCTTCCAAAGCGGCTTGTGGTCACCACATCAAAAGATTCTATGTAGGGAATGTCCTCTTCCTGAATGGATATCGGATATGCTCCCGTCACCCCACCGTTATTTCCTCCCACAAATACTCTGTCATTCTCGATCAGACGCACAAATGCCACTCCTGTCTCTCCCTGCCTGCTCCGGCAACGGCTCAGATCCACCTTTTCGGTCTTGAGTACCTTTCTGATACAGGATGCCATGGCATCGTCCCCGAAAACGCCGAGGAAACCGCTGTTAAATCCCAGCCTGTGGGCATAAACAGCTACATTGACCTCATTACCTCCGGGATACATCCGTCCTTCCTCCACATAAATGTCCGCCATGTTCAAACCTACTGCCAAAATATGATTCATTTGTAGACCTCTTGCTTCTTATTTTTTTTTTGCGATATGATGATATAATGATGTTGCCGTTGAATACATGATATAATATGTGCATACATTAGCATACATCATGTACTAAATCAAAGTTATCACATAAATCCTTTCTTGTAAAGTACTAAAAATTTCAAACTTGAATTTAAATTTGTGATGTATTATGATGTATTTATCTAAAAGAAAGCAAGAGGTGTTACATATGTCTGATTTATGTGCAAATTCCAGTGTCCCCTTATATTGTCAGCTTGCATCAAAAATACAGGAGGATATCTACAGCGGCATACTAAAACCGGACGAACAGATTCCTCCTGAATTTGATCTAAGCGAAATGTATCAGGTCAGCCGCAGCACCGTCAGAAAAGCCATTGCCAAGCTTGTCTCGGACGATCTGCTGATCAAAATCCACGGGAAAGGCACCTTTGTGGCGCCCCCCAGAATCAAAAGAAAAGCCGTATTCGCAAGCTCTACCAAGGAATGGCAGCAATCGGGCAAGAAATTGACCAACCGTGTATTGGAAACAACAATTATAGAGCCCAACTCATCGGAATATGCCTTTTTTGAACTGACCTCCAAAAATGACCGTTTGATTTCCATGCACCGCACAAGATCCCTCTCGGGCGAGCCCATCTGTGTTGAAACGATTCTGTTTTCCACCCGTCACGCCTTTATGATGAATGAGGATATCAGCGGTTCTCTATATGAATTGCTTGAAAAGAAATACCAACTCTACCCCAGCACCGGATACAGAACTTTTGAAATCTGTTATGCCACCAAGGAGGAGGCTGACTTCTTCAGCGTTCCAAGGGGCTCTTCTCTCATGCTGATTCGCGATTATGTAAAAGACCAGAACGGCGTCCCTCTCCACATTTCCAAAAATGTGTACCTTGGCAACAAAGGAACGGAGGGCATCGAACCCGTCCAGATTCAATTTGTCTAAAGAAATCTTTTTTTGAACACCATGCGTCCCCGCGGCGCCTGGTGTTTTTTTATTTGACAAGATATATTCTTTGTGATATTATCTCCATAGCGATGTGATGTATGGTGATGTATGCTTACAATTCAAACAAAGAAAGGAGACGAAACTTGTACAACGATGCTGAATATCAAAGGTTGATTGCCGCTTTAGAATCCGATCAAACCTCTTTGTCTAAAGATGGCTATAAACTGATTCTCAAGGCAATTCCTGATTCTGCCATAGATGGCGACATTGATCCCCGCGTTCTGGAACTGCTTCTAAAACTCCAAATGGATCCTGGACCGGAAACCATCGATTTAACCGATCTGGCACCTTTAAGAGCCTGCATGAATTGGAAGAGTCTGGATATTACCACGATGCTTTTAAACACGGTTCACTCCTCCTTTACAGGACGGGACGGAAATAAAATTAGGCTGCGGATCTACTCTCCCGCCGAACTTTCCCAAAAGCTGCCCTGCATTTTGTATTTTCACGGCGGCGGATGGATTGGCGGGCAGATGGCTTATGTAGAAAATATCTGCAAATACCTGGCTGAAAAAATACAGGGCGTGGTCGTCTCAGTTGATTATCGGCTGGCACCCGAAGATCCTTTTCCCAAAGGATTCCATGATTGTGTAGATGCCATCAGGTTTGTGTGCGAAAACAGTAACGCCTTTTCCATCGATTCCAATCGAATCGGCGTATGCGGCGATTCCGCCGGCGGAAACCTGGCAGCTGCCTGTGCCCTGTATGACCGAGACCACAAAAAGCATAAAATTGCCTGTCAGGCACTTCTTTATCCTTGTGTCAATCCGTTTTCCCTTGAAAATCCCTATTACACTTGGGATGAGAACGAATACGAGGTAAAAGCCCATGTATCAGAAATCAGAAATCTGTGTATACACGAACTGCCTGTAAAGCGCTGTATGGCAGTTGTCCGAAACGCCTATCTTTCCGACGAAAAGGACCTTAAAAATCCTTATGCTTCGCCCTTGTTTGCACAGGATCTTGCAAATAGCGCGCCTGCCATAATCATCACGCCGGAATATGACCGTCTGCGTCTTGAAGGCGAAGCCTATGCACGCCGTCTTGCCAAGGCAGGCGTCCCCACCACGGTGGTACGCTATAGAGGCATTAATCATGGATTTACAGAAAAGGTAGGACAATACCCGCAATCCCAAGACAGCTTGAACGAGATTGCCAAATATTTTAATTACATTACTGCAAGCAAATACATCATTTGAATTGGAGGTACATCATGAATTTTATAGAAATTGGAACAGATATCAAAAAGAAATTCCCTGAAATTTCTTCCGTATTATTCGTAGGATGCGGTGCATCCATGGCGGAGCTTTATCCCGGCAAATATCTGATCGAGCATAACGCCCAAAAACTCCGCACCGGCTTATATACTGCAGAGGAATTTTCCTTATCTACCCCTTCCTGTGTGGGGCCTGGGTGTGTAGTCATTACTTGTTCCTTAAGCGGCGGCACTCCCGAAACGGTTAAAGCCTCCGCCCATGCCATGAACCTTGGCGCCACCGTGGTCTCTGTCACCAAAGAGGCGGATTCTGCCCTTGCCAAAAACAGCCACTACCAAATCATTCACGGATTTGAAAAGAATTACGCTGCAAAGCTGGAGAAAATGACGAACGTGCTAGGACTTGCCTGTGAATTGCTGAACCAGTACGAAGGATATGAATATTATGATGAATTGATAAGCGGTACGGAAAACATATACGATCTCATTGAAAGTGCTGTCACCTTCTGTCTGCCTCAGGCAAAAAAGTTTGCCGAAAGTCATAAAGATATGGAGCATATTTCCATTATGAGCAGCGGCGCATCTGAAAAGGTGGCTTACGGCTTTGCCATGTTCCTGCTTATGGAAATGCAGTGGATCAAAGCCTCTTATTTCAGTGACGGCGAATTTTTCCACGGTCCTTTTGAACTGGCTGAGAAATCGGTTCCCTACATCTTATTGATGAATGACGGTCCCACCAGATCCATGGATTCCAGGGCATTGACATTCTTAAACCGCTTCGATGCGGATGTAACCGTCCTCGATTCCAAAGACTTCGGTCTCGCATCCAAAATCAGTCCTCATGTGATGGAATACTTCAACCCCATGCTCCACAGCGGCATTTTAAGGGTTTATGCAGAACAGCTCGCCATTGCAAGAAACCATCCTCTGACCCAGCGGAGATATATGTGGAAACTTGAGTATTAAACAAACACTGTCTGCGTCTGACACGATACCTGTGCCAGTATGCAGACAGTGTTTTCTTTTATCACCTATCTTACTCTCTCATTGATTATTCTGCAAGAATCACCTTATCCTCCACGAAATCCGCCATAAATTGTTCCAGTGGATAAGGCTTTCCAAAATAGAATCCCTGTATGTAATCCGGTCCCATCTCACAGATGTCATTTAGTTCCTGCCTCGTCTCTATCCCCTCCACACAAAGCTTTAAGTCAATGCTGTGGGTCATGTCGATCATATGCTGCAGCAGATTGCGTTCATAGGAATTGCTGAGCGCTTTCAGGGTAAAGGAACGGTCGATCTTGATTGTACTGGGATTTAGATTGTACAGATAATGGAAATTGGAATACCCTGTTCCAAAGTCATCTAATGCCAGCGGTATGCCATTTTGCCTAAGTCCCTCACAGAAATTCAGGAAAAAGCTGTTGGACTCCAGAAATCCGCTTTCCGTCAGTTCAATCAATATACTGCCTTCCTTCAGCTGATATTTCTTGATTCCTGCTAAAATATCCTCCAGTATATTGCTCTTTAAAACCTGAATATAAGATAAATTCACCGAAACTCTAAAGTCCGGTATCTTCTTTTGAATGATGCTGCACGCTTCCATTGCCTTATACAATACCCACTTGCCTACAGGAATAATGAGATTGCTTTCTTCAAGGAGGGGAATAAATTCGCTTGGCGCAATCACTCCCGTCTCCGGTGTCCTGAACCGCAGCAGCGTTTCTGCGCTGAAAAGGCGGTTTTTGCCTATATCCACGATAGGCTGGAAATATGCCTCGAACCCCTCAAAATCATGATTGACTGCCTGCCGCATGATATGAATCAGATCCTTTTTGCGCTGGAACAAATCGTAATCTGTCTGTAGATATACATAGCTCTTATTCCTGCCGCCATTTTTCGCCTCATTCAGTGCAAATTCTGCATACCTCATCAGATGATAATAGGAATGATCTTCAACAGCAGCAAGATCCAATATTCCTGCTGAAATCGTATAGAACACTTCATACAGATTCTCTTCAATAAATTGATCGATTCTGCTTTGAATGTTCTTATAGAGCTGCAATGCATCGTCTACACTGCGCCCCTCTAAATCAATGACCACAAATTCATCTGCTACGATTCTGTACAGCTTCTGTCCTTTAAGAATGGCTTCCTGAATACATTCTGCCGTCCGCTTTAGAATCATATCCCCGTAATCCATTCCTCTGTTTTCATTGATTTCCTTGAAATTATCAATACCGAGCCGAAGCAGGAACCCGCTCATATGCTCATCTTTCCTAATCAATAGTTCATTGCGCAGGCTGGATTCTCCCAGAAGTCCGCTTACATTGTCCGCCTTCTGCTTGCGGCCGATTTCATTGATACAGCCTACCAAAAATTCCGGTTCCCCTTCCGGGTCATTCAGCACCTTTCCCCTGCAGTTGATCCACAGCGGCTCGCCCTTCTTATCCAGCCACCGATATTGAAGGTTGTGGAAATCCTTCTCCCCGCTTAGAATCTGCTCCACATCCTTTACCAAAAGATCAAAATCAGACGGATAGACTATTTTTTGCAGGCTTTCCACAACATGATAAAATTGATTCTCAGACAAATCGAAACGTTCTACTGCATTAGGGGAAATATAGTAAAAATCATTCTTGATATCCATGATGTAGAGGTAGTCGTCTATGCAGGGATTAAAAATATTGATTACTTCCTGAAACTTATCAATTGAAACGTACTTATTATTATCCATATTGCCCTCCCCTTACACAGACCAGAAACAATTCCATTTTCCTATAGGTTCTTCTTTCATCTCCAACAGAAAAATGTTACTTACTACATGGAAAATTATAGCATAACCAAAGTGCAGATTCAACAAAACTGTAACTAATTTACTATTTATTTTAGTGAAATTCAACAATCAGGATTTGTATTTTATTTTTTCTATTTTTATGATACAATGTACCATAACCTTTGCAAGGAAAGCGTTGAAATGATTCAAGCGCATATCAGGCTTAAATAATATAAGGACTTTCTCTTTTTATGAATAAAATCTGCATTTCTACACCCGCGATAGACATCATTCCTGACGAACAATTTAAAATCCAAATGAATCAGAAGGTTCTGCCCTATCTGCAGTCCATCCGTCAGCACGGCTGCCTTCCCATAAGCGGCAGCGGCGCCCTCTATTATGAGTTCTACCGACCCTTAGCGCCCATTGGCGCTGTCGTTATCAGTCATGGTTACTGTGAATCCGCCGAGAAATATAAAGAAGTCATCTATTATTTCACCCAGGCGGGCTATGAGGTATATATCCCAGAGCATCGCGGTCACGGGCGCTCCTTCCGGGAAACCGCCCATCCCAATATGGTTCATGTTTCTGATTTTAACAATTATGTGACGGATCTTCACACCTTTATAAACACGATTGTCAGACCGTGCGCTGGCGACTTGCCTCTCTATCTGTTTGCCCATTCCATGGGCGGCGCAATCGGAGCCCTGTACCTTGAAACTTATCCCGGCACCTTTGTCCGGGCAGTCTTAAGTGCGCCCATGCTTGCCCTATCCATGAAGCCCCTTCCTATTCCCTGTGCAATCGCATTAGGACGCATTATGATCTGCCTGCACCGGGACGGAACATACGCCCCCGGTCAGCATGCCTTTTCCCCTGGAAGAAATTTTGAAAAAAGCGGCTGCTCCTGTCCTGAACGCTTCTATTTTTATCAGGAAAAAAAGGAATCCTTCCCTTGTTTTCAAAACTCTGGTTCCAGTTATGGATGGGCGTATCACTCCTTAACTGCCTGCCGCCGCATAACGCAAAAAAGGAACTGTGACAAGATCACAGCCCCCGTTCTGGTATTCCGCTCCCTTGATGACGGCGTTGTGGAGCCTTCCGGCATCCTGCGCTTTGTTAGAAACACGCCCTCGTCAAGACAGATCGATTTTAAAGGAAGCAGGCATGAGATTTATAACAGTCCCGCACATGTATTAAAAAGCTATTATCAGGATATTTTTAAATTTCTAACAGAAACTTAATAAAAGAAGCCTTACTTCTGTGTTATAATATAGCATAAATATCTTCTTAAAGGAGTCTTTTATGAAGCGCAAACCCAAACAGATTGCGGCAATCATCTGCATTATACTGCTTGTTCTTTTATACGTAGCCACCCTGGTGGTATCTCTTCTGGACTTTCCCGGTTCAGATGAACTGTTCGCAGCATGCCTGATGGCGACCATCGGTCTTCCGATTCTCTTGTGGATCTTCATCTGGTGTTACGGCAAGTTAACCGGCAAGTAGATTTTCAAGCTCTTCCTTTACCTGGTCAAGCGTATGGAAGGTAATCCCTTTCATGCCTTCTTTTACTGCCGCCTCCACATTTTTTACCGTATCATCGATAAAGACACATTCCTCCGCCTTCAGTTCATATCTGCTGCACAAGAGCTGATATATGAGAGGCGAAGGCTTGATCAGCTTAACCCGGTAGGATAAGATACCTCCATCCATTTCTTCCAGGAAGTCAAGCGCCTCCCCACATTCTTCATATGCCTTGCGGGCAAAGTTAGATATATAATATACGCCGTACCCTCTGCTCTTTAATTCCTTGATCCACGGAATTGCATAGTCATATCGCCGTATAATGTTTTTGATATTCCGAAATACTTCCCGGATTTCCTTTTCAATGGACGGATTGTTTTGAATAAAACCTTCCAAAAGCTGATCGTCGCTTAATTTTCCTCTGTCCATCTCATTCCATAACTCACTCCTGACGGTGGCGTCTGCCAGTTTCTCGAAGGTTTCCTCCCCAAATCCAAAGCTGCGGTAATACTCCTGCCACACAAAACCCGCCAACACATTTCCAATGTCAAATACAATATTCTTAATCATTCTCTCCTCCAAAGCCTTTTTCTTCATTGCGAAGCGTTTTAAGTAGTTCTTCTGCCGCTTTTGACAGCGGTCCTCCTGCATCCGTCACAATGCATATTTCCCTTTTGGGAATCATTTTATTAAAACGGAGCTCAAACAATGTCCCATCCTCCAAATATTCTGCGGCAAAATCCCTCACCACGCTTCCCACACCTAAGCTGCGCAGCGCAAACTGCACAATCATATCACTGGTTGCCAGTTCAAACTCTGGGTGAAGCTTCACACCGTTTTGTTTCAGGAATGCATCCATATAAGCCTTCGTGCTGGTATTTCCCTCTAAGGATATGATAGGGAGCCTTTCCAATTCCTGAAAATCCAGCATGCGGTTCTTGTACTGGATAAATTTTCTCCCTGCCACAAATACATCCTCTATCTCCCGCACCGGCATCACATGAAATTCCGGTTCCCTACAGGAAGGCGTGCTTACCACCCCAAAATCAATCTTTCCCTGCCGTAATAACTTCAAGGTCTCTGGTGTAGGGGCATTCATGACCGTAACCTTGATTCCTGGGAATTGTTCATGAAACTTTTGCAGAAAGGGAAGCAGATAATATTTAAGGGTCATATCGCTGGCTCCAATCTTCAACTCGCCGTATTCAAGCTGCAGCATTGAGGCAAGTTTCCTTTCCCCTGCCATAATCTGCTCATAACCTTCCTTCACATATTCATATAAGACCTCTCCCTCCAGCGTCAGCCTGATTCCCCGCGATGCCCGCACAAACAGCTTTGCGGACAAAGCATTTTCAAGCTGTTTGAGCGCCTGGCTTACCGCAGGCTGGGAAATCGACAGCTCCGCCGCCGCTGCCGTCAGACTTCCATACTTTGCAGTATAATAAAATATCTTATAATATTCAAGATTTTCTGCCATTCAAATCATCCTCTACAGTTCATCTCCCCTTCTCCATCTTCGATCTATATCATTTTGACATAGAAAAAGGCTCTTCTTGCCAAGAAAAGGATTCATATTTCTTTTTACTTCCGCTCTGTCCCGAATCTTAAGTTCCTCTTCCCCAAGAACAATGATCAATTTTGATCTTGCATGGAGAAGCTTTAATTTAGCAGCTAATTCATCCAGACATTTATCCTCTTTCATTTCCGAATATTCTTCAAAGCAATTGCTCATCTGCAAAAATGAAATCGGGATAACACGATTTTCAAATTTCTCATCGCTCTCCCAGTATAACAGATTCAGCCTCACATTGCGAAAGATTTCACTGTGGGCGCGCAGCGTCCCCGCTATATCCGCCGCCATGGTTTTCACATACTCTTTATCTAAAGCACAGTCAATGACCAGTGTCATTTCAAGGATTCCTCCGGTATAATTTCCCGGCACATGCAGCACACGTTCCACTCCATTTTTCAAGTTCATCTTAAGCAACGCTTCCATATTCCTTCACTCCCTTTATTCCTACCTCCGTTTACCCGAAAAGAGCCGCTGCGCCGGTAAACAATCGTTTACTTTTGCAGCCGCCCCTCTTTTAACAGCCGTTAAGCTCTTACTCAATCTTAAATATTTTTACAGAATTATCCAAATCTTCCGCACCATCCTGCAGTCTGACTACGGCATCACTTAATTCCTGTGCCGCATTCATCAGCCGCTGGCTGCTGTTGCCCAATTCGGAAGACGCCGCCTCTGTCTCATTGGATGTGGCAGAAATGCTCTCGATGGCAGCCATCGTATCCTCTTTCGCATCCTCGATGCCGTTTACACTATAGACGATATGGCTAATATTCTCACCAAGTTCCTGTATCTGCTCATTGATATTGTTAAATACGTTGATCGTACTTCCCAGTGCCGCCGACTGCGTTACTACGATATCGCCTGCTTTCTGCGCTGTCTTGATGGTGGTTGCCATTCTCTCCTGTATATGATTGATAATCTCAGCAATCTGCATGCCTGCATTTCCAGACTGATCTGCCAGCTTTCTGATCTCCGCGGAAACCACCGCAAATCCTCTTCCTGCCTCACCTACTCTTGCCGCCTCGATGGAAGCGTTCAACGACAATAAGTTGGTCTCATCCGCAATTTCGTTGATGGTCTCGATAATACTGCCGATTGCAGAAGATTCCCTGCTCAGCTCGTCAATCTCGGCGATAATGGCTCTCGTAATCTCCGTTGAGTTGTCTACCTTCTCCTCCAGATCTTTGACGATGAACATTCCTTCATTGACTGCATTCTTCGCCTCTTCTGTAAGCTCATTTACCTGCGTGGCTCTCCTATGCACCTCCTCAATCTTATTGGAAAGATCCTCCATCTGGCTTGCACATTGTTCCGTATCTATCGTCTGCTGCACGATTCCGCCGTTGATATCCATAACAGCACCGTTCATTTGATTGGCAACTTCCAGCAATACCTGTGAATTTCCGCGGACTGCTTCTGCCGAACTTGACACAAAGCTGCTCACATTGGTCATCTTTTTGATCAGTCCCTTCATGCTCTTAATCATCTCGGCAATGTTGGAGGTCAGCGCACGGAATTCATCCTTGCGCTTTGTTGCAATCTGACCTGTCAGATCCCCGTCTGCAGTCTTCTTAAGCGCCCTGTTGGCACTGTTGAGCGCCTTGGAAATGCTGCCTGATATAATGATACCCAGCAGGATTGCTGCCAATGCGCAAAGCACTACTGCGATAACGGCATATTGTAAGATCCGCTGTGCCCCTGCCATGATTTCTTCCTTGGGCATCACTGCACACACCATCATATTGTTTTCCAGCTTGTGGTAGGTAAATAAAATCTCCCTGCCATTGTAAATGACATATTCTCTTCCCTGATCTTCTTCCAGAGATGCCGCCTTTTGATAGAACTCAGTCTCTGAAAAGGCAATCTTCTCATTTCCGCTTACAATCTGGGCGCCCTCACCCATCACCAGTCCCTGTACGCTCTGATCACTGATTTTAGCATTGTCAAGAATGCTCTGCAGGAAATCTCTTTTTACATCTATAATGATATATCCTACCGGCTTATTGTTGGTACTTCTTAAAATCCTTACATAGGACATGCCATATAAGTCAGTTCCTTTTCCTGTAAATTCATCAATAGAAGGATGGGATTCTATCCACATATCCTCCACAATGTTTTCCTGGACATATTTTCCTTCTTCAGACTCGCAAAATGCCGTGTAGACGTCATCATTGATTGGTCCTTTGTCCGTACATGCCTTCCCTGTCTGGGCAATTACCACGATCTGGCTTATGTATTCATCGGCAACCAGTTCGCCGTTGATGACCAACTTGGTATTCATGAGCATAGACTCCGTCTGCTTGCCACCGCCAGAATAATAATCCGTAAGTGTTTCATTTACAGAAAGTCTGGTGGACATCAGCTTCACATTTTCAAATACCAGATCATAATACTTTCCGAGTGTCACCACGCTGCTGTTTGCCGCATCCTCATATGCCTCTTCGAGAGTCGTGCTGCTCACGGAGTAAATCAGTGCGATTGTCAGAATAAACAAAAAGATGGGAGCAAAAAAAGCAATGATCAGCTTCGTCCTAAGGTGCTGGGATTGCCCGGGAACCTTTTCTATTTTTATCTTTTCCGGCTTTTGCTTATCTGTAATTCTTTTCTCCGTTTTTTGCTTTTCAGACTTCTTCTTTTCTGACTTAACTCTCTCTGGCTCTTTCTTTTCCGGTTTCACTTTTTCCTTCTTTTTCTTCTCAGGTTTTATCTTTTCCGATTTTTTTATTTCAGTTTTTTTCTTTTCTTTTAACTGGTTATCCGACATCTTTTTCCTTGCCATATTCTTACCTCGCTTTTCATCCCATGATAGATGTCTTGGAACCGCAAAAATCATCCTCTGTAAATGCCCATCCCCAAAACAGAACAATTGCCTAGCACTTATTACTATAATTTTCAATATATTCATTCATATTTTATCAATGTTTAACAATATTTACAATAAAAAAATAAGATTTTCCGGCATATGGTTCGGATAAAACAAACGCCCCGCTCTACGCGTACCATCATTTGTATAGACTTTGTGGACGGAATATACTACCATATTCCGTCCGCCACAATGGAAGTAACAAATATTGCATAATTGGATTTGTCTAAATGATTTAACCCTTTACTGCTCCTGCCACAACCCCTTCAATAATGTATTTCTGGCATGCCAGATAGAAAATGACGATGGGGATAATTGCCAGAACCAGCATTGCCATCATCTGCCCCATCTCAACTGCGCCATAACCGCCCTTTAAATACTGGACAGCAATAGGAATCGTCTTCCACTTTCTCTGGTCAAGTACCAGATATGGAAGCAGGTAGTCATTCCAGATCCACATTGCCTGAAGGATTGCAACTGTGATCATGGTAGGCTTCATAATCGGAAGAACCACTCCAAAAAAGGTCTGCAGAGGATTACATCCGTCGATCATAGCCGCCTCTTCTATCTCAAGCGGTATAGATTTAACGAAACCAACAAACATGAAGATTGCCAGCCCTGCACCAAATCCTAAGTAAACGAAAATAATACCGAAAGGATTAGAGCAATGCAGCATATTTGCAATCTTGGATAATGTAAACATTACCATCTGGAAGGGTACAATCATAGAGAACGCACACAACATATAAAAGGTTCTCGAAAAAGCACTGTTTACACGTGCTATATACCATGCACACATAGATGTGCAAAGGCAGATCAAAAGTACGGATATAACCGTAATGAAAAGTGAAACAACAAAGGCTCCGAAGAAATTGGTCTTCTCAATACCCTTTGTGTAGTTCAAAAACTCCACAAACGACTTTTCATTGGGAAGTGCAAAGGGAGTCTTGTTAATCCAGACTTTACTTTTAAAAGAGTTATATACAACAATGACAATGGGGAGAATATACACTACAGATAAAATCGTGAAAAAGAGTGTAAGCGCCCACCCATGTTTTGCTTTTCTAGCATTTTCCATTATTGCTGCACCTCCTTCGATCTTGTTGCGCGGAGCTGAATAATCGCAATCACTGCAACCAAAATAAAGAATACAACCGCTTTTGCCTGTCCAACACCTTCCCATCCATTTCTGCCATAGAAGGTATTGTAAATATTAAGGGCAAGCAATTCTGACCTGTCTGACGGTGCACCTGCTGTCAACGCCAAGTTCTGGTCATATAACTTGAATGCATTCGTCAACGTTAAGAAGGTACAAATTGTTATAGAAGGCATTACCATTGGAATCGTAACACTCTTAAGTGTCTGAAACTTCGTTGCTCCGTCAATTTTCGCTGCTTCAATCAGATCCCCCGGGACATTCTGGATACCTGCAATATAGATGATCATCATATAACCAATCTGCTGCCAGTTAAGCAAAATAACTAAGCCCCAGAAACCATATTTTTCACTGAACGTTAAGGTCAGATCATATCTTGCCAGAATACCATTAAGAATCAGCTGCCAAATATAACCAAGTACGATGCCGCCGATCAGATTTGACATAAAAAACACTGTTCTGAAAACATTCGTCCCCTTGATTCCCTTGGTAAGAAGAAGGGCAACTGCAAATGCCAGAACATTGATCGATATAACCGCAACCAATGAAAATAAAGCTGTATACCATAATGCATGAACAAAAGTAGGATCGCCCCAAATTTTAGCATAATTGCTGAACCCTATCAATTTCGCATCTTTTACTGTTGTAAAACTGCAGAATGATAAATATACACCCATAATAAAGGGGATTATAAAAAATACCGTAAATGCCGCCGCTGTAGGCAATGCAAATATAGGGAAATATTTTTTTATCGTTTTCTCCATGATATCCTCTTTCCTAATCCAAGAGGGTGAACGAAAAATCGTTTACCCTCTTATATGTCCTTAGGGCTTTTAACTATATCATTATCAATTAGTTATTAGCTGCCTGATATTCTGTAGCCCAACCATCAACGAATGCTGTTACAACTGCATCCCATTCGCCAGTTCCTGCTGCATATTCTGTAAGTGCAGAACCAACGCCATCCTTCCATGTATCTGAAGGGATTGTAGGGAAGCACCAAGCTACGGATGTCTTTCCACCTGCAATGTACTCATCTGCTGCTTTGATCAGAGCGTTCTCTGAAACATATCCATCGTCAAATGTTGAGAAAGGTGTTAAGAATCCCATTGTGTTAGCCATTGCATCTCTACCTTCGTCAGATGTGATAACCCATGCTAAGAAATCAAGTGTTGCCTGGATATCAGCTTCTGATGCCTGGCTGTTTACACACCAGTAGTTTTCAGAACCTGTACAAAGTCCCTGGTTCTCTTCGCCTTCAGCGCCGATGAAGATCGGAAGCATTCCAAGATCATCGTCTGTCATTCCAGCGTTGATCAGGTTACCATACTCCCATGTACCATTCTGGAAGAATACTGCCTCACCTAAAGCAAATTCTGCTTCTGCTTCATCACCAGTCTTGCTGGAAAGAAGGGTAGGTGCGCATGTAGAATTGTTGATGTAAAGATCCCAGATTGCTTTGTAGTTGTCAAGGTATGTACCTTCGATAGCTGCAACTGTGCTGTAGCCGTTTCCTTCAAACTCATAGTAGATAGGAAGGTTAGCAAGGTGTGTCTTAAATCTCCAGTCAGAGGATGAATCCATACCAGCTGAAGTGAACGCGCCTTCAACGCCTAAATCTTCTTTGTTAGCCTGAATGCTTTCAGCAACTGCCTTTAACTGATCGAAGCTGTTGATTTCAGCTACGTCAGAAATTACAGCGTAATCCTTTGTAAGGTAGTCAGCCATGATTGTCTTGTTGTAGATGATACCGTAAGTTTCGATAACGTAAGCAATACCGGTTACTGCATCGCCCTCTTTGAGTACGAAGTCATCGTTCTTTACATTCTTGTAAAGTTCGCTGCCTGATAAATCATAGCAGTAGTCTTTCCATGCAGCCATACCTACAGGTCCGTTTACCTGGAACAGTGTAGGAGCTTCTGTCTTAGCGATTTCTGACTTCAGGGTTGATTCGTATGTACCTGATGCTGCTGTAACAACGTCAACCTGAACGCCTGTCTGCTCTGTGTACTTAGCTGCTAATGCAACCCAGTCATCTGCCTGCTCAGGTTTGAAGTTCAGGTAGTATACAGAACCACCTTCTGCGCTTGCTGCTGCATCATCTGCAGGTGCCTCTGCTTCAGCGTCAGCTGCTGCATCGTCTGCAGGTGCTTCTGCTTCTGTCTCAGTTGCTGCGTCATCTGCAGGTGCCGGTGTTGTTGTGTCGTCGGAACCGCCGCAGCCAATCAGCATGCTGGATACCATTGCAACACAAAGTAATGCACTAATTACTTTCTTTTTCATAATAATACCTTTCCTCTCCTTTATTAAATTATTATGTTTCACGGAAGCATTTCAGAAACGTTTCCGCGTTTATATTTAAGATAACATTTATGACAGAATTTTGCAAGACTTGTTTCGCATTTTAGGAGATTATCCAAATAATTTCGTCGCTTTTGTAGATTTATCACCTCTTTTTTTGTATAATTTGTACATGTTTTATTTTCGTTTTTCAGCATATCGCTTCAAAAATAAAAGGCAGGGAGTTTTTTCCCTGCCTGATTTTTAAATTGAAGCAATGTCGATCAATGTAAACTGATTGTTGGCATTTTCAAGGCTGGTCACCAGCGCCCTCGCCGTATCCATTGCCGTGATGCAGTTCACGCCGGTTTCAATGGAAGTCCTCCTGATCAGAAATCCATCCCTGGATTTATCCCGCCCCTGGGTAGGGGTATCGATCACCAGATCGATCCTGTGTCCTAAGATCAGATCCATGACGGTAGGGGATTCCTGGGAAATCTTATTTACCTTGCGTGCCTTCACACCAGCCTCGTTCAAAGCTGCCGCCGTGCTTCTGGTGGCATAGATGGTATAACCAAGCTTTTCAAATCTCCGCCCGATTTCCACTGCCTCGCCTTTATCCGCATCCTTGACTGTGATGATCATCTGCTTATGCCTTGGCAGATCCACCCCGGCTCCTAAGAACGCTTTGTAAAGCGCCTCGTTAAAGGTTCTGGCAATTCCAAGGCACTCTCCCGTGGATTTCATTTCCGGACCAAGGCTGATTTCCGCGCCTCTGATCTTTTCAAAGGAAAATACCGGCATCTTGATTGCAAAATAATCCGC
>BLLW01000058.1 GCA_011959285.1 Lachnospiraceae bacterium | reverse complement strand
ATAGGTTCGAGCCCTATAGGTCCCATTTCCGGAAAACCGGAACAAGTTCATATGGCGAGATAGCTCAGTTGGCTAGAGCATACGGTTCATACCCGTAGTGTCGAGGGTTCAAATCCCCCTCTCGCTACTTACATAAGCCTCAAATTTCTTATCATAGGAATTTTGAGGTTTATATTTTTATCTCACATCAAATGTGACTACTATGCAAAGAGCCCTGCAAAATACCGAAGAAGTCTTCCCCCGTCCACCGCATCTTCCCTCCTATGCTCCAGGCAAAGCCTCTCCGGATGCCATTGCACGCCCATCACCGGAAGGTAGGTATGCTCCAATCCCTCCACGACGCCGTCTTCTGCCGCCTGCACATAGCGGATTCCTCTCCCAGGTGCATCTACGCCTTGATGGTGGGCACTGTTTACGGCAAAAGCGCTTCCATACAATCCTTCCAAAAAAGAACCTTTCTCTGTAACGGTGCCATGCACCTGATCTTTTCCCACATACTCATGACGCTCGCTGCTCTCAAGGTGTTGAAACATATCGCCGCCGAAATAAATATTGATCATCTGCATTCCCTTGCAAATCCCAAGAACCGGCTTCCTGTCAAGAATGAATGCCTTCAAAATCGACAATTGAAGCCTGTCAAGCTCCGGATCAAAAAAACGCGTGCCAGCGGGAATCTGCCCAAACAGCTTTGGATCAATATCTCCTCCCCCCGGCAATATCAGCCCACTGTATAAAAGTGGGTCGGGGACATGCAGTGAAGTTTCCGTCATAATGCCAAGACTTTGCATCGCCCTTTCGTAATTTATCGTTTTGTCCGTTTCGCCTGCTATCAATACCTTTTTCACCATTTGGTCCCCCAACATCCAATTATATTAATGTATGTCAGGACACCAAATGATGATACATTCTTCTAAGATGACCTTATGCAAAGTTAAATCTGATTTCGTCAACTTCCAGCCCATTCTGCCCAAAGATAAGCTGGAGGACGGCATATTTATTGTCGATTCCGATTTTCTTTTCCATGGTAACCCATTTTCCTTCCGTCCCATTAAATGTGAATACCACAGCCGGAACCCCATCCTTTATCAAAGTAACCGGAATCTGCGCCAGAGAGCCAAGGTCTGACTTTGCCCTTAACTGCACGTCATAACAGCCTATCTTCTCCACATCCAGCGCAAAAACATAGGTACTCCCTTTTTTGGTATCAATACCCTCCAGGCTAATCGTGATCTCGCTGCCGATGACTTTGTGGTACACGATTTCCTTCTCTTCTACGGCAAAGACTTCATCAGAGCCTAAGACTTCCACTTTCGTCTCATCTCCATGCATCCGCTCATAGGCATGGGTATGCATCAAAAAGCGGCATATGTTCATGGCATTTCTCTGCAATTCTCCAAGGGTAAGGGTTCCCACTTCAATCGCATCAAGCGTATTGTCGCCTGCATCATTTCGTTCTGCCTGGGGACAGACCATGTACAGGTCGTTCTGTGCCTTTGCCATGGCGGCAAAATTCGTCCGTACTGCCGGTTGTCCTTCCTCATTGATCTCCGCCCACCAGTCGGTCATCACGATTCCCTTAAATCCCCACTCCCCGCGCAGAATGACGGTATTCAAATCATAATTTCCGGCTGTCCAAAGTCCGTTGACACTCCCGTAGGTGGTCATGATGCAGTCTCCGCTGCCTTCTTTCACGGCAATCTCAAATCCCTTTAAGTAAATTTCACGAAGCGCACGCTCGGAGACCACACTATTAAGTTCACGCCGCCTTGTCTCCTGATTGTTGGCACAAAAATGTTTAATGGTTCCCGTTACGCCGGCTTTGTGCAGACCGCGCAGCTGTGCTGCCGCCATCTTTCCGGTAAGCAGTGGATCTTCGGAAAAATATTCAAAATTCCTTCCGTTTAAGGGATGTCTGTGGATGTTCATCCCCGGACCTAAGAGCGCATCGATCTTGTTTTTTACCATCTCTGCACCGGTGTAGGCATAAAGTTCTTCCACCAATTCCGTATTAAAGGTGCAGGCAAGCAATGTGCCGCTTGGCAGGCAAAACGCCTTAGCGCCGCTGTCCAAGCGCATGCCGGAAGGTCCGTCCGTACAGCAGCCGCAGGGAATCCCAATCCTTGTAAGGTTCTCTGAAACGCCTCCGAAGGCGGCGGCGGTTCCCGCAGTCACTTTCGGGCTTCCCATTCCTTCCCCCCGTATGATGCAGGCAAGGTCTTCTTTTGACAATTGGGCTATAAACGCCTCCATGGATATCCTGCCTTCCTTCACATCGGGAAGGCGGTACCCTTTATCTCCCGTTATGGAAAGTTCCTCCGGCAGGTTGCGCGCCCGCCTCGCTCCCGGGCTCTCCCGCCTTAACGGCGTTTCCTCATATCCGAAGGAAAAGACTCCCTCTTCCCTCTTGTCCGGTTTCATTCTCTCAAAGGGCTTTACCGGCGCCATAGCGTTGGAACATTGGCTGATCAGCTTTGTATCTTCAACAATAAAGCTTCCTGCTTCTTCCAGAACTCTGATATTGCTTCCTGCCAAAAGGGTGTATGTTCCCCTTTCCAACACATAGCTGGATGCCGCTCCTGTCACACCGGTCTCATCGTAAGATGCAAATCGTTCAAAGGGAATGACGAAATCCATCTCTTCCTTTTCCCCCGGCGCAAGCGCTTTGGTCTTTGCAAAAGAAACCAGCACCTTATCCGGCTTCCCAATCTGTCCGAAGGGCGCGCGGACATAAATCTGTACCACCTCTTTTCCCGGACAGTCGCCAATGTTTTCTACCTGAACCTGTATCTTTACCTTATCTTCCTTCAACTCAAATTGCTTTGGCGCAATCTGAAAACGCGTGTAGGAAAGCCCAAAGCCAAAAGGATACTGTACTTTATCCTCCGCCCCGGTTTCAAAGTAACGGTACCCTACGTAAATATCTTCCACATAAACATCTTCCTGCGGATTTCCAAAATAGGCATGGGAGGGGTAATCCTCTATCTGATGCGCTATGGTATCGGACAGCCTGCCGGAAGGATTGACTCTGCCGGTAAGCACGTCCACCGTTCCCAGTCCCCCTGCCATGCCGCCCTGCCATGCATAAAGCACCGCATCGGGATGATAACGCTCTACAAACCCCATATCGATAATGTTTCCCACATTGAGAACCACAATCATCTTAGAAAAACCTGCCCGCACTTTTTCAAGCATTTCCTCCTCCGCCTGTGTGAGAAGATAGGAGCCCGGCGCATTCACATTATCCTGATCCTCACCTGCCGTCCTCCCAAGAATGATGATTGCATAATCAGATTCCTCCGCCGCTTTCAAAACCAGCTTTTCATCAACAGGCATTTCCTCCTGAGACCAGGGTTCATTGCCCCAGCCGATTCCCTCATTGAACGGATTGGTCTTTTCCCATTCCCTGTAAATCTGAACCAATTCTCTGTTGACTATAACATTTTCCTCTTCCAAAAGAGCATCCAGAATCCCTGTCACCTTATCCACATTTACCATTCCGCCGGATCCTGTTCCGCTTTTATAATAATGCAGCTGGATTCTTCCGAACACAGAAACCTTTGCTCCCTTAGGCAGGGGCAGCGCCTTATTTTGGTTGCAAAGAAGGACCTGCCCCTCCGCCGCTGCTTTCCGTGCGCATTCCGTGTACTTTCCCCAATCAAGAATCATCTTTGCCATAACCCTTTTCCTCCCATTCTAACAGCTTACATTATTGGCTGCCAATCAATCCAGCGACAGCAGATCAAAAAAGTCTGTGCTTTCTAACTGCTGCGCTTTGTACCGCATCAGATATCCTTTCATTTCCGGATACCGCTCCCCCATACAGGATAAAATCTGATCATAATTTTCCTCCCTGAAGCACCCTGCCCCGGTAAACGCCTCATAATACTCCTGCTCATTTCCATGCTCCAAAAAGACTACCTCCCAGGCAGCTTGTGATGCACACCCCACCGTATGCGCTGCAAGATAACCGCTGAGCTCTTTTTTAAATTCATCCTTAAGTTCCACGTCGTTGATCAGACGCAGGAAACAGAGCCTTGCCTTTTCCCTGCGCCTTTCCGCCAGAAAAAGATCCATGTTCGCCACAATATCCTCTTCTCCGCAATAGACCATTTTGGTATATCCCTCTTCGTCGGGCCGCGCCAGAAACTCCTTAAGCTTATCGTCAAACCTGGAAAGCCACTGCACCTCCCCCGCCTGCTCCGGCGTAAAGAGATAATCCGCCTCCAACTTGATGGGAACCGCCCCGAGAAGATACCCTGTCTGCTGCTTTCTAAGACTATCTCCATCCAGATGGCAGATGCTCACGAGCCGTTCACATTCCTTAAAGATTCCTCTCCCCAAATCCATCTTTACCTTGGGCATCCAAACCCGTTCCAGTGCGCTGCAATAAGCAAACGTCCAATCTCCGATTTCTTTCAACCCTCTGGGGAGATATACTTCTTTCAAGTTCTTACAGCTTAGAAATGCCTTTTTTTCCAGCTTCGTCACCGGAATCCCCTCTATTTTTTCCGGAATCTTAATGCTGCTTCCGGATACCCTGCCCGATAAGACCGTAACCTCATTTCCGCAAGTTCGATAGGCAAGGCATCCTCCCTCTATCTCCAATTCCTTATCCATATTTCCTCCGTCATCCGCTTATTCCATCCAGATCAAGCAAGGCAATCTCCTCCTGTAAGCTGTTCTGCCGCTCAGAAAGCATAAGCTCCCTGTTATGCCGCTCATAGGCAGGCGCGCCGAACTGGCTGATGAAACGTGCGCTGTCGTTATTCACGGTAAGTTCCGTCACCAGAATCAACATTTCATTGCCCTCTGCAAAGGCATTTTCTACAAAACCAAAAAGATTTTCCAGCCTGCTCCCAGTTCTTTCCGTACGCTTTTTCAGTTCCAGCGTCCGCTGATCAAAGGCGGCTTTCAAACGCTGAAAGGCACCTTTCCCATCCAATGCCCCCTCCAGCAAGAGTTGTCTTTTTTCCTCCTGCAAAAAGCGTACGATGCGCCTTCCCTTGCGCTTCTCTCTCTCCGAAAGGCTTCCAGCCATTCTGGCAGATTCCATTTGCTTCATCCTGCCCTGCATCTGGTTTTCAAGCATCTGTGTCACGCTGATCTGATCTTTTCCATCGTCAGATACGCCCTTCTCCACTGCGGCTTTTACCGCCTTTAGATTTTTCAACAGTTCAACCAGATAATCACTGTTTTCCATATCCTCGCGCATTTCACTGATCACTTTATCTGTGAGCATGCCAAGGAGGGAAAGCCTCTCGTCAAAGGCTGCCACACGTGCGCGTTCAAGGGTCTGTGCCTGCGCCGTGCCCTCTAAGATTTCTTCCGTCTGATATTCCTTCTTATATTTGTTGAACAAATCATAATACGCAGTGAACTCCTTTACCACCCGCTCGTTGCGAATATACTGTTCCACCAGCGTCTCGTCTGCCTTCATGCCCTCTTCCTCATAGAGGGATAAGATCTCCGACAAGTCTTCCCATCCTCTTGCCGTCACATAACTCCTTCCATTCACTGTCGTTTCTATCTTATAAAAATACTCCTTCTTAAGCTCCAGAAAGTTTAGTATAGCGGCATGGAGCCCCTTTTGCTGGGCATATTCTTTCCACGCCTTATAGTCAGCCTCCACCTCCAGCACTTTGAGCCGGTCCATGGTCACCACATCAAATTCCCGCACCGACTTATTGTATTCCGGCGGATTGCCAGCGGTCACAATGACCCACCCTTCCGGCACGCTATGGCGTCCGAACACCTTGTACTGTAAAAATTGGAGCATGGACGGCGCCAGCGTTTCCGACACGCAGTTGATCTCATCCAGAAAAAGGATTCCCTCCCGCCTGCCGCTTCCTTCCATCACCTCATAAATAGATGCAATAATCTCGCTCATGGTATACTCTGAGACGTCAAATTGCACTCCCTGATATGCTCTGTGGGAGATAAAAGGCAGTCCCAAAGCCGACTGTCTGGTGTGATGGGTCATGGAATAAGAAACCAGCGCAAGGTCAAGTTCCTGGGCAATCTGCTCCATGATGGCTGTCTTGCCAATCCCCGGCGCACCAAGCAAAAATACGGGTCTCTGGCGCACCACCGGTATCCTGTACTCTCCAAACTCATCCTTCTTCAAATATAAACGGACCGTATTTTCAATATAGTCCTTTGCCTGTCTAATATTCATACGCACTCCTCCATGCACCGCGTCATTGTATGTTATCTACGTCATTTCCGATTCCAGTTCTTCATAATCCAGCAACACTTTCACCGCCCAGGGCGGCACCTTTGGTCCTTCGTCTCCGTTATCCAAAAAAATGAACATAACGTCATAGGGCGGCATGGCTTTGGGATAGACACCATAACCGTCTGTAAAGTACAAAAGCCCTTTTAAATTTTCAAACTCTCCCGCTTTTATCAGTTCATCCACATAAGTAAAAACAGGTCTGAAATCCGTAGAGCCAAACCCTGTCAGCTTTTCATGTGCAAGAAAATAGTCAAGATCGTCCTTACAGGTAATCTTGGTATCCCGCTGCACCTCATGATCACATTGGATCAGATGTACATTCATTTTGCGAAAAAAATTTTCCTCACCTGCAAGCAAAGCATATGTTTTTCTTAAAAACGCCTGCACCACCGGTCCCCTGCAGGAGGCGGAAGTGTCGATGGCAATCACAAATTCCTTTATCTTTTTCGTATCTTTATACTCAAGGGGCTCCACCAGCGGCATATTTCCGTATCGTGAAAGCCCATAGGTATAATAAATGTAATCAAACTCATCATCGTTTACCTGCATGTCTTCGTTCACCACCGTGAACTTCTTAAGCAGCTGCCCATAATCATACCGGTCCTTCACCGCCTCCAAAAGACTTTTTTCAAGGCTTTCCGATTTGGTCTTTCCCGCGGAAAAGGACTTAAGGTCCGCCTTTACTCTCTCACTTAACTTTTTCCATTGTTCCAGTGTAATTTCCAGTTCTTCCCTTGGTTCCCAGTAAGTATGAATGTCCATGAAAAAAAGATCTGAAAGTTCTTTCCGCTCCCTTTCGCCGATCTGAAAATTTTTCAGATACCTGTATATTTTTTCTGCCGAAAGGCTGCCGATGTCTTCCCTTATGGCGCGCAGCTTTCTTTCCCGCTCTTCATCCTTTTTAAGCGCCGTTCCCGGCATTTCAAGTTCTAAGATTGCCGCCTCCACCGCAAGGTCCGCCGAAAGACTCCAAGCCTTCCGGTCCACCTTGTCAAAGCGGAAACTGTGATAAAAAATCATGTGGAACAGAATGTGAAGATACATGCGCACCGCAAAAGCCGGTTCTTCCTTGTATTTTTTCAAAAGAAAAACCGGATTATAATAAATCTTAGCGCCGTCAGAGACAAAGCCTGAAATCCCCTCCTTCGGTTCTGGTACAAGCGCTGACAGAGCCATATCCAAAAACCGCATATTCACCAGAATATTATCTTTGGAATAGTTCATGACCTTTTCGGCAAGAGGTCTTGCTTTTTCAAATAAATCGCTCATCTTTCCCTTTAATATCCTCTGGTCCCGTTTAAAGATTCATCATTATCTACCCATTCCTGTACCTCGATCATACGGTATTCATCCTTGCTGTCCCTGATATAGACCTTTTCGATTCCGGCATTGATCATCACCCGTTTGCACATGGAGCAGCTGTTGGAATTGGGAATGTATTCTCCTGTCTGGGCATCCACCCCTGCAAGATACATAGTGCTCCCAATCATCTTATCCCTTGAGGCACTAATGATGGCATTCATCTCCGCATGTACGCTGCGGCACAGTTCATACCGCTCCCCTCTTGGGATATTCATCTCCTGCCTGATGCACATCCCTGTATCCGTACAGTTTTTCCGCCCTCTGGGCGCACCTACATATCCGGTGGAAATCACCTCGTCATTCTTTACGATCACCGCCCCATACTTTCTTCTGATACAGGTGCTGCGTTTCGACACCGTCTCCGCCAGATCCAGATAATAATTAATCTTATCCCGCCGTTCTATCATTTGTTCCTCCGTTCTGAAGCATCCAAGACGCAGCCTTCCGCTTCCTACAATAATAATAAGTATACGACTGCCGCCGATACCATGATCTGAATAATCGCAAATCTGAAATCAGTCTGCGTATTAGACCACCCAAGCTTCTTGCGCACATGGTCATGCAGCGGCGTCGTCACATTTTTCAAAATATGGATTTTAAATACGCGAATCAGCGACACTTTTAAAAGTCCCAGTCCCCCATCCAGAATAAGAACGATAGCCGCCGGGATATAAATCAAAGGACACCCGCTCTTAAGCGCCGCAATACTGATGAAAATCCCCATGGCACGGCTTCCCGCATCCCCCATCATCAGACGGCTGGGCGCCGCATTATACCAGAGGTATCCCAAAATACAGCTGATGAACATCAAAATCAAAAAAGTAAAATCACTCTTAGCGCCTACAATATGATCCACCACAAAAAAGGTAGTCAGCGTGATGATCGTCAGCGTTCCCGAAAGCCCGTCCACACCGTCAGAACAGTTGGTCACATTGATAGACCCCCACACCAGAATCACCGTCAGAATCCCGAAAAGAACAGGCGGAATGGTGAGGTCGATTCCCAAAGTGGCTATCTGGATCGTATTAGAATTGAAATTGAGATAAGTGATTGCAAGGACACAAGCAATCACCAGATCCAGAATCCCCTTTTTCAATTCTCCCCACGGATGCTCTGATGCATCATCCATATATCCGGTGAGCATTTCCGCCGCCACCAGTATCAAGTAGATAATGATTTCCAAATCAACCGGTGCAAATAAAAGCGCCGACGCAACGAAGACCAAAATAAAAATGATGCCTGCGCCCCGCGGTTTTCCCGCTGAGAGCTTCCCGTCATGGGCAAAATCCCTGCCCGCGTCCCGGGGCAAAAGGTCAAAAAATTTAAATGTAAAAAAACAGGTTCCCAAAAACGCCATGAACAGCCCCACTGCCGCAATGACAGGCTGCGTTTCCTTTAATAAAAAGTGTATCACAACAATCTCCTCCCAAAGTCCGTATATTTATCCTACACGCCTTTCCTTACTCCAATCCCAGCGCTTTTCTTGCCAGCTGATCTGCCATATCATTATACTTATTATTTGAATGACCCGTTACTTTTATGAATTTAATTTTCACCTGCCGGCTTATCTTGTCATAAAACGCCTTGTATGCCTTGGTGCCCTCCTTGTTTGCCTTCCACATGCCCAGACACCACTTGGCAATTCCCTCATAGTCATGGTAGATCTCTATCTCTTTCAGGTGATGATCCGCCGCATACTGCATTGCTGCTTCCGCGCCTTTGATCTCGCCAGCCACATTGTGCATCGACGCCAAATCCTCATCGTCAAATTTACGGCTGTACTTCTCCTCACCGCTTTCCCCAAGCACCACCATGCCGTAAGAAAATTCTTTTGACGCACTGTTGTAGCTGCCGTCTACATATATTTTAACACAGTCTCCCTCTTTCCAACCATTCTTTTGTTCAAAAATATCCTCCGGTTCATCTTCCACATATTCAATGCCCAGATAGGCACATGCATCAGCCTTCGTCTTGAAACTTTTGAACTCGGCGCCGGGGTAGCCGCTTACATTGAGCCTGCATTCCTCCCAGGTCCTGAAGATGCCCCGCTGCAAGCCTACCTTGACCGCATAATATTTTTCAGCCATGAAATACCTCCCTGTGGCAAATTTTCTTAAAAATCAACAAAATCATTCTACCACACAATTCCAATGTTTACTATCTTAATAAACGCATATCCCAACATTTATAATCTGTATGATTTTTCAATGTCTGCGTATAATAAAAGAGGGGTGCTCTTATGAATGAACTAAAAAAAGAAATGATAAAAGGAATCCTTTTTGTTTCGATTGTCGGCACGCTTTGGCATTTTGTCTATGAATGGTCCGGTCAAAATCCCATCGTCGGGCTTTTCTTTCCTGTCAATGAATCCACTTGGGAGCACATGAAACTGCTCTTCTTTCCCATGCTGCTCTATACCCTTTATGCATATAAAAAATTAAAGGATGCATTTCCCTGCATCCCTTCAGCGCTTCTATATGGAATTTTATCCGGTACTTTCCTGATACCTGTACTATTTTATACGTACAAAGGTATTCTCGGGAGCGATTACATCGCTCTTGATATTGCCGTGTTCATAGGGAGCGTCATGGTCGCATTTTGGAACGTATACAAGTATGTTTTATCCTGTCGGTTAAGTCCTGTACTCCCGCTTTTTATAATTGCAGTCATTGCCATTGCGGTATGCTTTTTCATCTTTACTTATTATCCGCCGGCTATTGGTCTTTTTGCAGTTCCCGGCAAATAACAGGCATCATTTTTCCTCGCTGTCTGCCGGATTTTTTAACCTCTCTATCATACACTTAAAATTCTCATTGGTCATTTGCATAAGATTAATGTCTATTTCGCGTCGTGAAAACGATTATAGAAATAGCCGCAAACCTTTGATTTTACTGCAAATCCTCCAAGTTTACGGCTATTTCTCATGTAAGCAGATGACGGGAATCGAACCCGCCTCCTCAGCTTGGGAAGCTGATATTCTACCGATGAACTACATCTGCAACAAAATCAGTATAGCACAACTTAATTCCCTAATCAAGGAAAAAATGGATTAATAGTCACTGCGGTCCTAGTCTGCGGACGCCGGCTTCCCCCTGCCATGCTGTCCTTGTGCACTGGACGGTTGCTCTTCTATTCCTTACGCGCCGCATACTCCGCCTTGATGTTTTCTATCAGAATATCAAAAAAGGAACGCGCCGTTTTCTGAAGCCCCTTCTTAGTAGCATCATCCAATTCCTTTGCCGCCGCCGCAATATTCTGAAGGCATTTTTTCCAGTCCGCGCCAAACTCGAATATATTAGACGCCTCCGATGCGGAAACCACCTCATACAGCGTATCCACAAAGGCATGGGTCTCCTCTTCAGTGAGGGAAAGAATCCACTCATTCATGGACGCATCCCGCATAATCTTGCTGCTGGTCATATTCTTTGCCCGCACGAAGGCATCCTTCCCCACCTTCCAGCTGTATGCATTGTGCTGAAGCAGCCCGATTCCCTTGCTCTCCACGACTTCGTAATCGCAATGGTCTTCCAAAATCATTCCAACCAGAGAAGAGCGGGGAATGAATTTCACCACCCTGTCGGCAATCGCCTGGAAATTTCCCTGTTTGCGGATTTCCGGTCTAAAACCCGGTCCGTCGTGGTTGAATACCTTAAGCAGCTTTTCCCTCGTCCTCTCCGCACAATTCATCGCTGCATAAACTGCCAGATTGCCGCCCTTGGAATGTCCTCCCGCATAAAAATCACCTGCCACATATCCTGCCACCCTGTCCATATACTCCACCGCCAGCTGCTGCGCGTGAAGGGGCTTAGAAAAGGCGAGATTCATATCTTCCTTCCACCCAACAATCGTCGCATCGGTTCCCCTGTAAGCAATATATATATTTTTATCCTCCAGGACATATGTCATGGCAGAAAACTGGGTCTCCTCCACTTCATTGATGATATTGACATAGTAATTCATTTTAACAGAACCAAATCTGACCGACTGGGCTGCCGCTGCAAAAAGTTCTTTGTTTTCTTCCTTATACCAATAGTCTTCTAAAATCCTGTCCCTGTCCGGATGTTCGTAAATGCTCTGGATGCTCACCGGCGTATTTCTTCTCTCGATGCCCGGCACAAAGGGTTCATAATTCAGATACACCAGCTGGCACAGCACCAGACTGTCCACCTCGTTTAAAGGTTTCTCCGAAAAGGCATACTGCCCGCATTTCTTCACATAATCGATGATATTCCCCATTCTCAATTCCACCTTTCTATAGCAGCTTGCTTTTTACTATCAGTATAATATTCCGTCATAATATTGCAACAGCAGTCTCACTACTCTGCTGTAACTTACCGTGCCGTCTGTCACACCGTTTAAGGTCAGGGTCGTATCCAAAAAAGTATCCGCCGCCTGCCTCACCGTCTCTGTACTTAAGACTGCCCGCCTCTCCACCTGCTCCCATGATTCATTTGTAAGGAACATTTTATCATCCGCCACCTGCTGGGAAATCTGGGGGTGTTCCAGATAGATTTCCGCATCCTCCCCAATCGCCTTTATGAAATCCCTGTCAAGATAACCAATCACGCTTAAATATGCGCTGTAGCGAAACAGCGGATCCTCCGCGTCCACACAAGCAAGATAACCGATAAAATTCGCTTCATCCTCTAAGATAAATCCTTTCAGATGGGACAGCTCGTGGCACATAGTCACCGGCGTATTGGTGACATACATCTGCCGATTGTAATTTGCTTCCATGGAAAAAGGAAAATAGTAGCCCATGATATACTGTTGACTGTAAAACCCCGATAAGAACAGCTTCTTGGGATAAGGATAATATCCCTGCAGATTTTCAAGCCGCTCTCCCAGCCTTTGCATCTGCCTTACCGCTTCTTCTTCCATATTGCCCGGTGCAATCAGATACCCTCTCGCATCCCGCTCAAAAAAAGGCGCAAGTTCATTTGCCTTAACTACCACATAATCCCGAAGCGCGGCGATTTCTGCAGCGCCGTATTCCTTATCCCGGCTGCCGCCGATTTCATACCGTTCGCTAATAGGAGATGCTTGATATAAAAGGAAGCAATTGAGTGTCATTATGACACAGACAATGCCGAACACCCAATAAATAAAAAAAGCATATCTTTTATATCCCCGCTTATACCCTTCCGAAAGTTTCCGCCTCATGATAAGCAAAAGAATCCCGCCTGCTGCCAGGGCAAACACCAACAGCACAGCCAGGTAAAGCATCCACTCTCCCACGGAAAAGGGAAAAAGCCCCGTGAGCCGCCCATAGGTCTCCACCCAGACAGGGAAAATCTGGTTTACATAAAAATTACTGAATCCCTTCCATATTCTGCTTATGATATTTAAGAGCACAGAAAACAGGATCATCATAGCCGGTGCCCAGCGTTTCCACTTTTTCAATCTCCATACCTCTTTTGTCAGAAAGCATTCATATCCTTTCCTGTGAAATACTATATTAATAGTAAGACATCCCAAGGCTGTACGCCTGGTCAGGAACTTATGCAATCCATTCTTACCTTTATTCAGTCCATCAATCAGTTTTTGTGGAGCGGTCCGCTTTTATTCCTGCTGATGGGTACGCATCTATATTTTACCATGAAACTGCATTTCCCGCAGAAAAATATTTTGAAAGCCATCAAACTTTCCGTAACCCCTGCCAGCAATAAGGAGGGGAAGAATCTCTCTGTCTTTGCCACCCTCTCCACCACCCTTGCCGCCACCTTGGGCACCGGCAATATCATAGGCGTCTCCACCGCAGTCGCCTTAGGCGGTCCGGGCGCCATCTTCTGGTGCTGGATCACAGGCATTTTAGGCATGGCGACCGCCTACTGCGAGTGTTTCTTGAGCGTGCGCTTCCGGAACCGTTCAAAGGACGGCACCTATCAGGGAGGACCTATGTATGTCTGGGAAAATGGTTTACATAACAAATCTGTAGGGAAATTCTACGGTCTCCTCACGCTGATTGCCGCCTTCGGCGTAGGATGCACCACCCAGTCCAATTCCATCACCCAGACTACCTCCCTAAGTTTTGGTCTGAATCCCCATATTGCAGGATTTCTTGCCGCCTTTACCGCCGGTCTGGTCATCGTGGGAGGCATCCGCTCCATCGGCAACGTGTGCGTTAAGATTGTTCCCTTTTTGGGCATCCTTTACACGTCAAGCTGCGTCCTCCTCCTTGTCATAAACCGGGAAGCCTTCCTGCCTGCCATCCGCTTGATTGTAACCCACGCCTTAGCGCCCCGGGCAGCCCTTGGCGGCGCTGTGGGTTCTTCCCTGATCATCACCGCACGCTACGGCATTGCCAGAGGACTCTTTACCAATGAGGCAGGCATCGGGACTGCCGCCATCGCTGCCGCCGCCTCGGAGACCGACAATCCCGCCCACCAGGCATATGTATCCATGACAGCCGTCTTCTGGGACACCGTAGTCATGTGTCTCTTAAGCGGTCTGGTCATTGTCACCAACATGATTCTGCACCCGGAATCCGCCGCTGCCGTCAACGAAGCCGGGCTTACCGACGCCGCCTTTTCCTATTTGCCGCTTTTTGGCAATGCCTTCCTGTCCATATGTCTTGTAGCATTTGCCATCACCACCTTAATCGGATGGTCTTACCTTGGTGAACAAGCGTATTGCTATCTGACACATAACAAATTTATATCTTTTTACAAAGTGGCTTATATTGTCATGATCTACATAGGCGCCGTCCTGCCTCTAAACCTGGTCTGGGAATGCACCGACCTGATCAATGCCTTTATGATTATTCCAAACGTAGCCGCCCTGTTCCTTTTGCAGAAACATCTTCACTCCAAAATCTGACACCGCAGATCGTGACTTGCATATTTTCCTTTCTATCATTATAATACAGGATAATATGTTTTATAGGAGGATGTAATGAAAAAGAAATATGCGGGATATATCTTCCCCTCCATGCTTTCTTTCCTGCTCACAGGAATTTACTCTATTGTAGATGGTATTTTCGTCGGCAGGGCCATGGGCGATCCCGGGCTTGCCGCCATTAATATTGCGTGGCCTTTGGTTGCCCTGATTATTTCTCTCGGCACAGGTATCGGCATGGGCGCAGCCGTGACCATTTCCATAAATGCAGGCGCCGGCAATGTCAAAAAAGCGCAGAGGGCAGAGGGGAATGCCCTCTTCCTGCTTCTTGCAGGCGCTCTCTTATTGACCCTTTTTCTTTTTCTGTGCGGCACCCCGCTTTTAAGACTGCTGGGTGCTGAAGACACTTTGCTCCACCTTGCGGAAATCTACTTGAAATATATCCTGCTGGGCGGAATCGTTCAGGTATTTGCTTCCGGCATGGTTCCCCTTATGCGCAACCACGGCGCTTCTTTTTATGCTATGTGTGCCATGGCATCCGGATGTATTTCCAACATTCTTCTGGATTATGTTTTTGTCATCGTCTTAAATCTTGGACTTAAGGGCGCGGCTCTCGCTACCGTGCTTGGACAAGTTCTGACCTTGGTTTTTTGCATTGCTTTTTATGTAAGAAAAAAGAACCGTATCTCTTTTTCCAGCCTTCATCCTGAAAAAGCAACGATTCTTTCTATTCTGCGTGTGGCGGCTTCCCCTTTCGGGCTTACCTACCTGCCCTCTGTCACCATTATCCTGATGAACCTTCAGGCGCTTAAATATGGCGGTGAAGAGGCTGTAAGCGCTTACGCTGTGCTCGCCTATATTATATCTTTTATGGAACTTCTGGTGCAGGGCATCGGCGACGGGAGCCAGCCCCTGCTTTCCTTAAGCGAGGGAAAAGGCGATAAGACCGCTTTAAAAGCTTATGCTCGCTGGACCTTTCTGCTTGGCATCGGCTTTGGCGTTGTCGGGGCTGTGCTTTTTATGCTGGCGCGTAATCTCATCCCTGCTTTCTATGGTACTTCCCCCGATGCCGGCGCATACATTGTCTATGCCGCGCCTTTCTTTGCATTGGTCATGGCTTTTTATGGGCTTACCAAACCTGCGGTTTCTTACTTTTATGCCACCCACAAAGTAGTGCTCTCCAGCATTTTGGTGTATGGAGAAATCTTGCTGACTATTGTATTCATCTTTCTGCTGCCACTGTTTTTCGGGTTAAACGGCGTGTGGTACACCATCCCTGCCGTCCAGATCGTGCTTGGGATATGCAGTGTATTCTTCCTGTGCCGGAAAGATAACCGTCTTAGCCGCCCAATCTCACATAAAGATGAAGCTATGTAATCCACATTTTATGATAAAGCCTGCTTTTGATCCAGATAGATTTTCTTTAGCCGCATGTCTACTTTTGCCATAGCGCCATATTGCAGTGCGCACCTAGGCGCAGCATGTCCGAAATTCACATTATAGACAATGGAAAGCTCCTTGTTATCAATCACCTTTATTAGAATATCCTTATATTCCTGATAATAAGCTTCATCCTGCGGTTTACCGACTAAAACGCCGTTTACCGCATCAAATACGCCCCTTTCCTTAAGCGCCGTGATCTCCTTTTCAAAAAGTTCCGGTGCAGGCTTTTCTTCGCATGTTTCTATGAATAAAATCTTGCCCATCCATTCTTCCTTGCTTGGAAACAGCCCATATTTTTCGCAGATTTCTTTTTCATCCTCATATCTGGTTGTCGTCAGTATATCGTAAAAGCTGTCCAGACAGCCGCCTAATAACCTGCCCCCAAAAACTTCACTGCCCTGCAAAAGTTCAAATCCTCTTTCTTCCTTATGCGCGATTCTGTCTGTTCCCATTGCCGCCCTGGAAAAGTCTTTTCTTTCCTCGTACCATTTTTCGCTGGATACAATTTCACTGCATTCCCCGCCCTCTAAGTAACTCTCGAATGCCTTCTTACTGTACGGCAGCATGTCGTCTGCGATTTCACCCAAGTCACAGATAAAATTGGGACCATAATAAGTAGACAGACCAAGTTTATACAGCATCAAATGATTAATCGTTGTGTCGGAAAACCCGGTAAACAATTTAGGATTCTCCTTCACTCCACGGATAAACTCCTCATCCTCCATCAGGTAAGGCAGGACCCTATAGGTATCGTCGCCGCCTATGGCACAAATAATCCCTGCAATGGAAGCATCTAAAAAAGCGTCTTTTAGGTCCTTTGCCCTTGCCTGCGGATGCTCCTTCAAATATGCAATGCCCTTTAATGCATTTGGCATAAATACAGGCTCCAATCCATATTCTTTCAATCTTTTTACGCCAATCTCAATATTGTGGCTGCAAAAATCTTCGCCTAACATGCCGCCCGACAGGCTTACGATTGCCACTTTGTCACCTTTTCTTAATTTTCTTGCATATTGCATATTTCAGTCCTTTCTGCCCGCATAATTGCATCAACCGCGCTTTTATATTCCCCGAAGTTTTTAGCTTTGCGGATTTTCTTTAAGTATTTTTCTCTGTCCTCAAACAGAAATTGAAAATAGTTCCACAATTCTTTCATTTTGAACAGGGTATTTTTTTCTCCTGACATAATCTGTGCATAATCATGGAAAATTCGGTCATGGAAAATCTTTAACTCCTCTTTTTTCATGGATTTTCCCGTTATGATTTCCGTAAGCAGCCCCGGATTCGCCAAAAGCCCTCTGCCAAGCATGATCCGGTCAAGCTTAGGAAAACGCTCTGTAATCATCTGAAAATCCTGCCGGGTAAAAATATCTCCATTATAGCACACCGACGCCCTGCTGTTTTCCACTGCGAATGCAAAAACATCTAAATCGGGATGGTTTTGGTAGAAATCCTCCCTCACCCTAGGGTGCACGATTAGTTCAGAGATTGGATATTGGTTATAGATATCCAGAATCTCTTCAAACTCTTCCCCCTTCTCCATACCGATTCTGGTCTTGACAGAAACCCTGACAGGCGGATTGCCAAACGCCGCCTCCAAAAATTCTTTCAGCAGATCCGTGTCAGCTAAGAGCCCTGCCCCCTTTCTCTTCGATACCACCGTCTGGTAAGGGCACCCTATATTTAAGTTTACTTCCTCATACCCCATCTCCTTAAGCCTGTGGAAATAATGATTAACCTGCTCCCCATTATTTCCCAAAAGCTGGGGAATGACCGTCATTCCTTTGTTGTGCTCCGGGCTTAGATCCTCTAATTCCCGGGATTTCGTAAGACCATTCTGGCTCACTGCAATAAATGGCGTGAAGTACTTGTCTATGCCGCAGTCAAACAGTTCATGATAGGCATTGCGGTAAAGATAGCCTGTGATTCCCTCAAAGGGAGCAAAATAAAATTTCATCTTCCTGCTTTACTCCAATTTAATACTGATTTCTCCGCTGGAGAGAAAGTCTATGGTTCCGTCATCATACTGTACTTTCAGATGACAGGCATCATCAACTCCTAAAGCAAAAGCATACTCTCTGTCTGGAATCTCTTTGCCCTCCGTATTTTGCAGCGCTTTGCCGGGTGTTCCTCCGGGCGTAACGATGCGGACTCTTTTCCCCACCACAAAGCAGCGTCTACGGTACTCTTCCAGATAATCTCTCGAGGGAAAGGTTTGATAATAGTCCATGAAATTGGTCAAAAAATCCACCGAAAGCCTGTTGCGCAGATTTTCCTGTGCAATATCATGGGTAAATACCGCTCCTGCCACTTCTTTTATTTCCTCCGGGAATCCCCCTGCCGGTTCATAAATATTAATGCCGATGCCGACCACCACATACTCTAACTTTCCTTCCTCAAGGGAAGCGGATCCTTCCGTCAAAATGCCTGAAATCTTTTTGCCCCTTAACCAGACATCATTTACCCATTTGATCTGTACCTGCTCGCCTATGATTCTCTCCACCGCCTTTGCAGCGGCGACTGCCGTGAGTGTGGTGAGCATGGTTCCCTCTTCCGGTCCAACGTCTGGATGTAAAAGAAGGCTTAAATAAAGCCCCGTTCCCTCCGGGGAGTAGAAAGACCGCCCTCTCCTTCCCCTGCCTGCACTCTGTTCCTCCGCCAGCAGTACCATATCCCGCTTTTCCCCGCCTGCAACGTACTGCTTTAATACGTTGTTGGTGGAATCCACCATTTTTTCCACCTGCACGGCAAGGTGAATGCCCCGTTCCTTTAACTGCTGCTCAATAAACGCGGCAGAAAGCACATCCGGCGCTTTCTGCAGAATATAGCCTTTATTGTTCACCGCCTCTATGGCGTAGCCCTCTTTTACAAGACTTTTGACTGCCTTCCAGATGCCTGCCCTGGTCACGGACAGGCGGTCTGCAATTTCCTGCCCTGAAAAAAACTCGCCGCGATGGCTCTCTAACAATAGCAATACCTGATCTTTTATGGTCATAATCTATCCTCTCCTCTTCTGACATATCCAGTATAGCGGAATTGCAGATAAGTGTAAACAGATTGTATTAATTCGGTTTACTTTTTATGGGATACTCTATTTTTATATAAAAAATTTATTTACTGTATCTTGTTATTTTTTTACATATAATTATAATCAAGTAGAAATACTTGTCGGTCATCACGGCTAGAATATGATGAACGTGTATGTTTAACCTCCGAAAGCGACGGGGTGCTTTATTGCGTAGAATATCGCTTACATGGCAAACGGGGCTTGTCACAAAACAGCCCCGTTTTTATCTCAATTATTCTTTTCTTCCAGTCAAAGGGCAAATCTATGAAACTCGTTACAATAAGTACATCCTTGCTCAAGAAATATCATAATGATCCTGAAGTATTATTTAAATCCAAGAGACCCTATGTACTGATAATTCATTTAAAGTACAAAGGAAAATACTACGATTTTGCTATTCCTATCCGTTCTAACATCCCGCATAAGATAAAGAATTGCTTTTCCATCCCCTGCCAAATGATGTACCATAACCATCATCTGGGTGTCCGCTTCCGCCGAAATAATAAAGGTACTGACTAATTCTCCTTTATCTATTGCAAATGGAACTTTTTAATTTTCCCTGACAAGTTCTACCCAATTTTTATCGGTAATCACTGTTTTACAGGCGGAAGCGCCCGTTACGATTGCAATTTTTTCATGCAAGCTCCTTTCTCTTTCCTATTTATCTTTCAGCAGAACCCTCGCCAAATCTTCATCGGAAATCATTTCATACTGGGTGGTAAATAGCTTTTTGAGTGCGTAGAGGTAAACAACGCCCCAATAATAATCCGCTAACTTCATGGGCAGACCCTCCACCACACTTCCTTCTTTCTGACCCTGTTTGATGATCCGCTCCGTCAGCTGATACAACTCTGACTGGTAGGTTGTCTCCGCGGAAGCAAAGTCCTTCTTTTCAAACATCATCTGCGTATTTAAGGCAATCTTTGCCGCATAATCCTCATCCTGCCTAAGTTTCGTCATAATACTTGCTGAAAGATTCTGTATCTTCTTTTTGGCAGGGATCGGCAGATGTACCAGCATTTTCAGATCCTTTATATCCTTACTGCTGTTCGCCAGAGCAAAAATCTCACCAAATAGTTCCTCCTTGGATTTGAAATAGATATAAATGGTTCCCTGCCCGATGCCGATCTGTTTAGCCAGATCACTTATCTTTGTGCCGGCAAATCCGTTTTTGGCAAAATAAAGCATAGAATCATGCAATATTTTAGAACGGGTTTCCTCCCTTATTTCCTGACATCGTTCCTGCGATTTCGGCATGATGCTTCCTCCTTGTTTTATGAATGAATATTTATTCATAAAATGATTGCAACTAATTTATTAAGAAATGTCAATTACTTCTGCTATCTGCCTATGTATGAGCCCTTTTCACATTCAGATTCATCTCCTTTTAACACATCCTATTTTCATAATCCTGCAACTCATGAAAAATATTATCCACAAATACTACATTATCCACGATGCGATATATCATAAAATATCTATGATTTAAAAAATTAATGCGACGATATTCTAATTGGCGAAGTCTTGGGTTATTGCACAACTTCAAACTTCCAGCCACATACTTTAGACTTTCAATTGTTGCATCGTAATCATTCAGTACATTTTCTGCTGCCTGCATACTTTCTTTCTCTATAATAAGATATTTAACAAAACGCTCTAAGTCCTCTTCCGCATCTCTTGTAACTACTACTTCATAACCCATACTTCGCCCTCATATCACGAGAAACTTCTATCGCATCTTTATACATCCCCTGCGTTGCATGCTCGCGCGATTTTTCCAGCTTATCTAATATTTCCTGTTCTGTTAACGCTTCATATGGATTTGCAGTTGCCCTTTTTATTTCAAACGGAAAACCATTTACTGCCAATGCCTGTGTTAAAAACATACGGATTGCAGTTGTAGTATCTGTTCCTAAATCTTTAAACAAAGCATCTGCCTTTGTTTTTAAATCATCGTCTACTCTTACTTGAATCGTACTTGCCATTTACGCCTCCTCCTTCTTCTGCTGTTCCAGCTTCTCTTCCAAAAGCGCTTTCAGCTTATCCTGTGCTAAGTCAAAGGACTCCAGCAATTTATTCCATTCCTTCAACGTAAACGACTGCCCGCCAATCTGAAAGCTTTCCTCCAGCTCTCCCTTTTTCACCTTCTCATAAAGTTCATTCTTCCTGTTCCCGATCTCCTGCATCAGCTGCTCCGTGGTCATATCCGACACCGCTGCAAGGCTTTCATAAAAGCTCCCATTTCCCTTCACCTGCGACTTTTGCACCGTCTGCTCCTTAAAATAGTGCCCCTTATCTACTCCTTGAACTGCCATATTCCTGTCTCCATTTCTTTATATTAGATTCCTGCACTTCTTACCTGCAAATTTATTTACAATAATACTTTAACAAAGCGGCTGCCTTTTGGCAATCACGAGTTTCTTGATATATATTCGAAACCGCCCCTATATTTAATGCTTTGACAACACCTTTCAAAAATCGAACATATATTCGAAATTTGCATTGCCCTTTTTCACTGTTTGTGGTAACATAAAAGCACAAAGGAGAAACGCCATGATCCAAAGACCCCTATTAGACAAAAATTTAGACCGTAAGACCTTTCGCGATTTTTACTATTTGAAAGAGGAATTAGTAGACTTTTGCAGGCAAAATAACCTTCCTGTTTCCGGCGGCAAGCTGGAAATTACAGAGCGGATTTCCCATTTTCTCGATACCGGCGAGGTCTTATCCTCCTCACCTGTTAAGAAAAGATCCGCATCCGTATCCGATATCAGCTTGGATACAGCAATCGAGACCGATTTTGTCTGTTCGGAGAAGCATCGGGCATTTTTTAAAGAACATATTGGAGACAGTTTTTCTTTTAATGTTGCATTTCAAAAGTGGCTGAAAAGCAATGCCGGAAGAACCTACAAAGAGGCGATTGCCGCTTATTACCAGATTCTCGAAGAAAAGAAGGCGGGAAAGACGAAAATTGATAAGCAATTCGAGTATAACACCTATATCCGGGATTTCTTTGCCGATAATCAGGGGAAATCTCTGGAGGATGCAATTAAGTGTTGGAAATATAAGAAGCAATTACAAGGTCATAACCGTTATGAGCGGTCAGACCTTGCAATTCTCAACTAATACTTCCATTTGGCAGCAATCATTACTGCATTTATTTTTCCCTAGAAATCATATTCATCTACGTTATTGGCATCGATAATCAGAGGCGGTCCAAGGACAATTGTTTTTCCGTTTTCATAAACTGTGATATTTCCAACGCCTTCAATCAAAGCGCCATCCTCGATTTTTTCACCGTTTAATGCCATTGCGGCAATCTTGGCAGTTGCGTATCCAAGCAGTTCGGGATTGGCTTCCACAACGCCGTAGTCAAGGGAACCGTCTTTCAAATATTGATTGGCATCGTTGGGAAGGACGCCTCCCACCACTGCAATCTGATCCTGGAGCCCTTTCTCCTGCACTGCCTGTGCTGCACCGATGGGTGCAGGCGTGCTGACAGCAACGATTGCCTTTAAATCGGGATAGGTCTTGATCAGGTCTAATGTTCTGGAATATGCCTCCTGTTGCTGTTCATTGGTTGCAATAGGCTCTGTAACCAGTTCCAGATTGGGATATTTTTCCTTTGCATATTCCCGTCCGGCATCAATCCACATATTCAGCGCTGCTGCTTCTAGTCCTCCGGTGAGGATTGCATACTGCCCTTCTTCTGCTCCCATTGCTTTTACCATATAATCCCAAAGTGCCTCTCCATATTCTGTGGGGTCTACGCTCTGCACCGAATAATCCACAT
>BLLW01000057.1 GCA_011959285.1 Lachnospiraceae bacterium | reverse complement strand
CCCGTGTCACTGCTGTCCTGCCCTTGCAGGCTGAACGGTTACCCTCCCACTCTTTTATGCAGAAACCTCTTGGAAAAATGCCCCTTCTCATGTATAATAAGAATCGACATTTAACATTTTATATCAATAATAATACATAAGGGAAAGTGAGTTACGACATGGAAAACTTGAAACAAAACAAATGGGTACGTGCTGCCATACCCGCACTATTGCTTCACTGCAGCATTGGTACAGTTTACTGCTGGTCCATTTTCAGTCAGGAAATCGCCGATTATATCGGATTTTCCAAAGGCGCTACCGAGTGGGCTTTTAGTTTTGCCATTTTCTTCCTCGGTATGTCAGCTGCCTTCCTTGGCAACATCGTAGAAAAGGACATTCACAAGTCCTCTCTGATTGCTGCCATATGCTTTGCCGCCGGAATGGCGGGCACTGGCTTCTTTATCTGGTACGGCGGCGCACATAAGGGCAGCATCCTTGCACTGATCGGTATCTATGTATGCTACGGTTTCATTATGGGAATCGGTCTGGGTACTGGCTATCTTTCTCCCGTTAAGACGCTGATGCTCTGGTTTGAAGACCGCAAGGGTCTGGCTACCGGACTTGCAGTAGCAGGTTTCGGCGCTGCCAAAGCAATCGCCAGTCCCATCATGCAGGCGCTGCTTAACTCTTTGGGCGAGGGCGGAATTTATAAAATGTTCCTCATCCTTGCGATAGTATACTTTGTGATGATGTTCGTAGGGCATCTCCTCCTTGCAAAGCCTGCTGGCTGGCATGAAGCTGGAACTTCTGAAAAGGGGGCACGCCCAATCGACGTCATCAAAGAAAAGCCTGTTACTTTTATCGGTATCTGGCTGATGTTCTATCTCAACATCACCTGTGGACTTGCTCTTATCTCCCAGGAAAAGATGATCATCAAGTGTATTGGTCTGGTTGGAATGGTAGGCGTACTTTCTTCCATCACCGCAGTTTTCAATGCGGCAGGACGTCTTGGATTCTCTGCATGGGCAGATACCTTTAAAGACAGGAATACCATTTATAAGATTATATTCATTCTTTCCATTGCGGCTACCGGGCTTGTAGTTCTTACACAGGGCATCACCGACATGGGACAGAATACTCTCTTTATGATACTGGTGCTGATTCTTCTGTTCGTTGTAAATGCAGGCTACGGCGGCGGCTTCAGCAATGTGCCCACCCTGCTTTCCGATCATTACGGTATGAAAAACATCAGCGCCATCCACGGAATTACCCTCTCTGCATGGGCATTTGCAGGTCTTACCGGAAACCAGATGGCATCCTTTATCGTAAAACGTTTCGGAACAGAAATTCCTCTGGAAGGTCATGCGGACACCATGGTGAATCCTACCGGCTACCAGATGGTACTTTATGTGACTCTGGTTCTTTATATCGTTGCCGCCATCATCTGCTTCACCATGATTGGCAGAAAGAAAAAAGAAAAATAAGGCAAATAATCTTTTTTAAAGACCGCCGCACGAATTTACTTCCTGCGGCGGTCTTTTCTTTTGCAACAATAAGCTGATGTAAGCAGCGTTTGCGACAATAAGCTGTTATAAACAGCGTTTGCGACAATAAGCTGTTATAAACAGCGTTTGTTATCACTCTATAGATTTTAATGCCTCTGCCATATTTATCTTTTCCAATTTGAAATACATAATGCCATTCACCATCAAAGCAAATGCGAATGTGAGCAAAAGGCTCCACAGATAGCTGACCGGCATGATGATTGTCTTGAAGGAAATCATATCAATATTAATATTGTACATGACGAACCAGTGCAGCCATTTTCCAAGTCCCATTCCCACAACGGCTCCCATTCCCGTCAGAACCAGATTCTCTCTGAAAACATAGTCCGCCGTCTCATGGATGTCACTGCCTTCTTTCACAATTGCATAGGCGCTTTTATACGCCGGCGCACTGCCTAATTGCTCTTCGTAGGTCTCTTTGCTTATATAAATATAGTTGTATACAAAGTTTTCACAAAGCGCAGAGACGGTCACTTTAAAGCTATTCATATCATTATCCCTAAAGGTCACTCTGTCGCCTGCTTTGATGCCCATATTCTCCGCCACTTTGGCGGTAAGGACCGCTTCTCCATTCCCCGGGTAGGGAATCGCTGCCCCGCCCTGTGTGTGCAGATTTAAGAATGTGCCAATTTCCTCCGCATCTTCGGGGATTTCCAAATAAACCGATTTCGTCCTGCCTCCAAAATCTAAATCCACACTTTCCTCGCATCTGCAGGAAATCTGAATCTCCTCATATTGCATTCCGGCAATATTGATAATCGAATCTCTCACCCCAAACCCGGTAAGAAGCAACGCCGTACATCCGCTGATACCAAGAATCATCATAAAAAAGCGCTTCTTGTACCTGATCAGATTTCTCACAGAAACCTTGTGCAGAAATTTCATCCTGCGCCAGACAAAGGTCACCTTTTCCAGGAAAATCCGCTTCCCTGCTCTGGGCGCTTTGGGTCTAATCAGATTTGCCGGGACACTTTTCAATTCATGTCGGCAGGAAAGGTAGGCAGATCCCACAGAACACACAAGCGCTGCTAGCAGAGAAAGCAATGCCAGTTTAAAATCAAAGTAATACTCTATATTTCTCCCATGCTGTACATAATGCTGTATCCGTACCAGATTACCCTGGGGAACAGCCATGTACCGCCTGCGCATCCTGCAATCGCCACCCGCTGCTGCTCCCCGCCGGATAGCTGCGCCGGGAAATTTCCTTCCCGCTCCTTAAGTCCTACCATTTCCAGAACAGTGCCTGCGTCCAGCGGCTCCTTGCAGATTTGCGCCGCCAGTTCCACATTTTCAAGCGCCGTCAGATTCTGCACCAGATTATAAAACTGAAATACAAACCCTATATCAAATCTTCTGTATGCGGTCAATTTCTTCTTGTTATAAGCCGAAATTTCCTCACCGTCCAGCAGAACCTGCCCGGAAGACAAGGTATCCATTCCGCCTAAGATATTTAAAATCGTCGTCTTGCCCGCCCCGGAGGCACCCACCACAACACAAAACTCACCTTTTTCAATCACAAAATTTACATCCTTAAGCGCCTCTATATCTACTTCACCCATATGATAAGTCTTGCTCACATTCCTGAACTCCACAAATGAACCCATGATATTTCCTCCGCCATAATCTGCTTTATCCATATTCTTTCATAGGTATTTTACACGCTGAATAGCTTAAATATAATAAATATATAAAGAAACAATGAGCGATGCACATCTGTTATCAGGCAAAGAAATACCGCCTTCTCCTGATTTGGAAAATGCGGTATCTCTGGTCCTATGTCTATTACTTTAGGATGCGCTGATTAATGAAATTTTCTCTAATTCCTCTTTTGTAAAAGAAAGATTCTCTAGCGCTCCAATATTATCCAAAATCTGCTGCGGTTTCGATGCCCCAATCAGAACGCTGGTAACCGCTCCGCCATGAAGCACCCAGGCAAGTGCCATTTTCGCCAGCGTCTGTCCTCTTTCTGCCGCCAATTCATTTAACTGCTGAATCTGGATAAGACGCTGTTTCGTCAAAGAAGACTCCTTCAAAAATCTGCCGTCCGTCTTCACCCTGCTGTCCTCTGGAATCCCATGAAGATAGCGGTCTGTCAGCATGCCCTGCGCCAAAGGACTGAACGCAATGATTCCTTTCTTTAATTTAACCGCCGTCTCTTTCAATCCATTTTCTTCGATGGTTCTGTCAAAAATGGAATATCGATTCTGATTGATGATAAATGGACAACGCAATTCCTTTAAAATTGCCGATGCCTTTTCCAACGTTACTCCGTCATAGTTGGAAAGCCCCACGTACAGCGCTTTGCCGCTTGCAACTGCCTGTGCCAGCGCGCCCATGGTCTCCTCCAGCGGCGTCTCAGGGTCCATCCGATGATGGTAAAAAATATCCACATAATCCAATCCCATCCGCCTAAGGCTCTGGTCAAGACTGGCCAGAAGATATTTCCTGCTCCCCCAATTTCCATAAGGTCCGTCCCACATTTCATATCCCGCCTTCGTACTCACGATCATCTCATCCCGATAGGGCAGGAGATGTTCCTTGACGATAAGCCCGAAATTCTTTTCCGCGCTTCCCGGCTGCGGACCATAATTATTTGCCAGATCAAAATGTGTGATTCCATTGTCAAAGGCCGTAAAGATGAGTTGTTTCATGCTTTCATAGGATGCCGTGTCACCGAAATTGTGCCACAGTCCCAGGGAAACTGCCGGCAACTTCAATCCGCTGTCACCGCAGCGGGAATATATCATTGACTGATAACGCTCTTGTGATGCCTGATACATAATCTTCCTCCATTTCGGACTGAACTATTTCCCGTCAGAAAATATGAAACCGGACCGATATTCTAATAGCGTCACGCTCTCCTCCATGAAAAACATAGTAACTCTCTAATCAGCAGCACTTTTCATGGAACTTTATAAGGAATATCAGTCCGGTTTAAGTTGTACGATTGTTAATCCATAGGATGTGCGAATGATTTCTTAAAGAAATACTATTCTGCTCTGGCAGATTACATTGCCTCGTGGAATGTTCTGGAGATAACGTCTGCCTGCTGTTCCGGTGTCAGTTTAATGAAGTTTACTGCATAACCGGAAACACGGATCGTAAGCTGGGGATAATTCTCAGGATGCTTCTGTGCATCTAAAAGCATATCTCTGTTCAAAACATTGACATTCAAATGATGCCCGCCCTTTCCTGCATATCCATCCAAAAGATTTACTAAGTTTTCTACCTGTGCTGAATTTGTGTTTGCCATAATAGTTGCTCCTTTCCTTAACCTTCTTTATCATCACTTATCATTGTTTGTTCTTCATGCCTTAATCATACGTTTTCCTTTCCAAAAAATCCGTAACCACAGTTACAAATTCAAAATTTCCATGTATTTTTAAAAGAACATTGCACCTTGCTGCCGCCGGTGCCTGTGCCCCTCCTGACGGGCGACCCTACCGTAAATGTTCACGCTCCATAAAGCATTTCCACTGCCTCTTTATCACATACCCTGATCATCTTTTTATTGACTTCAATCAACCCATCCTTCTGCATGCGCATCAGTTCTCTGGAAAGGGAGGGCCGCGCGACCCCCAAAAAATCAGCCAGCTGTTCTCTGTTCATAGGAAGGTTGACCACCGCATTCTCATCCATGGCATCAATCAGCCAGATTGCGATTCTCTCCCGCAGAGACGAAGTGCTCACGATATGTAATTTCCTTGTAATCTTAAAGTTATTTTCTGAAAGGATTTCCAGCATATTCTGGGTAAGCTGCTTGTGATGATCACAGGCATTGGAACAAAAGTGATAAAAAAAGTCCCACGGCATTTCCAGAATCTTTACATCCGTAATCGCCACCGCGTCATACCAATAATGCTTCCGGTCTCCAAACAGAAAAATTTCCCCAAACACGTTTCCCGCCTCAACCAGATACAGCACATCTCTCTTTCCAGAGGTGAAGTCCTTGCAGATCTGCACCTGCCCTTCCAACAAAAGAAACAGTCTGGATGGTATGCCTCCTTGCTCAAAGATGTACTTTCCTGCAGGATAACTTTTTAAGACAGATTTGGAACACTTTAAAATCCGCTCCATCTCCGCCTCTGTGATCGCATAAAATAATTTTGACGCTTTAATGTCTGACATAACTACCTACCTTTCCGGAATCCATTAATGATAGGACTTGACAATTTCCTTTGCCGCCTCCAGCCTTTGCTCAAATTGGTGATAAAAATCTGCTGTGACATCATACAGCTTCACATAAAACTGATTCAGCAGATACATATTCAGGCTTTTGATGATGCCATCATTTTCTGTATTCTTAATAATTTCCTGAACCTCCTTGAGGAAAAAATGCCACTTCTTAATGTAAGCCTCGTATTTTCCCAGTTCCGGTATCTCCAGCCACTTTTTCACCTTTACCTTCGTCTTGTTGGGGTAGGCACACTCATGCACCTGCAGAAAATAGCGGAAGGTATCTTCCTCATAAATTCTGCCAAGAGGAAACATCCGGCAAAAGCCCGGTCGGAAAGCATGAATGCTGCATCTTCCCGCTTCATTTAAAAATGCACAGCAGTCTTTCCCCTGCTGCATCTTTATGTTGGGCTGGATAATACCGTCCACCACATTTAATGCGATCTTATCCTCCATCAAACTTTCAAAAGTAACGCCCAATCCCTGTTCCATGCTATACATATCATAAGGATCCAGAATAATGGAATCTCCCATTCCCCGGCAGCACGAAGAACAGCCTGCACACTCGTTGCAGCCTGTTCTTACCATGTCATTTGCCAGATATAATTTACCGTCCGATATCTGATTTAAATCAATCTCCCGCTCCATAATCCCTGCCGTTCCCACCTATCTTCTGATAAGCTGTATAAAGCTTATCTTCAACTCTGTTTCTTTTTACATTGTACCTCAAAATGGGAGAGGTGAAAACGGAAAACACAAAATTATTTCTGTCCTTTCTGCCAGATAAGTTCCGGCAAAGCAGATTTTTTCCTCCTGTATCAGTTTTTTCATCTGACTTCTGCTGATTTTCGTCAATTCCGGCAGCAGCTTGTCAATACGCACTTTCAGCCGGTATGGATTTTGTATGATTATTCTCACACATCCATTGTCTGTTTCCACAGATAATGCGCTGCCGACAGACACTTTTGCTGCTTCTGCCTCTAATGCCTTTGGCTCAATCTTCTCATACCGGTATTCTAATCCGTTTATATCCGCTTCAGCCTTATTTCTCTTGAATAAATCAAGATCTGTACCGCATCTTAGCGCAAGCGCTTCATCGTTACAAAGAAAAGACTGATACTGCTGCTTTGGTATCTTCTTTGCCCTTGTCCTTTCATAGACAGCAAGATTATAAGTATGCCTGCACTTCTCACACTGGTAAACTAACCAGATATCTACAAGGCTTCCGTTGGCATTGATCCTGAATTGTCCCGTGCTGACAAAGAAAGTTTTCCTCCCGCACCCGGAACAGTTGCGGGTGATTTTTAACGCCCTGACAGGACTGATTCTATATTCAATTGTATTTAAATAGTCCATTCTGCATCTCCTTTTACCTGCTTTTCGGATATGCAAAGACTATTACATTTCTGCCATGATATTTTTAATTGCAATAGCCTTTGCTATGCAATGTAATAGGGTGTGCCCATAATCATTCTCCTCCTTTTTCTTTCCTGTCGAAAGTATAACAGCCTGCCTTTTCAAATAAAACCTCAAAGATATTTAAGAACGATTCTTGAGAAAATTTGAAAGGACAAGATATCTGTGTTTATCTGTCAGATATCTTGTCCCTTTCATGCTCTGCGTTTTTGGTATACCACACGTTGAATGCTCTTTTCAGACAAAAAATATTTTGCTGCCAGTTCCTCCATAGATAAACCCAACATGTAGTCCTCATAAATTGCAGTATTTCTTTCTTCAAGCTCCTGCTTGATTGCAGTGTTTTCTCCCCACTTCCTTTTCCTTGATTCTTTGCGGGGAATATATAGATAATCTCCGTCCACGTACTGCTGAATCAGTTCAAGCAAATCACTTGGCAGAATCTCATCTGCATTTCTATAGCTCATTGTGACCTCCTGCTGCATTTCTTTTTCAGGATCAGCAAAGGCTATAGCATAGCCTCTGCTATGCAGCATAATAAGGTGTACCCATAATCAAATTTCTCCTTTCTCAAGATCAAGCATATAGCGCTTCGCAGGAAGACCGCCTCCAAAGCCCACCAGTGAACCATCTGCACCGATTACCCGGTGACAGGGGATAAAAATCATGATAGGATTTTTATTGTTTGCTCCCCCTACTGCCCTGCATGCCTTTGGATTTCCAATCTGCGCAGCGATCTCGCCGTAACTTCTGGTCTGTCCGTAAGGAATGGACTGTAATGCCTCCCACACCCGTTTCTGAAACTTTGTCCCCACAGGCGAAAGGGGCAGAGAAAAATCTTTTCTTTTTCCCTGAAAATATTCCATAAGCTGGGTTCCCGCGGTTTTAAGCACCGCCGTCCCCGGCTCATCTAAAAACCTCATTTTCTCATCAGACCTGCATAAATAGTACCCTTCCTCATATTCATTGTCAACAAATAATGCTGTGACAGATCCGTTATCCTCTTCTATACAAACAATTCCTATGGGTGTCTGCAGATGACATTTATGCTTCATTTTTCCTCCCCTTTGATTTATCGAAACTTCTTCTATACTGAGATTATAATTTAGGAAGATATTGACTGCATATGCGGTCTTCCGGCTTTTCGTCAAATAAGTAAAGCACCATAAGGAATATCCATTCCAACGGTTTCATCACAAGGTAGACCACATCTGCAGTCCAGGCATGACGGATATGTTTAGAAACCGGATATCCATAAGTATCATAAAAGTTTCTGACCGCCCTGTGAAAACGCGGCGCTTTTTCCATAATCAGCTGTTCAAAGGCATTTGCCACACACAGCTGTCTGTTCACCACTATTTTTTGCCCTTTCCTTACACCGTACCGGATCGGCTTAACCAGCTTTCTATGCCCGCGTAAGGAAACGGTACACAGATAGTGGGCGTCATATTCTACTGGCGGCGGCGCGATTTCCTTTGACAGGACCCAGTCGCTGGTCTTGGTAAACACTAAGATAATGCTATCCGGCTGCTGACCAAACAGACAAAGGAGAATCACTAAAAGCCCCAGCACCGGAAGCAGCGCAATCACTGCTGTCCAGAATAAGTTTGCCCCTTTTAAGAACCACAAGTTTATTTTTTGCACGGCAGGGTTTTCATATTGAATGCTTTTTTGTTTTTCCGCCTTTTCCTTTACCAGCTTCACCATCAGCGAAACAGCATGGACCAAATAAAGGAACGGAACGCTGCACAAACATAAAGCAACGAAAATATCAAATTCTCCATAGCGTATCCCCGTAGGACGGGCGCCGCAAAGCAGCTGGAACATCCACACAAGGCACAGCCCACAGCCAACATACACACCGCCCAGCAAGATTGCCTCAACCAGGGGCGGGAGTTTTTTCCTGGTAAATTTCAAAATAAAATAGCTGAAGAATCCCCAAAAAGCAAATATTACAATGGACAACATATGCTCACTGGAAAAAGGCTCATGCGCCCTTGGCGATGCGCAAATATTGAGGGGCTGCTGATACCCTGGCAGATCCCACACCCACAATGCAAGCGCCATATAGATGCTTCCTGAAAAAAAGGCAATCAGTTCAAAAATCGGTCTTTCCTGCTTTTTAACAGCAAAAACAATATCCAGCGCAACGAAAAGAAAAGATGCCAGAAACATTCCACAAAACAATAGCGCAAAAATAATCTCCCCCATAAGTTCCTCCTCATAAGTACCGAACTTTTACTGCATTTTTTATCCTTATTATACTACTGCTCACCTTCTATGTAAAAGACCTTTATACCGTCAGTACCATATTGATGGAAATCAATCAAATTTACTGCCGTGAACAAAACCCGTCATAGGCTTAAACCATAATCTACAGCTTTGATGCAAATACATGCACTGCCTAATTGCCTATGACGAGCCTCATTCCTTGAGTAAAAAACAGAATATAATTACACTCTATTGGATATCCGTTTTCCAGAATCCATGAAGATTACAGTAAGCATACGCCGCAATTGCCACATCTCCATCCGCCAGCACAAATTCACCCACAGGCTGACTATCCGGATTAAGTCTTACGAAAGCTCCTCCTTTTTTTGTCTCAAGATAGATCCATCCTATGCTGTGTTCCTCCGTCATAGGATGGAAGACGCTTCCCACCTTGACCGTAATCTTATTTCCGTCTCTTTCCACTACAGGAAGATGCTTCTCACCTGCGCCCTCCGCGCTACTGCTGTCAAGCAGCGTGAATCCTTCGCATTTACATCCGCTTAAATTCTCCTTTTTTCCTGATACCAGATATAAAATCTCCTCATCCTTTTTTAAAAATACTGCTTCCATTTTCATCTCTCCTTTTCCATTCATTTTCGTGTGATGCTATGCACAATACCATGTGCTTTACAAAATCGGGTTTTCTGCCTTTGCTTTAAGACAGGCATATCTTCTGTCTAGTTCCTTCTGCAACTCGTTCACGATTTCTGCATAAGCTTCCTTTTGCAGATGCTTTGTCCTTCCCATCATGGACAGCCAGTCTGTCACCGGTATTTTCTTTCCAGCCGCTTCGGGGTCATAGTTTAAGACTGTCTTTCCCTGTTCCACCTCATAAAGCGGAAAATAACAGCAGTTCACCGCCGCCTCGATGACACGCCGCTCTGTGGCAGGCTTGTCGTTCCAGTTTAAAGGGCAGGCAGACAGCGCTTTTAAATACGCCGTTCCTGTGGTCTTTGCATAGAACGCTGCCTTTGCCGCCTTTTTGATAAAATCGATGGGATTAGACTCCACTGCCGTTGCCACATAAGGGATTCCTGTAGCTGCCATAATCTGAGGCATGTCTTTGTGAAAAAAGGTTTTTCCATACTGCTCTTTTCCCACATGAGAGGTAGCACTCCTGGCTCCCTTAGGGGTGGAATAAGAAAGCTGGTAGCCGGTATTCATATAACCGCCGTTGTCATACTCAAATAGGATCAGGCGGTGTCCCCGCAGCGCCGTCCCTAATGCTGAACCCATACCGATATCCATGCCTCCGTCCCCGCTCACCATGATAAAAATGATATCACCCGGTGGAATCTCGCCTTTTTTCTGCTTACGGTAACAGATTTCCGCTATTCCGCTTAAGGTTGCCGCCCCATTCTGGAACAGATTATGGAGGAAGGGCACCTTAAAGCTTGTGCGCGGGTATGCGGTGGTCACAATCATTCCGCAGCCTGTCTGAAACAATAAAACCACCGGCTCCTCGATTGCCCGAAGAAGCAGGTTCACATTGACCGGTATGCCGCAGCCCGGACAGGCTCCATGTCCCGGTGCAAGACGTTTGGGAATCGCCGCAGTGGCATTGATGCTGCCTCCGCTTACTTCCACTTTGCCGTTCTCCGCCTTTTTTGTCTGTGTGGCGCCAATCTGCGTCCTCTCCCTGGTCAGCGGCGCAAAGAAAGGATCGTTTTCTATGGCAGGCATAACCCCGGCAAGCCCTTCTGTTAGTCGCTCTTCTTCCTCTTCTCCCATTGTCACACCATAATACTCAAATTTCGGCATGTCGGGGTCTTGCGCCCACTCAATCATTCTGACAGCGTCTTCTACAAAGAAATCTTTTCCGCCAAGCCCATACACCAGACTCTTTATATCTACCTTAATGCCGGATTTCTGTATTGCTGCCCGAACCTCCAAAGAAAGATTTCCTCCTCCAGCCCCATAGCTGTCCTGTCTGTCTGCCACAAGCAGGTTAGAAGCATTTTTACAGAATGAAACTATCTCTTTATCCGGAAACGGACGCAGTGTGTGGATAGTCACTGCTCCCACCTTTCTTCCCTTCTCTCGCATCTGGTCGATTGCCTCAAGCGCCGTATCATAGGAAGAGCCCAACAGGATGAGAATCGTCTCCGCATCCTCATGACGATATCCTTCCACCTTCTGATATCTTCGTCCCGACACCTCTTCATACTCTTTAAAAATTTCCGGCAGCATCCTGTCTGCCCTTTTCATTGCCAGATGCAGCTGATACCGGTTATTGATCAAATCCGGTTCATTCATATAAGATCCTACGGTAATCGGATGCGCCAGATCAAGAAAGGGATATACCTCCTCCTTGGGACCTATAAAATCCCGCACCGTCTGATCCTGTTCAAAGCGCAGGCAGCGTCTTTTCTGATGGCTGGTAAAAAAGCCGTCATAGGCTACCACCACCGGCAGTCTTACCGCTTCCGCCAGTTTCAATGCCATCAGGTTAAAGTCATACACTTCCTGCACGGAGTGGGCAAAAAGGATGGGCCAGCCCGCATTGAGCATGAACATGATATCGCTGTGGTCGCCTTTGATCGACAACGGTCCCGACACCGTTCTGCAGACCACATTCATGACCATAGGGTATCTAGTCCCTGACTGCACTGGAAACTGTTCTATCGCATACAGCAGACCGTTTGCACTGGTGGCATTGATGACTCTGCCGCCGCCCACCGCCGCCCCATAGCAAATCCCCGCAGCACTGTGCTCTCCCTCTGCTGCAATCATTATCAAATCTGTTTCACCGTTCGCCCTCATAATATCCAGATTTTCTGCAATTTGAGTAGACGGCGTGATGGGATAATATCCCATTAAATCATATCCAATCTGCCTAATGGCAATAGCGGCTATCTCATTTCCACTGGCATACTCTGTAATCTGCTTTTCCATCACACTTCTCCTCCTTCCATTCGTTCTTCCGTCAGATAGGATTCCGAAGTGATATATCCGTCAGGTCCTGTCTTGATATAATCGTCCGGCATGCGCACCAGATCCTGATTGGGAAGAAAATATTCTTTATCCGGATGTTCTGCCTCCAGCCCCTGAACCAATGCATTTACCGGACATACATCCACACACCGAAGGCATCCTTTGCAATGATAATAGTCTAATCCCTTATTTACCATCATTTCCCTTCCTTTATATTCCCCCTTTGCAAACTGAAAGACCATATCCGGGCAGGTGGAATCACATAGTCCGCAGTTGATGCACCTTTCTTTTATAAAAAGAGGAATATACCCCTGTCTGGAAGGCGAAAGATCCGCCGTCACAGTGCTGCCATATCTGGGATTAATTCCCCCTATAGGCGCGTTGGCATACCCCCACTCTCTTTTGGCAGACTTTCTGTCCTCATTTATACCCTCCTCACTCATCTTCATATCTGTTGTATTTGCTTCCACAATCCGCAGTTCCTCATACCCCCGTCTGATACCTTCCAGATTTCCTTTCAATGCATCCGGATATTTCTTTCCAAGCGTGTCTGCACAGATTTTGTTCACGTCTTCAAGGTCAGTAAGTCCCATGACTTTTGCAACCGCCCCCAGCATTACCATATTGATTCTTGAATGAGTCTCCATGGCAATCTTCTGGGCATTTACAACATAACATTTTTTTACCCTGACCGGTATCTTTCCTTCAAACTTCTCCTGACCGCCTTCTAGACTGATAATGACCTGTGTATTTTCATGGCATCCCTCCCATGCACTACCGTCTCGGAGAAGTGCCTGATGGAAGATTACCAGCAGATCGGGTTCTATAATCGGAGAATGTATTCTGATTTCTTTGTCCTTTTTGCAATAACGGATAAATCCTTTTACTGGCGTACCTGTCTTCTCTGAACCATAACTGGAAAAACTGGTACTGTTCAAATCAAGATACTTCATCCCAAGTTCGCCCAACATTTTCCCACATAAATTGGCGCCAAGACCGCCAATACTCTCTAATCTGATTTCATAATAACCGCTTGCCGTTTCCGGCAGACTGATCTTTCCCATACCGTTCCTCCATAACATTATTTTGGAATTATAAAAACAGTATGCTTTATTTGAAAAAATATATACTACTGTGGCAAAATGAATAGACAAATTTTGTTTTCTCTTAGACTATGTTTCATAGGAAATGAATTTTATGGAAGTGAAATTTTATGAATCTGTTGCTTCGCTTCCTCGTACTTTTCTACAGATGTTTCGAGCCCTTCGCATGCCTGCTGTAAACTGATATCAAAATTTTTCATTGCCGCCTCGACATTTCTGACCAAAACCTTCCGACAACCTTGCTCGAGTCCCTGTTCGAGTCCTCGGGCATCACCGCTGATACATCACTGGATACTTCTACATTTACTTTTGTTTTCTTCTGCATAGCATTTCCTCTCTTTCTTGAATTGGGCAGAGAGGTCAGCTTTTTTCACCGCCGCTTCCTCCCCACAATTATTTAGTTGTAAGCAAGGAGTTTGGCAGAGATTACTCTGCATAGACGTGAATCCCATGAGAATTTAAGATTTGTTCTTTGCTTAATCCAATTCTATTACATTCTTTTTTTCATTACAAGATAAACTTTATTAAAATTATTTTATCGAAATAATTATATCAATCTGCTCACGCTCCCCTCTTAACTTAATGACGTTGCGCTTTGAACTGTAACTACCCTGCAGATACTAAAAACCGCAAGGCAATACGCTTTTTACTTCTGGCGCATGTCCTTGCGGTCTTTTGTGTAACCTTTGACAGATTACCCTATATAAAAACACACATCTTACAGCCTTTACCCTTTGGCGCTATACTTGCCTCCGCCCAGCAATGCATCAAAAATATCGCTTCCGTACCGGTTATAACTGTAATTTCCTGCATACTGGCTTCTGCCCAGCACTGCAAGATTTGTCTCCGCATTTGCAAGAATATTTTCTGCCCTTTTTCCTATATTATCGATAAAGGTACCTGCTTTGCCTAAGACTTCTTTCATTTTAGATGGATCTGCTTTATTAAAAAGCTCTTTATTGAGGGACAAGGTCCCATCACTGTTCTGTGTGATTCCAAGCTCACCAAGTTTTGATTTTGCATTTTGAAAATACCCCTTCATCTGCTTTGCATAGATTTCATTGACACTGCCGCCTTCTTCGGTCATAGCTTTCATCATTTTATTGTAATCTTCAATCAAACCTGATACCTGAGCCAGCATATCTTCTTTGTATTTTGTAGCTTCCTCTTCTGTAAGTTTCTCCCATTCTTTCTCTGGCATCTCCAGAAGTACCTTTGTCCGTGCCTTAAGGCTTTCTGCCGCCTTTTTCATAGACGTATAGTTATCTTTCGACTTTTTAGCCTCGTCGCCCAATAGCCCATATTTATGGCTATTTGCCTGCTTTTTGATTGCATTTGCAAGGGAATTGCTGTTATTTGAATTTCCCTGCAAAATAGATCCCATCTTGGTACTCTGGGTTCTTGCCCTCGACCGCGCTTGACTCACCAGCCTGTTTTGTAGAATAAGTGAATTAATTCCGTTCCTTGCCATTTGTTTCTAACTCCTTTCCCTGAAGCATGATTTCTAGCAGAAATTCTTTTCCGCTGCTTTCCCACCTCAGTATCCCAAAATATTTTTCTGCACAGCTTTGCATATTTTTCATGCCCAAACCGTGGCTTTTATCATCCTCTTTACTCGTAAGAAGCATCTCTCCCGCATCAGCTGAGTACAAACTTCCTGTAAACGAATTTCGGATCTCTATAAAAAACATATTGCTTTTCGCATATGAGTCTAAATGAATGAATGGATCTATTTCTTTTTCCGCCGCCTCTATGGCATTATCCAGTCCATTATTTAAAAGTATACTAATATCAAAAGCGCTGATTCCCAATTTCTCTGGAAAAATAAAATTACTTTCAAATGCAATCTTCTTCTGCGCAGCACTGCGCATTTTGCGGCTGATTACCACATCTGTGACTGGATTCCCACTGCTGCATTTCATTTCCAGTTCTTCCATCGCCTCGCACAGACCATCCAAATATCGGCGGACTTCCTTCTCATATTCTCCAGATACTCGTTTCTTCTGCCCAAGCAGAATCTCTAAATCAGCCAGATGATTTTTCATATCGTGGCGCATCCCCCGGATACCATCATAGAGGTGCTCCACATCCTTCATATGTTCTTCCATATCATTGATACGGTTCTGATAAACCTCCACCAGCATTTCCTTTTCACTGCTTTCCACCAGTTTCCTTAAGATCACAGCGCTTAAAATAATAGAGATTAGACAAAGACCCGATACCATAGGAATTAAAAGTTTTGTTTCAGGATATTCATCCATTACGAATTTAACCTGATTACCGTTATAAGCATACAGAATACTGCGGATTAAGATGCACAGACAAAATCCCATGACACTTGGCACCAAAAGGAACAACTCCTGAATGGTATTCCTCTTCCGTCCTATACAAGACAAATTCCTATATAATGTCTGAATCACATTATAGCATAACAACAAAAATACGATTTGATATAAGAGGTTCCAAAGCATCTCTACCGCCCCGAAAATCTGTAAAAAATGATTTAATATAAACTCATTTCCATTTATTGCAACCGTTGTCAAAACCGTAGAAATAATCTCCAGCAAAACAACGAACAGGGCATGCAACGTGAACAGCGTAAGCTCATTTACAGTATAAGCTGTAAAAGCTAGGTAAAAAATACTGCTTTTTTTGCCGGAATAAAAGTAAAAGCAATATGCCAGCATCAGAAGAAGACTCAAAAATAATGGTATAATGCTTGCCCTGCTGGCAAGCATTCCTTCCTCTTGACCGTAAAAAAAGAATTTAAACACAGGCAAGTAATTGACCGCCAGATAATAGGCAGTGGATAGTACGACAAAGCCAACCTTCACCCACTTTTCCCGCCCCAAATATCTGTCTTTTACCACAAGCAGCCCATGAACCAAACTGATTATGACCCACCTGCGCAAAAGCTGTTCTGTCAGATTTAATGCAAAATAAATGATTTCCTTCATCATCCTGCAAACTACTTTCTGCGTAAGAATTCCATATAAACGGTAACAAAGGCACTATACTTCTGCTTTGCCATAAGAATCGTCTCTCCATTTTTAAGCTGAATATTTCCGGTATCATACCCTGCTACAGCACTCAAATTCACAAGATATCCCCTATGACATCGAAAAAAAGAATCTCCCAGCATCGCCTCTAACTCGCTCATCTTCGCGTAATAGGAAATCTGTTCCTCCTTTAAATGAAGGACGACCTTTCTTGCATCATTTTCCGCATACAAGATACTTTCCCTTGGGATATTTCTGTAAATTCCTTTTACACGTATGACAAGGGGCTCTGACTGCTTAGACGGACGGCACTCTGCAATCGCCATATCGAGTACCTTGAAAAATTTGTCTTCATCTATAGGCTTTAACAGATATTGAAAAGCGTGCACGTCAAAAGCATCAAAAACATACTCTTTCAAGGCTGTCACGAACACAATCACCGCCTCAGACTCTTTTCGCAGGCGTCTTGCCATCTCCATCCCACTTATATCCTTTAAATCAATATCCAGGAAAAAAATATCAAAATTCTTTCCTTCTTTCAATAATTCCTGCCCTTTTGAAAACACCTCTACCTGATATGCTTTGTCATCCCCCAGCTTTCTTTGAATCAGCTGTTTCAGATATTCTCCCATGGTCTTTTCATCATCGCAAACTGCAATCCGAAGCATCTTAAAATCTTGTCCTTTCCCTCATCTGTAAAATAAGACCGCAGACGCACTTTAAGGTTTCCTTTTGCCATGAACCTTATATATTTATATCGGTCATTTTATAAAAAGAAATATTTGTCTTGTAACGAAAAGCCTTTTTTTTGTCATTAACACCGAGTCTTATGTCTCAACGCCTTTTCAGCCAAGGACTTTAGTCGCCGACTTTCGGACCAAGACGCAAGAGCAGGCTGGCAAAATCAATGTTCTGTGCCAATCCCTTGGCATCCAAAAGACCGTCAAAATCCATTCTCCGTATGGCGGCTTCCGTAAAAACACGCTCCATGATCTTTTCTTTCTCATCGGCTTCCTGATAAAGCTTCATGTATTTTTTATGCCTTTTTATGCGCTTATCCCAAAAGCTTTCCTCATCTTCCTTCTCAAACAGCGCATTTCCTTTTCCGTTGCGAAAGCCCGTATACCAGCCTTCTCCATGATAGTCTTCCTTACTTGCGCCAAAATGATGCACAGCAAAACTCCCGCCGCAGACCTCCGCCCACGGATCATAATAGGCAAAATCCTGCCGGAGCACATCCAGCACCCATTTCTCGTATTCGGGATCCTGCTGCATGGCTTTGAATCCTTCGTCCGATATATGGATGGAAACAGACCGAAGCGCCTGTGACGGGTGCATGGGCAGCTGAGATATCCTGTTGTAAATATACTGCTTATACTCCGATAAGGTCATATCTTTGGTTGAAATAGCATTTACGCCGCCTTTCCCATCCATGGCGCCTACGACGTCCTTAAACCCCATAACGCCCTTGGTCTTCGTCCCGGCTACCTGGCTTTGCAGGTACCTATAATAGGTTTTGGTCATGCCGTTCATCAAAAACTGATTATCTCCCATCTTCCGTTCCTCCTTTCCTAAGTTTAGAAAGCGGCAGATGCACGCGGCATCCTGACAATAAGCAAAGCGCACCTCCAAAGATTTCAATCCTTTGAAAATGCGCTCTCCTTAGCTTTCTTCTGGTAAGTATATCGTTCTGTGAGAGAAAATGTTTTAGAGGAAAGATATAAAATCAATCAATTATGTCATAAACTTCTTTTTAACACAGCGGTTATAGAAAAATAAAGATACGGCAGTCCCTATAAGCCAGCCGATGGGCCATGCGCTCCAGATACCGACAGCCCCCAGAAAACGGGAAAAGACAGCGGCAAGGAGAACACGCAGGATCAGGTCGGTGAAGGTAGCCGTCATGAATTGACTCATCAAGCTTGCACCTCGGAGGATACCATCCGCCACCAGTTTGGCTGAAACCACAAGATAAAAAGGAGCAAAGATTCTAAGAATCAGTATTCCGGTGCCGATTGCCGGTCCTTCTGCGTTATCCATGAATAGAAAAACCAGCTCCTTTCCAAATGTTATGTAAACCAAAATAATCGGCAGGCACAGGAGCCAGACAAGCTTAAGACCTGCCCTGAAGCCGCTGTGGATCCTGTCGTATTTTCCTGCCCCCAGGTTCTGGGCTGTATAGTTGGAAATACCGTTTCCAAGGGTAGTGAAGGAGGTGATCACCAGATTGTTCAATTTAATTGCCGCCGCATATCCGGCGATGACTGCCGGTCCAAATCCGTTGATCAGACTCTGAATCACGATATTGCCTATAGAAATAAAGCTCTGTTGCAAGATACTGGGAACTGCCACCACACATATCTGCCTGAAAATATGGGATGAAAAAATCGCCGCTTTCTTTTCCGTTTTAAGCACTTTCAGATGACGAAAGACCACAATCAAAGCAAGCACACAGCTGATTCCCTGACAAATAAAAGTTGCCCACGCCACGCCGGAAACACCCATTTGAAGATATTTTACGAATGCATAATCCATAGCGATATTGGCTGTGGAGGAACAGGCAAGAAAAAAGAACGGCGTTTTGGAATCTCCCAGCGCTGAAAAAATGCCTGTTGCAATATTATAAAAGAACAAAAAAGGCAGACCTGCTATATAAATCATCAAATAAAGTCGGGAATCTGCCATAATCTCTTCCGGTGTGTGAATCAGCTCCAATAATCCGCTGCATCCCGCAAGCCCGGCAAGCATTAAGAATACGCACAGAATACCTCCGCCGATTAATGTGGTGTGCACGGCGGTTCTAGCATGATGATATTCCTTGGCTCCGAAATACCCGCTCACGATAACCGAGCACCCAATATTACATCCAAAGGCGAACGCAATAAATATCAGAGTAATCTCATAGCTATTGCCCACCGCTGCAAGCGCATTTTCACCCACGAATTTACCTGCGATCAGGCTGTCTGCAATATTGTAAAGCTGCTGGAAGATAATGCTGCCGAACAAAGGCAGGCAAAAACTCCAGAGCACCTTTTCCGGCTTTCCCTGTGTCAGATCCTTATTCATATCATAGCTCCTTCCCATAAATTCACTGTTTTTCATTCTTGTGATTTTCTGCTTTACCAATTATAATGGATGCAGCATCATGTGTAAAATGTATTTTTCATATAGATTCTATGTAATTTCTACATATAGGAGGCGTTATGAAATCCAGTTACGACCGGTATTTTCTTTTTTATCATGTAGCCAAGTACAAAAGTTTTACAAAAGCTGCGCAGGTACTTTCCAGCAATCAGCCTAACATCACTCATGCCATGAATAAGCTGGAAAGTGAACTGGGCTGCCGTCTTTTCATCCGTTCCAACAAGGGAATCACCCTGACGCCGGAGGGCGAGAGCCTTTATCAGCGTGCGGCTATCGCTTTTGAGCAGCTTACCTTAGCTGAAAATGAGCTAAAGCTTGCCACCAGCCTGTCAGAGGGAAGCGTCACCATAGGCGCCAGTGAAACTGCGCTCCACGGCTTCCTGCTCCTGCATCTGAATGGATTCCGGGAAAGCCATCCCGGCATCCGCATCCGTATTTTGAATAGTTCCAATTCCAGCGCTGTGGATGCGGTTCATTCCGGCAAGGTAGATTTCAGCCTCGTTGCCACCCCTACCGGCGCCAAAAAACCTCTTGCTGAGACCTATTTGTGCAGCTTTCATGATATCTTAATCTCCGGAAAGAGATATGCGCACCTTGCAGATTCCCCCAAGAGCCTTTCCGCACTATCTGACATTCCGCTGATCTGTATGGTAGAGAGCACCAATACATTTGCATTCTATCATCAGTTTTATTATGAAAATGGGCTGACGCTTAAACCGGATATGGAAGTCGCCACCACAGATTTGGTACTTCCCTTTGTGAAGAACAATCTTGGAATCGGCTTCATTCCCGCCTTTTATGCGGACGAAGCCATAAAAAACGGGGAATGCTGGCGCATCCCCCTGATTGAAAAACTTCCTGAACGTTTCATCTGCCTTGTTCAGGACTCTGGACGATCCCTAAACGTAGCAGCAATGGAACTTAAAAAATTCTTGATGGAAAGACGTACCCCTACGACTTGCTCTTAGCAAAAAATCCATTAATATTCTTTTTGATGTCCTCATCCGGCATGGACTTAAGAAGATATCCTTCCGGCTTTAACGACATGACGTTTTTCACGCTTTCCCTGTCCCCTTTACCCGTCAGGAAAATAACCGGTATATCCGCAATATCCTTATCCGAGCGGATCATTTCCAATGCCTGCCGCCCGTCACAGACCGGCATCTCATAATCTAATATGACTAAATCGGGACGGTTCACCGCTATTTTCTTGATGGCAGATACACTGGAAGTGGCTTCTATCAACTCGTAACTTTCTGAGAGCATCTTGACCATTCTTGCAAGCATGAACTCAGAATCATCCACCACCAGGATTTTCTTTTTCCGCTGTAAAGGCTCCGCCGTTTCCGGTTCCTTTTTATTACCTTTCGCCAGATATTTCTTGATTGCATCCATGGCATTATCCGGGTTTACTACCGACGCAATCTTGCCGCGGACAGAATCTCCTGCTGCCACACAAAATGCAAAGTATCCTTCCCCCGTATCAAACAAGAGGCTGCAGGATGGCTGAGAGCGCTCAAAGGAATTGACAAGCTGTTCATGCGTCAAAAGCGATTCTTTCTCCAGATTCATGAGATCTATCGAAGGGAAACTCTCCCTGAGCCTTTCCAGAAACTGTCGGGAGAGATATCGTGTCACATTGAGCACCATATCATCGACTCTCGGGTACTCTGCATTCAATATCCCCCTTATGACCTTAAGCAGGAGACGGTCTTCAAAGACCAGCGTAACCTCCCACTTTTCTTTCTTTTCCCCATGATAAAGGAAACGGCAGCAGACCACCTTTCCAAAGTCTTCCCCTGCATACTGTTCACTGATCATCTGCGCCTCTAAATGAAAGATCTCCTTCACAAGCTGGATAACCGCTGCCTCTAAGGCATCTTTCTCTTCCTCATGAGGAATATCCATCCATTTACTCATGGTCTTTCCTGCTATTGCCTGATCCTCTGTCTGTGTGTGGCCAACCACCCAGCCGATGCAGACGCCAAGGAAATGCCTGACCGAATCTTCCGAGTACTCATTCATTTCCATCTCTGCTTCTAACGCGGGCAGCGTATATTTCCTAAAATTATCATGCAGCCGCTTATGTATTTCGTATTCACTGTAATTGATGGACTTCATGTACTCTTCTTCATGTTCAAAATGCTTTGTGGTGTGATTCCGCAGATACTTCACGCCCTCACGGCATGCCCATTCACTTTTCTCTTCACTTTCACTGATCTTTAACAGCTTATTCATCGTTGAAAAGAGTTGCTTATGCTCTTTATCAATAAAATCTACGCCTATTTTATAACTATCTTTCCATACGATCTGATTCATGTCATATCTCCTCCACCGTAAAATAATATAAAGCGACGCAAAATCCTGCTTTAGTAGATATTATAACATATGAGACGGGCTTTTGCCTATCCTTAACTTTATTCTATTTCTGCTATTTCTGCTGCCTTTGCATAACAGATTTTTGTCCCTGTGCGCAAATGAAAATCCTTAAGGAGCCTGTCCCCCCGCAGCAGCGCGATGGGATTTTCTGTTCTTAAAAAGCAGTTCTCCATATCGTCCATGTCGATGCCCAGCATAAGTGCCTTGTTCAGTGACCTGATCAGTTCATCGGCTGTGATGTAGAGAGGGATCTCTAAATCCATTTCCTCACCAGTTGTTTCATTTGCAAATATGACTGTTAATGTTTCTTTCATAGGTATCTACTCCTCCCTTTTCTCTTCTGTATACAGCGTCCGCACCAGCCACCATGACACCGTCATAAAAATAGCAAATGCCCATCTGTTGACACAGGCAATCTCATCAATCCCAAGACTAAAAATGGCAAAAAAGTTGATGTTCTCTAAATAATACTTATCTGGATGAAATGACATGCCTATTACCGCTTCGACCATTATGACGGCTAATATATAGCACACGATTACTGCTGTCAAAGCAGTTCTCTGCGCAGAAACGTGATTGGATAAGCGGCATCTTTCTTTTGAAAAGAAATGGAACAAAAAATAAATAAACAAAAATCCCATAAAGCCGTTCCTGATCCCCTGGTTGATTTCCCCCCGCATGCCGCCGTTTGCCGCAAACCGGCTAAACAGCTGATTGGCGGACACATCCGCTGCTGCCTTCACAATTCCTACCCCCACGCCGATTACCAGCGCCACTATAAGGCATTTCCCCGAATCCAGCTTGCTGCCTTCACTCCAGATTAAGACCAGATACATGCTTGCCGCATACATAGCCCACCCTGATGCCACAAGGAGCGTATGGACGGAGAACAGGCTGTATAGCGCACCTGCCCTTCCATATGTAAAGAAAATCGTGTAAATTGCAAACAGGATATTCATTGCTGCTATTATTGTGTATTCTTTCTTTTCTTTTTCACCTATTAGTTTTTTCTCCTTGAGACCTTCCATAGCTTCCCTCTCCTCTTCAGCGGATTTGATTTCATTCTTCCTTACTCTCGATTCCCCTCTTGGCACGCCTCATCCGCAGTGCCACCCAGAACAATGTCAGAAAATACGACATGCTCCA
>BLLW01000056.1 GCA_011959285.1 Lachnospiraceae bacterium | reverse complement strand
TTACTGGTCTTTTCCGCCAAGCGTTTTCATTGTCGGGAAAAGCAGAACATCCCTAATCGCCGGTGAATTGGTGAGTAGCATAACCAGTCTGTCAATGCCATATCCGATCCCCCCGGTAGGCGGCATGCCGATTTCCAGCGCATTCAGGAAATCTTCATCCGTATGGTTCGCCTCTTCATCTCCCTGTGCAAACAGTTCCTCCTGAGCCTTAAAACGTTCCCTCTGGTCAATGGGGTCGTTCAACTCGGAATAAGCGTTGCACATCTCACGCCCGGTAATGAACAGCTCAAAGCGTTCCACATAATCCGGTTTGTCCGGTTTTCTCTTGGTAAGCGGTGAAATCTCCACTGGATGATCCATCACAAAGGTAGGCTGTACCAGATGCTCTTCCACGAATTCCTCAAAGAAGAGATTCAAGATATCACCCTTTGTATGCCTGTCCTCATAATGCACTTCTTTTTCGTCCGCCAGCTTCTTAGCTTCTGCCGTGTCGGCAATCTGATCAAAATCAATGCCCGTATATTTCTTTACCGCCTCGATCATGGTAAGCCTTTCAAAAGGTTTGCCCAAATCTATCATATGCTCGCCGTAAGGTACTGTGGTCGTGCCGCAGACCTCCTGCGCCACATAGCGGAACATGTTCTCGGTCAAATCCATCATGCCATTATAATCTGTATACGCCTGATACAACTCCATCAAAGTGAACTCCGGGTTGTGCCTGGTATCAAGCCCCTCGTTTCTGAATACCCGTCCAATTTCATAGACGCGCTCCAGCCCGCCTACAATCAGTCTCTTAAGATACAGCTCCAAAGAAATACGCAACTTCACATCCTCATCCAGCGCATTGAAATGCGTCTCGAAAGGTCTTGCAGCAGCGCCGCCGGCATTAGACACCAGCATAGGCGTTTCCACTTCCATAAAACCCTGTTCATCCAGATATCTTCTGATGGAGGAAATGATTTTTGAACGCTTTACAAAAGTTTCCTTTACTTCTTCATTCATAATAAGGTCTGTGTATCTTTGGCGGTACCGAATATCCGTGTTGGTAAGCCCATGGTATTTTTCGGGAAGAATCTGAAGACTCTTGGAAAGCAAGGTCACACTGGAAGCATGAATGGAGATTTCCTCCGTCTTGGTCTTAAACACTTCGCCTGTAATGCCTACAATATCGCCTACATCATACTTTTTAAAATCTGCATAAGGCTCTTCTCCAATGCCGTCCCTTGCAACATAAGACTGGATATTCCCTTTCAAATCCTGTATATTACAAAAAGAAGCCTTTCCCATCACACGCTTTTGCATGATCCGTCCGGCAATCGACACAATTTTACCTTCCATCTGTTCAAAGTTTTCTTTAATCTCTCTGCTGTGTGCCGTCACATCAAATTTAGTGATTTGAAAAGGATCCTTGCCAGCTTCCTGAAGCATGGCAAGTTTTTCTCTTTTTATTTTCAAAAGCTGGTTAATATCCTGTTCCTGCTTCTGATTGTTTTTACTTTGTTGATTATTCTGCTGGTTATCCACTACAAACACTCCTTTTAAGGGCTCTGCCTTTGTCATAAACGTCTCTGGGATTTAGTTAGATCTCTGGATTTCAAGAACCTGGTATCTCAAAACACCAACCTGTGTCTCAACTTCAACAATATCTCCCATTTTACTTCCAATTAATGCTTTTCCTACAGGAGATTCATTTGAAATCTTCCCCTTTAAACTGTTGGCTTCAGTGGAACCTACAATTTTATACTCCAAGTCCTCGTTGTATTCCAAATCACGAATCTTGACACAGCATCCAATGTTGATCTTGTCAAGGTCGACTTCATCTTCCACAACGACTTCCACATTCTTTAAGATTTTCTCCAATTCCTCAATCCTAGCTTCGATGTCACGTTGTTCATCCTTAGCAGCATCATACTCTGCATTTTCAGACAAATCGCCCTGCTCTCTTGCCTCTTTGATTTTCTGTGCTACTTCCTGCCTTTTTACCACCTTGAGTTCGTGAAGCTCATCTTCATACTTTCTTAATCCCTCATAGGTAAGTATGTTTTTCTTTTCTTCCATTTCCTTTCCATCCTTTTATGTTACTATCATTTTATAAAAGTTCTTAATTAACTTCCGTATTATAACCATTTTTTACAGAAGTGTCAAGGAATTTCAGTATTTCCAACCTGCATATATGCTTCTCGTGAAAGCCAGAAGCTGTTCCCGCCAAAAAAGCAGCTCCGCCTTCCTCCATGTCAAGCCAGGGCACTTCTGCCGGCGGCATATCTGTCCTTGCTGCAAGAATCCCAAACTCCTCATAAAGATAATCCTCAAGCGCTTCGTACGCCGGATTTTCCTCCCCCTTAAAAAGCACTTGACGAGTCCTGGGCAAATATGGACCGATTAATTCTATCACCTGTGAAAGCTCGTATTCTCCGCTATCTGCCGAAAGGGTGATACAAATCTTATCAAACGGTCGTTGACGATACAATAAAGCTGCCGTAAGTTCAATCGGAATCTGACGATACTGATTATCTAGTTCTGTCGCCCATACCTGTTCTCTGCAGTCCAATGTCAAAGACGCCTTTCTGTCCGCCTCCTCTAACAACTGCCGGACGCTCTCCGATTTCCAATTTTTAGGCTTCCCCGAAAAGCATCCCTTCTTTCTATATTCTGGCAACAGCGCATAATATATCTGAATCTTGCCCGTCCCACGGCTCCCCCCTAAGAGATAGGGAAATTCCCGCCGCATCTTGTGGATTGGAAGCCCCTCCTTTTTGATCTTGTGATGACCTGTCCTTCCGTCGCCTGCCGGATAAGTTCCATATGCAATTCCTGCGTAAAAAAGATTAATTCCATTTACTTCCATAGAAAAGCATATGTAGTCTCCGTCTATCCTATTCCGAAAAAATATTTTTTACTGCCTGCTCCAACTCTTCAAAAGATTCCATCTCATTGACCTTCCTTCTCAGTGAAGCAGAATTAGGATAGCCTGCAGTATACCATGCAATATGCTTGCGCATTTCCCTGACTGCTGTGTATTCCCCCTTAACCTGAAGCTCCATACGGGCATGACTGAGAATCGTATCCTGTACCTCCGCCGGCGGACGCCTCTGACTCTCTCTTCCTGTTTCCAAAAAGTCTATGATTTGATCAAAAATCCATGGATTTCCTCTCACGGCTCTTCCTACCATAACGCCGTCGCACCCCGTCTGTTCCAGTAGCGCCTTCGCCGAAGGTCCATCTGTCACATCCCCATTGCCAATGACCGGAATAGACACTGCCTCTTTCACTCGCGCAATGATATCCCAGTCTGCCTCTCCCGCATAGTACTGCTCTCTGGTCCTTCCGTGAACCGCTATTGCCGCGGCGCCGCTCCCTTCCGCAATTTTGGCAATTTCCACGGCATTTACAGAGCTGTCGTTGAATCCCTTGCGTATTTTCACCGTGACCGGCTTGTGAATCGCCTTCACCGTTTTGGATACAATCTCCTCCACCAGTTTTGGCTTCTTCATAAGCGCAGACCCCTCTCCATTGTTTACCACCTTCGGCACCGGGCATCCCATATTGATATCTAATATAGAAAAAGGTCTTTCCTCGATTTGTTTTGCCATTTCGCTGATGATCTCCGGATCAGAACCAAACAGCTGCAGAGATACCGGCGCTTCGTCTGGGTGTATCTCCATTAGTTCCTGGGTATTCTTGTTGCCAAAATAAATCGCTTTGGCGCTGACCATTTCCATACAAACCAGCCCCGCTCCATGCTCCCTGCAGAGCAAACGAAATGGCAGGTCTGTTACACCTGCCATAGGAGCCAATATCAAATTATTGTCTAAAACCACATTTCCAATCTGCAGTTTTTTCACTGCACCCATCATAAATTCAATCAGCCTTTCCTTCGTCACATAGGTACCCTTTTCTCATTCCTCAAGAAGAAGCGCTGCGCCCACATCCTCATGCAGGATGAACACCCTATAATACAGGCTTAAGGACTCAAACATCTCCTGCCGTTTCAGGCGTACCTCGTTTACCAAAAGCCCGCTTCCGATCTCATCATAAAGAAAATCATCTTCTGCATATTCGGTACGCATATTCACACTTCCGTCCTTTTCAAATTCAATGGTGAATATCCCGCCTATTTCCTCCGTAAAGAGTACGCAGATGATGTGCAGTTCCTCCTTGATAGAATCCGGTATTCCTTTAAACATTTCGTTAAAATAATATTTCTTCTCGTACGCATTTGCCCCACAGAGCACAATCGCCTCTTCCCTGGCATCCTGCTTCATTTATACCTCCATTCTGAAGCGTTTTACGCGAAGGGGGCGAGCGAAATGTCAGATTTCGCTCTGCCATCACAGAATTTGTGATTCTTCGGCACAAATTCTTAGGTCAGTCACAGCCTATCCCCCGCCGATTGGCGTCAAAGTGTCGCCGCCATCACGGCTTTAATCGTGTGCATCCGGTTCTCAGCCTCATCAAACACGACAGAAGCCGGAGACTCAAACACTTCATCCGTCACTTCCATCTCGGAAATGCCAAATTTTTCGCTCATCTCCCTGCCAATCTTAGTCTTAAGATCATGGAATGCCGGCAGGCAGTGCATAAAAATGGCATCTTTTCCGGCGTTCTCCATCACTTTCCCATTCACCTGGTAAGGAGTCAATTCCCTGATTCTCTCCTCCCATACCTCTTTAGGCTCTCCCATGGACACCCATACATCCGTATAAATCACATCGGCATCCTTGGTTCCTGCCGTCACATCTTCAGTCAAGGTAATAGAAGCTCCCGTACTTTCCGCCATTGCCTGACATTCCTTCACAAGCGTTTCCTCCGGAAAATACTTTGCAGAAGTACAGGCGGTAAAATGCATGCCCAGCTTTGCGCAGACCACCATCAGGGAATTTCCCATATTATAGCGGGCATCCCCCATATAGGTCAGCTTCACGCCCTTGATGCGCCCCAGCTTTTCCTTAATGGTCAGAAGATCTGCAAGCATTTGGGTAGGATGAAATTCGTTTGTAAGGCCATTCCACACAGGCACGCCTGCATACTTTGCAAGTTCTTCCACGATTTCCTGTCCATAGCCGCGGTATTCGATTCCTTCATACATCCTGCCAAGCACACGTGCCGTGTCCACAATACTCTCCTTATTCCCAATCTGAGACCCCTTCGGATCCAGATAAGTGGTTCCCACGCCCAGATCATGGGCAGCCACCTCAAAGGAACATCTGGTCCTAGTGCTGGTTTTTTCAAAAATCAGCGCTACATTCTTACCTTTATGCATATCTGTGGTAAGGATTCCTTTTTTCTTTTTATCCTTTAACTCCGCCGCCAAATCCACCAGATACAGGATTTCCTCTGGTGTAAAGTCGAGAAGCTTTAAAAAGTTTCTGCCCTTTAAATCCATGCGTATCTCCTCTCGTTTCCTTATTTATCACTTACCAATTCTTTTACGGATGCTGCCAGACCAGCCAACCCTTGAATCTCAGAAGGAATGATTATCTTGGTCGCTTTACCGTCTGCTGCCTTTTCAAATGCCTCAAGACTCTTGATGCGCAGAACAGATTCGTCTGCCCCCGCCTCACGGATCATTCTGATACCGTCTGCTGTAGCCTGCTGTACCTTAAGGATTGCCTCTGCCTCACCTTCCGCCTCCCGGATCATCTTTTCCTTCTGTGCCTCTGCACGGAGAATCGCTGACTGCTTCTCTGCTTCTGCTTCCAAAATGGCGGCTGCCTTCTTACCTTCTGCAACCGTCACGCTTGCCTTCTTTTCACCTTCTGCACGGGTAACCGCTTCTCTTCTCTCACGCTCCGCCTTCATCTGCCTTTCCATTGCATTCTGGATTTCAGCGGGAGGAATGATATTCTTAAGTTCTACTCTATTTACCTTGATGCCCCATGGATCGGTAGCTTCGTCAAGAGAAGCTCTCATCTTGGTATTGATGGTCTCTCTGGATGTCAAAGTCTGATCCAATTCCAAATCACCGATGATATTACGAAGGGTGGTTGCTGTCAGATTCTCGATTGCCATAATCGGATTTTCCACACCATACGCAAACATCTTAGGATCTGTGATCTGGAAGAATACGACGGTATCGATTCTCATGGTAACATTATCCTTGGTAATAACCGGCTGGGGTGCAAAATCCACCACCTGTTCCTTTAAATTGATCTTCTTGGCAACCTTATCCAAAAGGGGAAGCTTAATATGAAGACCTACTGACCATGTGCCTTGATAAGCGCCCAGTCTTTCTACTACGTATGCGTATGCCTGAGGCACGATCTTAATGCATGATGCAAGTAAAATTAAAATAACTACAAATAACACAAGTACTAAATATCCCATTTGTTCCTCTTCTTTCCGGGGTATTCCCCTCAAATCAGTTTCAATTGTTCGTTTCAGGCACAGGCGTTTCCTGCATGGTCTTTTCTTCCACCATCAGCTTTACACCGCTAATCGCCCTGATGATCACTACACTTCCTACAGGCAGCGTAATTCCCTCTATCGTAGTTCTGGCACTCCATTCCTGCCCCCCTACGGTTACCTGCCCAATACCCTGCAGATTGTCGATCTCACTGATTACAATCGCCTGTTTCCCTACAAGGCTCTCTGCATTGGTTCTCACTCTGTCTTTATTGAAATACTTCACCGCAACAGGCCGCGTGAAATACAAAAGCGCCAGCGACACTGCTATAAAAAGGACGATCTGCAGCCATAGCGGCGCATTTAAAGCGGCGGCTACTGCCGCAATCAACGCTCCCCCTGCGAACCAGATCGTTGTAAGACCCATGGTGATGATTTCAATAACAATGCAGGCGACAAAAACGATAAGCCAGATTGTCATTAAGTTCATTTTACCCTCCTTGATGATAGCCTTATACTAATATTATGGACAGCATTGCAATTTTACTGCTGCCGACCATTAAAAATATTTTACTACACAAACGTAAAGTAGGCAACTACAATGCAAAAAGTGGAAGAAAGTCTCGGGAGGAAGAGCGAGGCGGAGGGATTGGCAGTGTGGGACGGTATGGCGCAAGGCAGTTTTCGTCTGGGCAGCGCGTGGAGATAAGGGCAGGCTGCCAATCCCTTCCCGGTCTTTCTCCATCCACACCACATAAAAAGGCACCACGACTTACCTCCCGCAAATCGTGATACCCCTAAGCTTACCAATATTTTACCAGAATACATGGTCTCCCAAGATAAATCCTTCCCGCTTGCCGGCGCGCCTAAAATGCGTAGCGCCTCCCACGGTGGTTTCTCCGTTGATTGCCGCTTGTGCTGCCTGCATGCATGCATCCGGCACATTTCCTTCGTAGATCCTTGCCACCTTTCCCGTCATAGCCGGCGTAAACTGCCCAGATGCATAAATAACGGAATGAATGGTGTTGGGGTATGCGCCGCTTCTAACGCGATTCATGACCACTGCTCCTACGCCTACCATTCCTTCATAAGACTGGTTGCCTGCTTCGCAATAAATCAGGGCTCCTAAAAGCCTCAGTTCATCGGCATCAGCCACCACTGCTCCGCGGTTGGCCCTGCGCTTGCGCTCTGCTTCTTCCCGCTCTCTGGCTCTTATGACTTCCATGCTCTCGGCTTCGTCAATGTGGTATTTTACATTGACATACTCTGAATTTACGTATCCAATCTCATCGTTAAAATCAACGCTGATCCAGCCGTCTTTCACCGTCTCGATAAATTCCACGGAATCTTCATATGCCAGCAGCCCATATACATCTGCCTTTTCACTGGGTTCCATTCTCACACGGACAGCCGATGAATCCAGAGTGATGATCCAGTTTCCCACATCCTCTGCCATATCCTTGGCATCTTCCCCGAACAAAAGATACTCGTCCTTTGCCCACCCAATCACGTTTCCGGATTTCAGCTTTGTCCAGCCATCCTTACGCTCCAAAATGGTACCGCCGCAGTCCTTATATAAAAGTCCTACTTTTTCAGAATCTTCACTGGCCTGGGACCTGATATTAAGCGCGTTCTGCACATTGGCCATGGTCAGTTCCTGCTCCATTCTTTCTTTTTCGGCTTCAAATTTCTGGTTGATATTCAGTTCTTCCTGCTCTTCCACCGGCTGCTCATTGCTGATTGCGCTGGGATCAAGAACTTCCGCCACACCGACACCAAAAAAATCATAGCCTTCCTTTTCACTTGCCTGAACGGTTATTTCCTCTGCTGAAAGAAAAAACAGGGTGATACAGACACCTGCCGCCGCTGCCAGCAGTCTATTTCTCCGGTTCATTATACTACCTCCACAATATATTGTATTTCAATGCACACTTATATACATATGCTATATGTTACAATTTTATTACAACAGGTATGTGAATTATATTAGCAAATAAACCCAATTTTGTCAAGTTTATAGATTTTACACCGCGGCTTTTCGTGTCTTTTGTAGCAAAATAATCCAAATATATTACATTTCTTTTACATATTTTCCGATTTTTTTACACACGCATCTACGGCGTTTATCACAGCGCTGCGCAGACCCATATTCTCTAAAACCTGTACGCCTTCAATGGTAGTTCCTGCCGGTGAGCACACCATATCTTTAAGCTCCCCCGGATGCTTTCCGGTCTCTAACATTAGCTTCGCGCTTCCAAGCACCGTCTGTGCCGCAAAGCGATACGCCTGGGTTCTTGGCATGCCCGCCTTCACTGCTCCGTCTGCCAGCGCCTCAAGAAAAAGAAAGACAAATGCGGGAGAGCTGCCGCTGACGCCTACCACTGCATCCATCAATTTTTCCGGCACCTCCTCCGCGATGCCAAAGCTCTCAAGCAGTTCCATGCATCCCTTCATCTCTTCATCTGTTACTTTCTCATTTCTACACACGCCGCTGCATCCTTCTCCCACCATTGCCGGTGTGTTGGGCATACAGCGCACAAGCTTGATGCATTTTCCGAATGAATCTTCTATCTGTGCCATCGTCTTTCCAGCGGCAATGCTTATGACAATAGCGTCATTCTTTATACAATCCCTTATTTCAGGAATGACGCTCCCGAACATCTGTGGCTTCACCGCCAGAATCAGCATGTCTGCCTCTGACGCCACCTCCGCATTGCTTTTCAGAATCTCAATTCCATATGCTTCCCTGACAGCCTTGCCTGTCTCCTGCGTTCTGGCTGATCCCAAAATGTCTGCCGGCTTTGCAATGCCCTTTGCAAGCATTCCTTCAATCATTGCTTTTGCCATATTCCCAAGTCCAATAAATCCTATTTTCATTTGTTCGCTTTTTCCTTTCCTAATAAATAAATATAGTCTATGCGCACAGAACAGTCTAAAACCTCTCTCCAGCTGTCCATTAATATTTTCTTTTTCTTCCGCATTTCCCTGCCTGATACATAAGCAGCGCAGCCGCCACCGCTGCATTTAAAGACTCCAGTTTTCCTTCCATCGGTATCTTAAGATAGCAATCTGCCTGCTCCGATACTTCCGCTGTAAGTCCTTTTCCTTCGTTCCCAATCAAAAAGGCGCTTCCCCCTTCATAAGCAATCTCGTCGAAATACTGCTTTCCTCTCAAATGCGCCGCATAGACGGTAATATGATTCTCCTGCAAAGACCGGATTGCCTCAAATAACTCCTGCACATAGGCAAAGGGGACTCTGTACAAGGAACCCATGGTTGAGCGTATGGTCTTAGGGTTATAAATATCCACCGTCCCTTTACTCATAATGATTCCGTCCACACCTGCTCCTTCTCCAGTCCGAATCATGGTTCCCAGATTTCCCGGGTCCTGAATATCCTCCAGCAGCAAGAACAATGGCGCCCTGCCACCCTCCTTTTCTCTTGCAACGGCTTTTTCGACCATTTCTTTCAAAGAATATGACATCTGCTCCATCACGAATAAGATTCCCTGGGGTGTCTGGGTATCTGACGCATGCCTAAAAACTTCCTCCGACACTTGTTCCACAAAGATTCCCTTCTCCTCACAGCATTGCAGCTTTTCCCGCACATCTGCATACTCAGCTTCCTTACTTTGAACCTGTTTCCAAAAATATTTGCTGCAGTATACTTCTCTTAATCGGTCAGGCGGTGCCTCTATGAACATCTTTGTGCCTTCCGCCACGAAAAGCCCTTCCCGGCTTCGCATGCGGCTCTTGTCCCGCAGCGCCATCACCTGCTTAATCTTTCCATTTGCTGTGCTGCTGATCATTTGCTTCCTCCCTTACACGCTCCATTTTAGTATAATACCGACCTCCAATCGCCAGATTCTGCGTCTGCCTTTTGAGGGTCGGTATACTTTTCATTTGCTTTACAAATATTTTTATGGTACGTACTACTGTGACAGAAGCCTGCTGACCTGGAATTGATATTCCGGAATCATCTTCTGCATGTTCAGCGCCTCTTCTATGTCGAAATCCACGAACTCTCCCTTTTTGTAGCCGACCACTCTGTTGGTCTTGCCTTCACACAAAATATCTGCGGCGTACGCGCCCATGATAGAGGCGTAAAAACGATCCTTGCAGGTAGGTGAACCGCCTCTTTGCATGTACCCAAGAATTGTAGCTCTGGTCTCGATTCCCGTCGCTGCCTCAATTCTCCGCGCCATGGAGGTTGAATGACCGATTCCTTCCGCATTTACGATAATATGGTGGGTCTTACCTCTTTTGCGGTTATTGATGATGTTGTTTATGATATTCTGCTCATTGAAATCATATTTTTCGGGAAGAAGAATATCTTCTGCACCGTTGGCTACACCGCACCAGAGCGCAATGTAACCGGCATTTCTTCCCATAACCTCGATGATGCTGCATCGTTCATGGGAGGACGAGGTATCTCTTACCTTGTCGATTGCCTGCATCGCCGTGTTGATGGCAGTATCAAATCCAATGGTGTATTCCGTGCAGGCGATATCCAAGTCAATCGTTCCTGGAATCCCTATGGTGTTGATGCCCTGTTTAGCCAGCGCCTGGGCGCCCCGGTAGGAACCGTCGCCGCCGATTACCACCATTCCATCAATGCCATGTTTCCTGCATATCTGCGCTGCTCTTTCCTGAACATCCTCATTCTTAAATTCCGGGCAGCGTGCTGTCCCTAATATAGTGCCGCCCCTCTGGATGGTATCGGAAACATCCTTCTTTTCCATGTCTACGATTTCTTCATTCAAAAGTCCCTGATAGCCTTTTTTGATGCCCTTGACTTTTACGCCGTTTCCAATTGCTTTACGTACAACGGCACGGATTGCCGCATTCATTCCCGGTGCATCGCCGCCGCTGGTCAGAACACCGATGGTTTTAATTTCTTTTGCCATAAGTAGGTACCATCCTTTCTGTTGTCTATTTTAACCCCATTTTATGCCATTTTCAATCCTTTTTCACGTCCCAGACGATTTTTATGTTTTCTTTACCGTACTTTTCGCATAATTGTGAAAAAAGCGTTTCATCCGCACATACATTTCTGTTGGGCGGCAGTTTCTTCATGGCTTTCATCTCTTCAATGTAAAGAACGACACTGTCATTCCCATCGGAATCCGCAAGGGTGGCAAGTAATTCTTCCGCCTTTTGATCATACTCTTCTTTCGTCCCGAATTTGATCCATAATTTTCGCGGAATCTCATCGAAGGCTGTAATTTTCTCACAAATCAGCTTTCCGTCTTTATCCTCTTCTAGGGATACTCGTCCCCGGATAAATACCTTGTTGTCCTCCGTCAGCTTTTCGCTATTCTTCTCATAATCCCTTGGAAAGACGATGACTTCCACGCTTCCCACCAGATCCTCTACTTGAAGGAACGCCATGATTTTATCGTTTTTGGTATATTTGATCCGTTTATCTGCAATCATGCCGCCAATGACTGCCGTGGCATTGTCTCTTACCTTGGTCTCATTGCTCTCCTCATCCAGAAGAAAGTCCGCCGTGGTATTGGTAATCCCTTTTTTCCAAAGTTCTTCTTGCTCCTCCAAAGGATGACCGCTTATATAAATGCCCAACACTTCCTTTTCAAAGGCAAGCATCATCTCCTTGGAATACTCTCCTACCTCGGGAAGTTTCATGTCAAATTCTTCCTTCTGTTCCTCACTCACCAGATCGAACAGGCTCATCTGCCCTGCCATATTGTTTTTCTTATCGTGGGAGATCCTCTCCATAATCTGAACATAGGCACTCATAAACTGCTTTCTGGTACCGGGAAGACTGTCAAAAGCGCCTGCCTTGATAAAATTTTCAATCGCCTTTTTGTTCACTTCTTTATCTGATATTCTGGTGATGAAATCCTTTAGATTCGCATATGGTCCCCGCCCCCTGCGCTCTTCCACCACCGCTTCGATGACAGGACGTCCCACGCTCTTTATGGCGGTCAGCGCATAGCGGATGGAGTTCTCATTTACCGAAAACCCGCTCTCCCCCTGATTGATATCAGGCGGCAGGATGGTAATTCCCATGCTCCTACAGACCATGATGTACTCCGCCACCTTGCTTGGATTGTCGATAACAGAAGTCATAAGCGCTGCCATGAACTCAACCGGATAATAATATTTTAAGTATGCCGTCTGATATGCTATCACTGCGTAGCACGCCGCATGAGACTTGTTAAAAGCATACTTTGCGAAATCCATCATATCATCATAAATCTGAGAAGCAACCTTTTCCGAAATTCCATTTGCAGTACAGCCCGGAACCCCTTCTTCTTCATTTCCGTATATGAAGTTGGCACGCTCCTTTTCCATCACCGACTGCTTCTTCTTACTCATGGCACGACGCACCAGGTCGCTTCGTCCAAGGGTATAACCGCCCAAATCCCGGACAATCTGCATGACCTGCTCCTGATAAACGATACAGCCATAAGTGGCGGACAAAATCGGCTCTAGCTGCGGGCAGGAATAAGTAATCGCACCGGAATTGCTTTTCCCTTTAATATACTTGGGAATAAAATCCATAGGACCGGGACGGTACAGGGAAATTCCCGCAATGATATCTTCAAGATTTCTGGGCTTAAGCTCTTTCATAAAGCTTTTCATGCCGCCGCTTTCAAGCTGAAACACGCCGTCCGTCCGCCCTGTACCGATGGATGCTAATACCTTTTTATCATCAAAATCTATGAAATCGATGTCGATATGGACGCCTTTTCCCTTTTCCACTAATGCCACCGCATCCCTAAGCACCGTCAGCGTACGCAGCCCAAGAAAATCCATTTTAAGGAGCCCTAGCTCTTCAATCGTGGTCATGGTGAACTGGGTGGTGATAGAACCGTCGGCTCCCCTAGACAGGGGAACCAGTTCCTCCGCAGGTCTTGAGCAGATTACCACGCCGGCAGCATGCATGGAAGTGTGCCTGGGCAATCCTTCCAGACGTTTGCTCATATCGATCAGTTCTTTCACCTGGGGATCGCTCTCATAGGTTCTGCGAAGCTCAGGATTAATCTGAAGCGCCCTGTCTATGGTGATGTTCAATTCGTTGGGTATCATTTTTGCAAGAGAATCCACAAACGCATAGGGCAGGTCCATGACCCTTCCCACATCCCGAATCACACCCTTTGCCGCCAAGGTACCGAAGGTGATGATCTGTACCACCTTTTCTGAGCCGTATTTCCGGCTCACATAATCGATCACTTCCTGCCGCCTTTCAAAACAGAAATCAATATCAATATCCGGCATGGATACGCGCTCAGGATTTAAGAACCTCTCAAACAGCAGGTTATATTTAATGGGATCGATATTGGTGATCTTGAGGGCATAGGAAACGATACTCCCCGCCGCCGACCCTCTTCCGGGTCCCACCATGATACCGTTACTTTTGGCATAATTGATAAAATCCCATACAATAAGGAAATAATCCACATAGCCCATGGTCCTTATGACATTCAATTCATAGTCAAGACGTTCCTTTAAAGTCTGTCCCGTGTCCCCCGCCGGTGCATTTTCATCTTCCCCGTAACGCTCTTTTAATCCGTCATAACATAATTTATTTAAATAAGTCCAGGAATCATACCCATTGGGCACTTCAAAGTGAGGCAGCTTCGTGACCCCGAACTCAATTTCTACATGACAACGGTCCGCAATGCGCTGGGTATTTTCCACCGCCTCCCATGCATAGGGGAAAAGCCCTTTCATTTCCTCCTCACTTTTCACATAATACTGACCGCCCTCATAACGCATCCGGTCCTCATCCGCCAGCTTCTTGCCTGTCTGGAGGCAGAGCAGGATATCATGGGGCTTTACATCGTCTGCATAAGTATAGTGGACATCGTTGGTAGCAACCAGCGGAATATTCAATTCCTTACTCATTTGAAGAAGGGTGGTGTTCACCATTTTTTGTTCCGGCAGACCATGATCCTGCAATTCCAGGAAAAAGTTGCCGTCCCCAAAGCAGTCCCGATATTTTAGTGCTGCCTTTTTGGCTTCCTCCACAAGTCCTTTCTGGATATAGCGCTGCACCTCTCCTGCCAGACAGGCGGACAAGGCAATGAGTCCCTCATGGTTCTCCCGAAGCAGTTCCATATCCACACGGGGCTTATAGTAATAGCCTTCTGTAAATCCACGGCTGACGATCTTCATCAGATTGTCATATCCTGTATTGTTCTCCGCCAACAGGACAAGATGGTAATACCGATCCTCCCCCCCTGTCAGCTCCTTGTCAAAACGGGAATTGGGCGCCACATAAATCTCACAGCCTAAAATGGGTTTGATTCCCTCTTCTTTACAGGTCTTATAAAAATCAATGACACCGTACATGACACCATGGTCCGTGATGGCAGCACTGTCCATGCCAAGCGCCTTTACCCGCTTTACATATTCTTTGATTTTGTTGGAACCGTCCAACAGACTATACTCCGTGTGGACGTGGAGATGTGCAAATGCCATCGTAAACCTCCGTTCTGTTGTGCTTAGCGTATACAGGTTAATTTTAACAAAAAAAAGTCCTGCCTGCAAGGGCAGGGGAGCAGCATGACCAGGGGAGGACGCTCTCTGCCGCGCGTCCTCCCCTGGTCATGCTATTCCCCTGCCCTTGCAGGCTGAACCGATAAAAATATCAAATAGATTTCAACGGTTTTAAAGGTTTTAAAGGTTTTAAAGGTTTTAAAGGTTTTAGAGCTTCTACAGCATCATCGTCCAGATAGGGAGTTAGATTGTGCCACTGGAGTTCTGTAAATTCTCCCCCTGCCTCCTCGTATTTTCTCACGATTTTTTCAATACTGTCACTGCTTAAATAGGGCGCGCAGTCGTATAGCAAGTCGTAGGTCAGATTTTTTCCCATCGCTTCAAGCAGCGCCAGAAGGCTTTCTTCTGCCAGATAATATTTTATTTCGGAAATGTCCTTCTCGCTTAACGGCTCTATTTCGCCCTTGCTGATCGCTTCTGTCAAATACCTGCCGGATAATTCACTATTGGAATAAATAATCATGTTGCGGAATTCATCTGAACTAAGGGTCTCTCCCTGCTTTAAAAGTAAGATAAGGGCATGGCTGATAACGCCATCATCCAAGTAGTATAGGTATTCCATAATCTCTTCCTTATCCACATATCCTGCCTGGACCTCTTCTTTTATAATAGTGGCTTTTTCGTCCTCCGCAGAGTAGTAAATGCTCTCAAACGCATTTTCTCGCAGTCCCGGATAGTTTACTCGTAAATCTTTTATTTTTGCCCCCTGCCCTACCAGTTTGATTACATTTCTTCCTTCTTTCAGAGTGATTGGGACAGAAGCGCTCTCACCGTTTTCGTTTATGACTGTGATATTCCCGTCCGGATCGACGCAGACTATCTTAAATTTTCCGTCCTTCACTTCAAAGGCTGATTTCACCTCGATCTCCTTATCTGTATGAGCATTTACAATCATAACTGTAGCGGTGCCATTCAAGAACATGCCGTCGCATCTGAGTCGCTTCCCTCCGATATAAACGTAAGATTGCCATTGATCATGAACATCATCTCCTGCGATCATTCCGTCGTCATCATAGGTCTTCCATGCTTCACCATCTTTGTCTATCCGGACTGTCGCTCCCATGAAGTCCTCCAGCCCCACATCCAGCCATGCGGCAAGCCGGTCCCAGAAATATCCCCTCTCTTCCTCCTCTTCCCAATCTTCCCTCTCACTTGAAGAAATCTGCACGCTGGCACATGCCGTTAAGGCTATGAGAGAACCCATCAGGCAAAGGGATGCTAACACCTTTGCACCATTCTTCTTTCTGTACGAGCAAATCCCCTTAAGACGCTCCTTTAAATCTTCCTTCCGCTCAAGAAGAGTCAGTGACGGTATCTTCCTGCCTGCACCAATGTTCCGCTGTGCCGTGTCTAAAAGAATATTTCCGTATGCCTTTTTCCCTTCCTTGGTAAGCTGTCCAAGCACTGCCTCATCGCAGGCAAGCTCGCAATCCATATTCATCTTCCTGACAATCAGATAGAGAATTGGATTGAACCAATGAATACAAAGCAGGATTTGGTACAGCCATTTGTACCACAGATCCTTTCTCTTTACATGGACCAGCTCGTGATGGAGAATCATGGGAAGCCGCTCTAAATCTCCCTTTTCCTCTGGAAGAACGATTACAGTCCTCCATAATCCTACGGTAATCGGTCCCTGAATAGATTGGCACTCACAAATCAGCGGTTTCCTCCTGATATGAAGTCCGGCGCACAGTCTCTCTACCGCTCCCTGCACGCGGTAGTCGGAAGTCAATTCGCATCTTTTTCTTATGCCGGAAGTGAACTGCCAATAATTTATGATTTTAAGAAGCAGGCTCACAATCACTCCCAAAAGCCATATCACTGCCACTGCTAATCCTAAATCCATCGTAGGAAAGCTCTCCTGTATCCCTTCTTCCTGTGGGGAATCCGACCTAGCTTCTGTGATGGATTGCTGTGCCTGCACTCCTGCTGCCGCTTCTACGGGCAGGCTCTCCGGCGTTTCCGCTGCTTCCATCCCCGTCATGTTTTCCGGCTGCCGCGCTGTCTCCAGCGTCAGGGCTTCAGAAATCCCTGTGTGTATAGAAAACGGAAACACCAGCCTTGCCGCCACAAGGAGCCAGATATAATAATTCCATCTTTTAGAGCAGACTCTTTTTGTAAAAGGACGTATTAACAAAATCAGTATCGCAGTCAAGGCGCCTGATAAAGACAGCGACAAGACACACATGAAAATCTCTTTCATCAACTTTTCCTCCTAATGCGGTCAACAATTTTGATTAAAATAGTCACGAAGTTCCTCTATATCCTCCTTGGACAAAGCCTCGCTGTCGACCAGCGCCGCTGCCAAATTACGAGAACTGCCCTTAAAGAACTTATCCACGAAGCTTTTGGTTTCTTCCCTGATATATTCCTCCCGCTTTATACAAGGGAGATAATAATAAACATCCCTTTTTTCCTGGATGACCACGCCTTTTTTAAGGAGCCTCTGAATCAGGGTGAGAACCGTCGTCCTCTCCCAGCTCTTACAAAGCCGGGTGCGGATCTCACTGGCGTTCAGCGCCGTCCCTGCTGACCATAATGCTTCTAAAACCTCAAGTTCTGCATCAGAAACTGTTATTTTCTTATCCATTTTTTCCTCCATTCCGAAGCGCTTTTGTGCTGAGGAAGCGAGCGAAATGTCAGATTTCGCTCTGCGCTCACCTTATCCTCCATGTCTACTAATGTAGACAATTATAGTCTACATTAGTAGTCTACATTTGTCAAGTATAAAAAAGGCATAACACGATTGTAATGCTTATGGCAAACATTTTCTTCCCACCATGCAGCATATAACGCAGCATCATCAGACAGGCAGCCCATCCAGAACATATGGGAAGTAATCCACCAGGGAAGCTATCCCGAATTAATCGATTCCCGCAAGGAATGGGCGGCTTTTTATGCGGATTACGTAAAACCTTACCTAGAAAGAGATGTTCGCGAATTGTATTTCAGGAATACCGGATTAGCCTGCTATCTGACACGTTGGCTAAGTGCGGAGGCACTGGCATACGGGCTATGAGCGGCGCAATGTTTGAAACCTTCGCCATATCCGAAATATTAATATGCTCAAAGGACACCTGTCCTTCATCAATCTCTATGGTTATGAGATCATTATTGTATGCGGAAGCGATTTCCTTCAAATAGGCTGTCACATCCTCTTTTGTCATTCCCAGAAGTTCGTCCACGCTGCGCGGCTCCTGCTCTTCAACCTTCTGCATCGGTTCCTCCGACTCATATTCATCCTTATCCCCCTCACTCCCCTTCTCCAACTATCTGCCGCAGCTTTTCAATCTGCTCCTTAGACAGCTTTTTTCTTCCAAGCAGCGCTATAAACAATTTATCCGCCGAACCATCATAAATCTTGTCAATCAGTTCATTGGTTTCATCTTCCTGCACTTTCTCCTTGGGGATTAGCGCATGACAGGCAAACCCCGGCTCTGTGCGCTTTATCGCCCCTTTGTTGATACAGCGTTTGATTAGGGTGTAAGTAGTGTTCTTGTTCCACCCCAATTTTCTGGTCAGCCAATCCGCCACAAACTTCGCCGGAACATCCCCTTCCTTCCACTGGACATCCATAACCTTCAATTCTGAATCGAAAAGTTAAGCAAAAAAAGCCTGAAACCAACTTCAAAGAAATCAGTTCCAAGCTTTTGAAATACACCCTTTATTCTATTCATCCACTTTTTCTATCTCAAGGAGTGCTTTCTGCACCACCCGTTCCTACAGTTCTTAAGATTTGCTAATCGTTGCAATTCTGAAGCTTAAAAATAAGAAATAGCCGTCCCGTTCACTAGCACTGACTGGACGACTATTTCTTAAAGTCTAAATTAGTTTTTCGCCGGGTAGGGTAATCGGCACTCACCTTCCGGCTCCTTTGTTAAGCATATTATAACCAATATGCAAATTTCTGTCAAACAAAAAAACTGACGCTATTTCTATAAATATTTTTTAAGTGCATCCACTTTATCAAGTTTCTCCCAAGGCAGATCCAAATCGTTACGTCCAAAGTGCCCGTATGCTGCCGTCTGCTTGTAGATCGGGCGGCGTAAATCCAGCATCTTGATGATTCCGGCGGGACGTAAGTCAAAGTTTTCTCTAACAACTTCCACCAGCTTTTCATCGGAAACCTTGCCTGTATCGAATGTATCGACCATAACAGAAGTCGGCTGTGCCACGCCGATTGCATAGGACAGCTGGATTTCGCACTTGTCAGCCAGACCTGCTGCCACGATGTTCTTTGCAACATAACGGGCTGCATAAGCCGCGCTTCTGTCCACCTTCGTGCAGTCTTTGCCGGAGAAAGCGCCGCCGCCATGGCGTGCATAACCGCCGTAGGTATCTACGATGATCTTACGTCCGGTAAGACCTGCATCACCGTGAGGTCCGCCGATGACGAAACGTCCGGTAGGATTGATGAAGTACTTGGTATCTGCATCCAGCAATTCTTTCGGGAGAACAGGTTCAAATACGAATTTCTTGATATCCTCGTGAATCTGTGCCTGTGTCACATCGGGATCGTGCTGGGTAGAAAGAACTACTGCCTCTAAACGAATGGGCTTGCCCGCCTCGTCATATTCTACGGAAACCTGGCTCTTGCCGTCGGGTCTTAAGTAAGGGAGGGTACCGTCCTTGCGCACCTTGGTAAGCTGAAGCGCCAGCTTGTGAGCAAGTGCGATAGAGTAAGGCATATATTCCTCTGTCTCGTTGGTTGCATAGCCGAACATCATGCCCTGATCGCCTGCACCGATTGCTTCGATTTCGGCATCCGACATCTTATTTTCCTTTGCTTCCAGCGCCTTGTCAACGCCCATAGCGATATCTGCAGACTGTTCGTCAATGGCAACCAGCACTGCGCAGGTATTTCCGTCAAATCCGTATTCAGATTTGGTATAACCGATCTCTTTAACGGTCTCACGCACGATCTTCTGGATATCCACATAAGCGTTGGTTGTGATCTCACCTGTTACCAGCACAAATCCTGTACAAGTAGCTGTCTCGCAGGCTACACGGCTCATAGGATCCTTTTCCATACATGCGTCCAGAATCGCGTCAGATATGGCATCGCAGACCTTGTCGGGATGTCCTTCGGTTACAGACTCTGAAGTAAATAAACGTTTCTCCATTTCTTTTTCCTCCTGTTGGTTAAAATAATTTTTGGGAATCGGGCAGGGAAAGTTTTTCTCCCTGCTCGCTGCGCGGTCCGCATGCTGCGTCAGCAGCAAATTTCCATATGCAGACCTGCGCATAAAAAAATCCGCTCATGAATGATAAGCGGACTCGACTGTCGATAATCAAATCCTCTTATTGTTCGATTCGCCATATGGCTGCTTGCTCGCTCAGGTAGGCACCTTCCATACTTGGGGTTGCCGTGGCTTCACAGGTCCTATGTACCTCCACCACTCTGAATAAGAGATTCTACACAATATTGAATTTTCATATCTGACACTACAGTACACCATGTAGATTATTTTGTCAACGCTTTTAGCTCAAAATCCTTTTATTAAAGTTTCAACAGATTTTTCACAATCTCAGCAAATTCTTCCGGTGATGAAAACTGCTGATTGTGCCCGCAGCCTTCTGTGAGTTCCATTCGTACCTCCGGTGCGGAAATATCCCCGGCATATTCCTTTATAGAATCGACAGGACATATCCAATCACACGAGCCGGAAATGAAATAGACCGGCATCTCAAACTCTAATCCCTTTGCATATGCATCAAACGCAAAAGTATATTCAAATAACTGCTTATTTAACGCATAATACTCGCCCATATCGCCTAATTGCTTCAAAAACCATCTAATATCATCCAAATTAAGATAAGGCGAGGCAAGCGCCATCCATATGGTTTGATCTGAAACACTTACAGGATGGTATTTGGCTGTCAGGGAACGAAGCTTCATCATATCCGTAATGTCGCCGCTGGTCTTTAATGCCTGGAACCCATCTGTCAATTCCGATGTATCGTCTCCTGCATCCTCCGCCTTTTGGAGCGCATCTTCATAGGCATATATGTCCATTTTTTCAAGAGAAACTACCTGTGCGCTTCCTATGTATGCAGATACTTTATCCGGATGCGCCAAAGCATATTCGCTCCCAAGGATTGTTCCATAGGAGTGTCCAAGAATGATAACCTGCGCTTTTCCAAATCGCTCCAATACATAATCTACCAGCTCGTCTAAATCGGTTTGTGCCTGTTCAAAACTGACCGCCGCATTTGAGGGATCGTTTTCTATATTGTGAAAATACGTTCTTCCGCATCCCCTTTGATCCCACGCAACTATGGTATATTCATCAATAAGATAATCAGAAAAGCCATATGTAACACATGTGTCAGGAGCAGACGGACCGCCATGGAGATAGATAATAACAGGATTGTCCTTGTCCATCCCGCGTATCAGCACATACTGCTCCTGACCGCCCAAAGTCACATAGATTCCCTCGTCCACACCATCTTCAATCATCCGGTAATGATTGATATAGTTGATATTTCTGCAGCCAGCCATAAAAATGCTGATTATTATAAAAATCATGCCGGCAATTCCGCCAGTCCATTTCAATATGCGGATCGGCAGCTTATCGTTTTGCTTCCCTTGTATTTCTTTTCTACGCTGCAGATAGATGCTAATGCGGCCAATGCCAAGTACGATGTCTGCTGCAAGCACAAGGAAATTACATCCATATATCCCCAACAGAAAGAATGCGCAGACTGGAAGTGCTGCGCCTGCCGCTGAAATTTCGCAAATACCTTTATCGAAATCAGGCTTTACTTTCTTACTGACAAAATGACGTAACCAATATACTTCATATAGAATCATAAGAATAAAAGAAATCAGCAACCATATGCACCATATAGAATCAAACCTTATATTGAAATCAGAGAATATCAGTATACAGCAGCATACCAATATCGCACCGATTTTCTCTGTAATCTGCAAAAACTTATTTCCCCTTTGGGCATCTTGCCTGTCTTCTTCCGTTTGATGTTTTGCCCAGGTTATGTCGGGTATCAAGAACATTAAAAGATATATAAATCCTACATATGAAAATCCCAAATGAAACATACTTCCTCCTTGTCATCTCGTTGTCACTTTATCAAATACATTCCTAGAAACGAATTTACTCTGGATTTTGGAAAAGCTTAAAGAAGTTTATTGTCTCTTCATAATCAGTCTCATCCTCAAAAATATCCGCCATTTTTCCTACTTCTAATGCAAAATCTACGTATTCGTATCCAGGACTTAAAATAATTTCATCAATTACACATGTCTTCTCAGAATGATCCACGAGACCAATTGCGTTTTTTATAAGCTCTCTTCCAGCGCAGATTCCGCCTACGATTTTATGATTCTCTTTACATTCTTTTATCATTTTATACAATAAAGGCTTATTGAATATATTCTTTATTTCTCCGCCGCAAATGATAAAAACATCTATATCTTCAACTTTGACTTCATCTATAAAAGCATCAGAGAGGATACTTACTCCCTCATTTGTATATACAATTTTGTTTTCCCTTTCTGTTACGATAAATACATTGCCTTTCGTCTTCATAAAATAGGCAGCAAGATTTACCTCAAAGAAGGATGTTTCCGGATAAAGAAAAATATAAGTATTCATATATGCCTCCAACTTTTTCATTCATATATTTTCCCCATGTATAACATTTGTGCAAGCGCTTTGTAGTCCAGCTTATCCCAATCTATATCATGGTTAAATGGTGAACAATCATCAATTCAGTTAGCCATCTGTCCTAAGAAATCTGTGATAGTTGTATTTGCCCACTCATCAGGGTTATCCTTCGCATCCATCGCTAATTGGCATACGAAATTCAAAAAATCCTCCATATTAGCAATACTATTTACTTGATCTTCAAGCTTCTTCATGTAATCCCACCCCATTTCTAACATTCAGTGTATCACTTTACACCAGCCGGTCAATATTTCATCAAAAGTGCTCAGTTTATTGCAGTGAATCTATAATTTTCTCATATAATTCTAAATCACTGTCCTTAAAAACATTGAAGATGACCCTTTCCATACAGTCGCCATGCTTTTCCAGGAAAGCTGTGACCGTTTTCCATGCAATTTCCGCCGCCTTATCATTGGGAAAATGAAATTCTCCCGTTGAAATACAGCAAAACGCAACGGATTTGATATTATGTTCCAAACAGCATTTCAGAACATTTTCATAGCAGCTGCGCAAGTCCTGGCAAAGCCTATCGTTTAATTGACCGTATACAATCGATCCTACTGTATGAATCACATAATTTCAATCGTCTTCGGCTCATGATATGACTGCATTCTTCCCGAAGCTGTATCCCTTAGTTTCCAGTTCTTTGTATTCTGCTGAATCTGCTTTCAATTTCTCCAAAAGCAGATCTGCCTTTTCTGTTCTGCTCATTGCTAATACCTGCCTTTTCCTGGCTGCTGCTCCTTTTAACTATTCTAAAACTTTCTCACACAAAATTAAACATGTAAATTTCTGCTTCTGAAATACTCCTGCATAAATTTTCGCAGTTCCTTGTTCCTATCAATGTCCGTCTCATCTCCCGGAACAAAGTCATCAATATACATGCTCTTATTGCTTGGTCCCGGATATGGCTCAGCATAATGCCCCCGATTCGCCCAAGCCACATAGTCTGCACCATGTTCAATCAGTAAATCAAGGATTCTTGTGAGCTGTTTTCGTACTGCTTCTTGCGATTCAGGATACACACTTGCGCGTTCAAACAGTAATTGCGCGCTGCTTACCGACCAATTGATTGCATCGAATCCATTTGATGCCAGCTTATTTACATCAGCACCTCGCTCAACAAGTTTCTCAACATAACCGAACGCAGTCTCCGATTCGTCAAATCTTTTATAGCAGAGGGAAACAATTGTGGAATTGATGGCATCAAACAAAACCGGCGCACGTAATCCCGGATCATCATCTTCAGCTTCCATAAAATTTATATCTGCACCATGTTCAATCAAGTAATCGGCAATTTCATATTTTCCTGTTTTCAATGCAACTTGAAGCGGGGACTGCCCATGATCCTTTTTCGGCAATGCACCGGAAACACAGTTGACAAGCTCTGGTTTTTTCTCAAGTATACTTTTTACTTCATCAAATTTTCCTTGGCGGATTGCTGTAAATATTTTTTTCATTAATCTTTTCTTCCTT
>BLLW01000055.1 GCA_011959285.1 Lachnospiraceae bacterium | reverse complement strand
GCTTCTGGTCACGATGTCCAGAACACATACAAAAACACCGCTTCGTTTTTAGCGAAAGCGGTGTTTTGCGTAAGGTTGACAGCCCATTATGTTGTTAGTTTTCTGTTTCCCTTTGTCAAGAGAAGATAGCTTGATAATATCTACCTACCATTGCTTTTGTATTCTCTGTTACATGTAATGTTGTATAACAATTAGGTATTGATGTAAGATATATTCTACCGTCATATACTTGAGGGTTTTTATCAAGCTTACTGCAAGTCAAAATCGCCCCGTCTACTAAATATTCATCGTGTTCCCTCGGATAAATCATCTCCAAATATATATCTTCTGTTTCCGCCTTCTCTTCATCAAAATTTCTCTCCAATGCATTTTCCTTTAATTTATCCTGTATATCATTTGTATCTATTTTTTCTCCTCTATTATTCGTATAATTCCCCATTTTTTCTCCTTTCTTCACAATATCAAAACACAATTTTATCTTGAAGATTTTACAATCTGCCCTCCCTTCTCACTCCACTTTCTATTCAAAGTCACTACAGACAATTGGACGGCATTTCATAAAAAATCTTTTTACTTGGAAATGTTACAAATCCTTCAGATAAAAAACATCACAAGTATAATGTCCGGTATCCACTACTTGATCCTTAATGCGGTAAAATCCATGTTTTTCATAAAATTTCTGCGCTGCAACCATATTCCCAAAGGTCTCAAGATAGCATTGGCGATAATATTTCTCTGCATAGGCAAGCGCTGTCTGCAAGAGCTGATGGGCAGTTCCTGTTCCCCGGGCTTCGGGCAGGCAGTACATTTTTTGAAGTTCGCATACTCCCGGTGTCTCTTCAAAAGAACCTATGCCTACGCCTCCTACAAGCTTTCCATCGGCATCCTCTGCCACCCAATAACGATTGCCCTCTGTGCTGTAAACCTGTGAGAACCTGCCTAGATATGGGTCTGTCCACGCACAGCCCTCATGGTCTGCGCCAAATTCTATCAAGCAGTATCTTATAATTTTTTCTACTGCCTGATTGTCTCTTTCTTCTATTTCTCTTATGTGGTATTTCATCGACATCTATTTTTCTCCAATTATAATCACATGGTTACTTGCACCGAGAATCGACTGTTCGCGGCACACGCTGTAATGGCAGTTGCACCAGATTTCAAATTTCCTTCCATCTGCCGCTCTACCTTTTAACAATCCACCGCCCATTTCTATTTGAGCCTTCTCGTTCAAGCATGCCTTGTTCCTGTAATTCCTTTATCGCATTTTGTATCTGCTTCCTGCTTAAATCCAATGCATCCATAAGCATGGTCTGCGTCATTATAGGTTTTTTCTCTAAAAGCTCTAATATTTTCTGCCTTTTTTCGGCTCCTTTTTTCGGCTCCTTTTCGGCTCCTTTTTGGCTCTTCTTTCAAAAACGCCTCCTGCACAAACAATCTTGATATATGATTTTGATTTATTTACAGCTCTTCCGCCTTATATACAGCATAGCCTTCATAATAATAACTGTTGTCAATACCTTTCATGTAAATTTCTCTATCATCAATTTTGTCCGTCAATGCATGTTTTAAAATATGCTTTATTTCAATATCTTTTATCGGGCTTCTTTCCATCGCCAGCAGGTAATCATCTTTATTAACTAAACTCCAATCAATTACCAAATTCAACTCTTTTTTCAACATGAAATCAAGCCATATTCTGGTGCTGCGGCCATTGCCTTCACGAAACGGGTGTGCAACATTCATTTCCACATATTTTTCTATAATCTCATCAAAAGTTGATTGCGGCATCTTTTCAATATTTTCTATCGCCGCCTGTAAATACATAGCTGATGCAAATCTGAAATTGCCTTTTACAATATTGACATCTCTGACTTTTCCGGCAAAATCATATATCTGTTCAAACAGATACTTGTGAATTGCAGCCAGCATGTGAAAGGTTCCTGCCTCATAAGTATTTAAATAATCACTTTCAAATAATTCAACCGCTTTTTTCTTGCTTACTTTTTCTTCCATTCTTGCTAATTCGGCAGAATCATTGATTCCGAGTTTATTTTTTAAGGTCATAAAATTTTCCTTTCAGCTACGATATACAATCAATGCAGAGATAGCGCCGCGGCATCAAACAACTTCATTTTCATAAAAACAATTATATCATCTGCCTTTTTTATTGGCAATCGGGGCTTTTAAATCGAGACCTTTAACTTTTCGGAATACCCAAACAAAACGTTTATTCAAAATATCAAGCCGTCTAAGCTGCACTCTGATATAATGGTCTTACGATATCGAAGGGGGATATGTGATGCAGAATCTTGAACTTTTAATGCTGGCGCTGAAATATATAGAAGTTCATCTATGCGGCGAGCTCAAAACCGAAGACATCGCCGCCTACTGCTTCTGCTCAAAATCCACCCTTGAAAAATTATTCCGCGGTGTGCACGACATTTCCATACATGAGTACATTGTCCGCAGAAGGATGATGCTGGCGGCAAAGCAGTTATCCAGCCAGCCGCAAAAATCCATTCTGGACATTGCGCTGGAATATGGCCACAGCACCCACGAATCCTTTGCACGTGTATTTGAACAAATCTGGAACTGTAAACCTTCTGAATTTCGCACGGCGAAATATACAGAACTATTTCCGAGGTTAAATGTACCTCCACCAGAAGGAGACCTTTATATTATGCAGAGAAGACATGTAGATATCAGTGAATTATATGATTTATTTCAGGAAAGAAAAGAATGCTTTTTTGTCCTTTGCGACATCAGGGATATGATATCCATCAATGCGATATCCCGAAAAGCAGGTGATTTGGCGATTTTAGAGCAAATGCGCCGCATGACGGCAGCATCCGGTGAGGAAGATATTGTATTCCGCATCGGCGGAGACGAATTCTGCATTCTGACTGCCAGCACCGATGCTGCATACGCACAGCAGATCACGGAAAATCTCCGTCAGATGAACGGACAGACTTTTTCCTATGAAGCACAGGAAATACCGTTGACGCTTCATGTAACCACCGCAAAAATAAAAGAATGCCGGCGGTACGAAGAGGTATTCGCCGGACTTCACAACGCAATCAAAGAATGTAAAGTGTAACAGCGCAATCTTATTTTATCATCTTATTCCGGATTCCCAACACATGGAATCCGGAATATATTGGTTTGTAATTCTTTCTATTCCAGCTATACGGAAACGGAAAATGCTGCCTCCTCCGTCCGGCTCACCTCTCCCGTTTTCGTATACGTCACCGGTTCCTTTTCCCCATCAACCTTTATTTCAAGAATATTGCCGCTGCTTAAATCCGTATTTTCCTCAAGCAGCATCTTTCCTTCTTCGCTCACTTCCACCGTATCCGCTTTCCGGCGCTCCTTTACTTTTTCTTCAAATTCTTCCTTTTCTTCCCGGCGTTCATTGATTGCCTTTTCGCACTCCGCCTTTACTTTTTCTCTTGCAGTTTCTGCCTCTTCCTTCATGCCTTCATCCGCCTGCGCCTTATAATCGTCCGCCTGATCTGAGAAATCACAGACATAGCCCATCGCCCTTTCCATGGCTGCCGTATCGCCTTTATACCTTGCTTCCTTATAGACCCTCATAGGGGTATTCAATAAATCCATATTGGTCCTTGCTCCCACAAGACCTTCCATTGTCTTCGTATGCATCCTGTAACCTCCTTGTCAGTTCTCTAAAGTTAAATTTTCATATGCCTGTTTCTACATCTTTCTTCGGTGCCCTAGATAGCTTCCCTTAGCTTCCTGTTTCAAACAGTTCTTTTGCCGTCATGTCCGGCTCCTCTATGGGCAGCAAAAGGGCAATTGTAAAAACACCATCCTCAGATTCTACGTTCATCACACCATGGTATCTTTGCACTACATCACTGACATTTAGTAAACCAATGCCGTGCTCTTTCGCATTTCCCTTATCGCTATATCCTGCTTTATACTGCTCCGTCTTGTCTGCACTGTTCCTGACCTCTATCAAAAAGAACCTTTTTACCTTCTTTGCCTGAACATGAATAAAGCAATCTGCATCACCAAGCTTCCAATGGACCGTCATTCTGTCACACGCCTCCATGGCATTATCCAGTATATTCCCAAACAGCACACATAAATCAAATTCATTGATGCCGCATTCTCCCGGTATGTTTACCTCACAATCCCACCGGATCTTTTTCTCTTCCGCCTCTTTGCGTTTCCGGTACAAAAGCGCATCCACCGCACTGCTGCCTGTCATTTCTTCGTCGTCCTCAAGACCGCCGCCCTCGCACATACGGCTTAAATAGCTGCGCATTTTTTCCCATTCCCTGTTTTCCAGTAAGCCTGACAACGCGATCAGATGGTTTTTCAAATCGTGCCTTAACCGTTCCTGCCGGCTATACTGCTCCTCCAGCATCTTGTAAGCCATAACCTGCGCATGGTATTGACTGCTTTTTTCCTGTTCTAAGTAAATCCTGTCCATTCCAAATAGGTAAACCCCTGCCGCAAACATGGACAGCGCCGTCAGAACGCAATTTCCTGTATAACTGAAAATCTGGTCATAATATAGATTGAAATTTCCTCCGCTCCTTAACAGAATCCCATGACCGGCTCCCCACTTGGCAAGATCAAACACTGCCAGAATTACAATCAGCGGGACGGCTGCTATCAGATACCATCTGCCTTTCTTGCCAGAAAAGATGGAAGAAAAATGCTTTGACATCCAGCAAATTCCCCCTATGGCTACAAGAAAACTGAGACAGGCAATCAAGCAACCGGCTCCGTCTCCTACAACAGGTTCGGGAATCTTTTTTACTGTATGCATGAACAATAGCACCACGCCACACAAAAACGACTCGCAAAACGTCTCCAGCAATATGCCGAACAAAAGCAGCAGGGAAGATACAAATATTTTTTTCTCCTGCTCCCCTTGAAACAGTACACAGACAAGTACAATAAAGAAAATCTGTTTAGCAAGCGTCAAAATCATATATGGGACAAGACGGCATTCACCTATAGCCCCCATCAGCAGCCAGCTGCTCAAAAGAAATCCCCAAAACAGCATCTCATTCCTTTTTGCTATTTTCAGATACTTCTTGCAAAATTTACCTGTTGCCCATATGGTTCCAAGATAACAGGGCAGCAGACCCAAAATCCATTTAAACTCCCAAATCCGTTCCATCACAATGCTCCGCTCTTTTTCATATATTTTAGTATTTCCTGGCAAAATTCCTCATACCTTCTTTTGGCAATCATGATCCTCTCCCCATTTTCCAAAATAATCTCCTGCCTGCTATAGCCCTCCACATATTTCAGATTGACCAGATAACTTTTATGGCATCGGAAGAATCCTTTTTCCCGCAAACGATTCTCTAAAATTCCAATCTGTTCATAATAGGCAAAAATGCCTTCCGCAGCATGCAGTTCCACCACTCTTCCCTTGATTTCAAAGTAATAAATTTCATCCAAATATAATTTTCTTTTCTGCCTTTCCTTGCTGACAATCATAAATTCCTGTGAGCTGTTCTCCATCTTGCGCACCGCCCTTTCCAGAACCCTTTCAAGCTTCCTGTCGTCAATAGGCTTAAGCAGATAATAGAACGCCTCCACATCATAGGCATCAAACACATACTCCCTGCTGGAAGACACAAAAATAAGGATCTTATCAAATGCTCTCTTCCTGAACATCTGCGCGGTTTTCATTCCGTCCAGACCGCACATGATGATATCGAGAAAAATGATATCAAAATTTTCCACTGACTGCAGCAGCTCCTGCCCGCTGCTAAACTGCCGAATGATACACGGAACTTTCTTATCATCCAGAATTTCTTTGATTTTTCTTTCTAAATTACAACACGCTATGACCTCGTCATCGCACACTGCTATGGATAACATAAAAAGCACCTTCCTTTCAGGAATATAATATATATCGGCACAAACGTAATCCGAGTTTTATTCATGTCTCGAACGGACATTTCAATGTGACAAGCGTAAAAAGCGTCCATTGTTTATTTGTTGAGATTTGTGCAGTATAATTATTCTTACGAGAATCATTTCAAGGAAAAGGAAAACAGAGCAAAATGGCTTATAAGATATTGATTATTGATGATGACACCGAACTTCTAAAAATGCTGAAAAGCTATTTTGAACTAAAAAAGTATGAAGTCATTACGGCAGAGAACGGCGCAGAGGGATTAAGTAAGATGAAACTGCAGCCGGATCTTATATTATTGGATATAAATATGCCTAGAATCGACGGGATTGAGATATGCCGAAGGATACGGGATAAGGTAGACTGCCCCATTTTATTTTTGACAGCGCGGGTAGATGAACAGGATATTGTGAACGGACTTTCTTCGGGCGGAGACGATTACATTTTGAAACCCTTTAGCCTAAAGGAACTGGATGCAAGAATCACCGCCCACCTGAAGCGGGAGGTACGGCGCAAGAATAAAGCAGAATGCTGTTTTCAAGGTGAATTGGCGATTGATTATCATGCAAAGACTGTACAGATTCATGAAAATTATCTGGAACTGACGAAATTGGAATATGCAATTATTGAGTTTTTGTCCATGAATCCGGGCATGGTCTTTGATAAGGACAGAATTTATGAGAAGGTCTGTGGGTTTGATGCAGAAGGCGACAGCAGGGTGATTACAGAACTGATCCGGAGAATCCGGAAAAAGTTTCAGCAATATACAGAAACAGAATATGTTGAAACCGTATGGGGAATGGGGTACCGATGGATAAAATAAGAAATCTTTCCTTGAGAAAAACAATACTTTTGTATATGACAATCGCATTATTTGGCAGTTTTTTTCTCTCAGCGGTCATCGGAAGAATTGCCTCACGTGCACAGATGCATATCTGGTGGAATTATGTGGATGAAGAGGCATACTTCAAAGCCGTGGAACGTGAAGGTCCTAATTATGTGGCGGATATTCCAAGGCCACTCTCTTATGAAATGACACAGTCAGACCTTTTGGGGTCAGAGCTTTGTGATTTTTTACAGACCTACACCGTGCTAATCTTGTCTATGGTCGGAAGCTGCGCTGCAGTTTTCCTTTTTTACCATAACAAGCTAAAAAAGCCGATTGAAGAACTGACGCGAGCATCAAAAAAGATTTCTGAGAATCATCTGGATTTTAGCATTGCATATGAGAATAAGGACGAGATGGGCATGCTTTGCAAAAGGTTCGAGCAGATGCGGGCGCAGCTTGCCAAAAACAATCAAATATTATGGAGAACCCTTGAGGAGGAAAAGATGATGCGGGCGGCTATTGCGCACGATATCCGCTCTCCTCTGTCCGTTTTAAAAGGATATCAGGAAATGCTGATGGAATATCTGCCAAATGCAACGATCGATATGGGACAGGCGATGGAAATGCTGACAGAAAGCAGGCATCAGGTTGAACGTATGGATGCTTTTGTGGAGACCATGCGGAAATTAAACAGCTTAGAAAACAGGAAGCTTAATGGGACAGCGATTTCCTCTAAAGAATTAGAGGCAGATATCCGGGCAGAACTTCCCGTTTTGGAAAAAGAGTACGGGAAACAATGTGTGTTACAGGCACCGGAATCAAAAGAAGCATTTGAGGGAGATAAAGAAGTCATCTTTGAAGTAACAGAAAACCTGCTGTCAAATGCTCTCCGCTACGGGAAGCAACAAATCGTAATTACGATAGAGACAAGCTATCAGGAATTGAGGATCAGCGTCAAGGATGACGGCGACGGCTTTCAGGAAGATGCAGAAAAAATTACGGAACCATTCTATAGCCAGAATGCGAAAGACAGCTTGAAACATGCCGGAATGGGCATGTATATCAGCAGGCTGTATTGTGAAAAGCATGGGGGAAATTTAACTTTGAAAAATAATGAATATGGAGGGGCTGTGGTGACGGCAATATTCCGGCGGATTTCATAGGGAATCCGCCGTTTGTTGTTTTTTTGTTGTGATTGCGCTTTTACAATGGACTCATCAATCGTAAGGAGGCAAAATCGTGTGGTCTATTTTAAAAAGAGAAGTTAAAAATTATTTGAAAACACCTTTGTTCTGGCTTGGAATCGCAGTTGGTGCTTTGATGATATTTCAAAATGTAAGCCCTTACCTGAATATCCATTATCTCGCAGAAGGAGAAACCATTGTGAATGATTATCCCGAAACGGTTCATTATGGAGATGTTTATGAGGGATATGTACCCACAGAAAAGGAGCTTAGACGAGAAATATGGGAAGATCAAATACGTAAAATCCTAGTCTCCAAATTTGAGATGGATAAGACGGGGGCACAGTCCGTCATTGATGAAATGAAGGGAATGTATATCATGGATGCCTGCAGGCATCTGGAAAAATACGGATTATACCGAGCATATTTTGATTATTTTGAAACCGGGTATCGCAAAGGAACCCGTGAAGAAATCAATTCTTATATTGCAGGGAAATTGCGAAACAGAACATTTTCCTACTACTTTTCAAGAAAATTTGCTGACTTTGCAGGACTGTTTATGGGATTTTTCGCTGCCGTTTTTTTATCCGTCTTATTTATGCAGGATACAAGGAAAAATACCTATGAGCTTCTTCACACAAAGCCTGTCAGCGCAGCAACATATTTATCAGGAAAAGTGGGCGGCGGTTTTGCGGTCTGCCTGATTGCCCTGACAGTCTTAAATCTGATTTTCTTTGGTTTATGCTTTGTATCAGCTAAAAACAGTGGATTTGAAGTGCGTCTGACGGACTTTCTATGGGCATCCTGCCTTTATATTCTGCCGAATATGCTAATGATTGTAAGTATCTATAGTCTGATCTCACTTTTATTTAAGAGTCCCCTGCCCGCAGTGCCGCTCTTGTTTCTCTATATCGTATATTCAAATATGGGAAGCAGAAATGCAGACGGTATTTATGGATATTATGGCAGACCGCTGGCGATTATGGTGCGGTTTCCAGGCGTCTTTTTCGATACCGCCCCTCCGCCAATGATATTGCTGAATCAAAGTTTTCTCATCTTAGCTGCCGCCTGCATCCTCTTCCTCTCGATGCAGATTTGGAAAAGGAGGCGGGTATATTGAAGCATGAAATGAAAATCGCCCTAACCTTTCAAAAACAACTCTATACACTATTTTTTATTGTAATCCTGAGCCTTGTCAGAGGGGTGACTTACTCTTATGAAATAGGAATTGCCTTAGAACCGCCATTGGCGATACTTGCCGTTTCCTTCTGTGCCGATACCTATACCCAGGAGCTTGCCAGCAGGCGGTCAGAAATACAGCGTCTATACCCGATGAAAAAGAGAATTTACTCTATTTACAAAAGGCTTGTGATATCGGAACTGTTTTTGCTGTCTGCCGCTGCCTTTGGATATGGATTATTTTTTTTCTTTCAAAACCCAGGAACTACTGGAATAAATCAAACTGACACCGGAAGCGAAATGTGCCAATTCCTCCTATATTTTGCCGCTGCCGCTGTCACCCTTGCCTTTTGGGGACTTCTATCGAATCTGCTCTCCTGCCTGTTTCGGAGTATGTGGATTGGAATCGGCGTCTGCCTGATCTTGTGGCTGATTACAAATTCCAGCTTTGCCAACAGATGTTTCGGCGCTTTTAACCTATTTTCCTACTCCTTCAGAGCAGTGGAAAATAGCAGCGATTTTAGCTGGATATACGGAAAAATAGTTTGTATTTGTATGGGAATCACGGCAGTGGCAGTATTGCCTAAAATCATTGAGAAAAGAGGTTAAGAATATGGGTATTAAAATAGAAGATTTAACAGTAACCTTCAAAAATGAGGTGACAGCAATCCATCATGCCAATCTGGAAATTCCAAAAGGAATCTATGGGCTGTTAGGCGAAAACGGCGCTGGAAAAACCACATTGATGCGGGTACTTACAACTGTGCTGTCACCAAGCAGCGGAACAGTGACCTTAGATGGAATCTCTTACCGCAAAGAGAATTATGAAAAAATACAAAAAAAAATAGGATACCTTCCCCAAGAAATCGACCTCTATCCCAACCTGACTATGCAGGAATGCCTAGAATATATGGGGGACTTATCCGGTATTCCCAAACAGACATACAAAGAACGCATCAACTACTACCTTGAAAAAACAAGCCTGTCAGAGCATCGCAAAAAGAAGATGAAACAACTATCCGGCGGCATGAAACGCAGAGTCGGACTTATCCAGGCACTTTTAAATGAGCCGGAATTTTTAATCGTGGACGAACCGACAACCGGATTAGACCCGGAAGAACGCATCCGCATCAGAAATCTGCTGGTCGATTTTTCGGAAGGACGTACCGTCTTGTTCTCCACCCATGTAGTGGAAGACCTGGCAGCGACCTGCAGTCAGCTTGCCGTCATGAAAAAGGGGAAATTTCTTTATTCCGGAACCCTAAAAGAACTGTTGACACAGGCACAAGGTCACATCTGGACCTGCAAAGCAAAAGATGAACAAACAGCAAGAGAACTGGAAAAACAATATCCTATTTCCTCTAAACAGTATGTAGGAGACGAATTACAAATAAAATTAATCAGCGAAACACCGCCCCCAATTGAATCCAGTTCCTGCACCGCAACCCTTGAGGACGCCTACATCTATATCACGAACAAAGAATCCTAGCCCATGCCAAATACGTTTCAGATAGAAAGGACAGCGCAGCAGTGCCGCTGCGCCAGGTCTGCTCCCTGAGCCTGCGGCACTGCTGCGCTGTCCCACCCCTTACCGATTCTTAGGACACCCGCTGCATTCCCCGCACCCTCTTGCGGTCACATCCTCGCTGCTAAGGTTAATCGGACTGGTAAGCAGGCAGATTGCCTGTGAGGAAATCCCCTCTCCCGTCCCTGTAAATCCAAGCCCTTCTTCTGTGGTTGCCTTCACATTGACCTGTTCTATGGTAATGCCAAGGGCATCCGCGATGTTCTTCCGCATCGTATCAATGTGCGGGCGCATCTTCGGCGCCTGCGCTATGATAGTTGCATCTATATTCTCTATCAAAAAAAGATTCTCTTCCAACAGTCTTCCAACATGTTCCAATAGTTTCATAGAGGAAATCCCTTTATAAGCAGGATCCGTATCGGGGAAATGCTTCCCGATATCCCCAAGGGCTGCCGCACCTAAAAGGGCATCCATGATTGCGTGAAGAAGCACATCCGCGTCTGAGTGCCCCAGGAGTCCCTTTTCATAAGGGATCTCGACGCCGCCCATGATCAGCTTTCTTCCCTCTACAAGTTTATGCACATCATATCCCATTCCTATTCTCATTATTCCCTCCAAGTTAAATCTACTTTTCGAAAGCACAAACCTTATTTTACAATTCTTTCTAAATTTAAACTCATTTTAAGTTAGAAAGGTAATTGTTTACTTCCGTATAAAATTCAGCTGCCCTACTGTATTGTTCCTTAGCATCCTGTTTTGATGCAATAAAGAAATCATCATAATCACAACTATTTCTTATTTGAAAAGCAGTCTGTAAATACCTTGAATATTTTACATCAAACTTTCCTGTCTTAATATATTCTTTTTGAAAATAGGCAATCACACCTGCATGTTTGGAAAAGTCCACTTTATCATTTGCCAAAACAGCTCTCACCACTGTAAAGATGGAATAATAGGAACGTCCTATTGAATCCCGATATTTTCCCGCATCCAGAAGGAGTTTTGCTGATTCCAATTTTTCCTCAGCGCTGTCAAGCCTATATTTTATTAAGTTATCCAATCCGCTTTCCTTCCTTCCATATACTTATATAATAAGGAAGTACATATTTGTATTGCTCATACTCGGTAAATGGTATTACAGTTGGAGAAATAATCACATCATTTTCTAACCCAATATCGGCAGATACATCCCATATCTTCTTTAACTTATCTTGCAAATCAATCCTATTCCCCTTGACAATCGCCGTAATATCTATATCCGATTCTTCATCAAAATCCTCTCTGGCATAAGAACCATACAAATAAATTGCAACAATATTATCTCCATACACAGAATAATAATATTGTGATATTTGCTGCGTTATGCGATTAAGCTGGGTTTTTGTACACATAATAACTCCCTCAATTTTAAATCATTTCCGTGCTCCTACATATTGTATTATATAGTAGTTTATCCAGATTTTCAACATTTTTGCAAACACATATTCCTTGTGTTACAAACATTATTTTACGGTTCATTGGTAACACTGTTCATAGAACCAATGCTCTCCATCCAGCCTTTCTTTCTGAAAACTGCCAATGAAATCCCAAACCGCACGCATTCCTCCAGTGATAAGATAAAATACACAAAGGGAATGGGTAGTTTTAATACAAACGCTGCCCAAAGACCTAATGGCACCCCAAACAGCCACGTCCCCACAAAATCTATCACCATCACATATCTGGTCTTGCCGCCGCTTCGCAAAATACCGCCGCCTAAAATCATGTTCTGGACCTTTACCGGCGATATAAGGGCAAAGGCAATCAGAATCTGGCTTGCAAGGCTGCGCACCGCTTCTTCCACCTGATAAATCTGAACATAAAACCGCCCTGCTGCCGCCAGCAGAAGAGATAGAAGGACGGAACCCGCCAGCCCGCACCACATCAGCCTTTTAGAATCCTGATACGCCTTTTCATAGGCTTTTCCGCCCAATGACTTTCCAATCAAGATAGCGGCTGCCTGGGAAAGACCGCTTAATGCGCCAATCGTCAACACCTGAATGGGAATCGTAAGTGTCATAGCTGCACATGCATCCGTTCCCATGTTTCCGTAAATCGCAGTATAAACGTTTTCTCCAAGACTCCAGAAAAATTCACACGCCAGTATGGGAAGCAGGATCCCCAAATACTGGTTCCTTCCGCTTCTATTCAAAAAGATACCTGAAACAGAGCACTCTTTTCCGTAACGCTGCAGCAAAACCGCCCCTGATTGAGCATTCTGCCTTTTAAATATAAGAAAAAATAAGACAACGCAAAAGGCGCATCCTGCTATCTGGGAAAGCACCGTTGCGATTGCCGCTCCTTTTACTTCCAGCCTGGGCAGTCCCAGTTTTCCAAAAATCAACAGGTAATTCAGCCCCGTATTGACCACTGCCGAGAATACGCTAGCATAAAGCGGCAGCGACGCCGCCTCCATGCACCTGAGCAGGGTTGCAAACAATGTGGTAACTGCCATCGGGAGATAGGAAAATGCAATAATCTGCAGATATCCTGCCGCAATATCCCGCGTCAGCACATCCTTCGTGTAGATTCCCATTATGTACTTCGGGAAAAAGATGCATATCCCTGTAAAAACTACCGCAAGACAGACTGCAAGAAGCATGTTCAAATAAAAACTTCTGCTCACTTCCCTGCTGTCCCTTTTTCCCATATACTGCGCAATCATAATGCCTGCCACCGCCGCAATGGTGGATACCAGCACAGAATAAATGGAGGAAAACTTTCCTCCCAATCCAATTCCCGCAATGCTGTAGCTGCCAAGCTGTCCTGTCATCACCTGATCGATCACGCTGAAAGAAGACTGCAATAAAGACTGCAGCGTCACAGGCAGCGCGATTTTAAGCACCAATTTATAAAATGATTGTTCCTGTTCTATCTTTGTTTCCATTTTTGCTTTCACCTCCAGCCCTCATTGTATTTCACATAAGCGCTGTTTACAATAGGTTAAACGCGTAACCCATTACAAAAATGAATGCTTAAAATTGTGCAATCTGCCCAGTGCTTTTTCGTTCCACCAATGTCACCGGCAAGGTAATCGTTTGCCCCTCCCCCTTTCCTTCCTTTAACTCCTGCAAAAGCAAAACGGCTAATTCCGCCCTCCTTTTTCCATCCTGTTTCACCGCGGTAAGGGTTGGGTAAACCTTTTCGCATAGAGGACTGTCGTCAAATCCTGCAACTGAAATATCCTCCGGCACCTTGATATTATGTTCCTGCAAAAATTGAATCAATTCAACGGCATAATAGTCGGACACTGCAAAAACCGCCGTCACCTTTTTGAGTTTTTCCAGATTATCCTGATAAAATCTCCTGCGCCCATGCTTCGTCATGGGAACCATCAAAAAGTCATCTCCGATTCCTTCGGACTGCTTTCTTTTCATCCGTTCCACCGCATCTGCTCCCATCTCCTCCATTGCAGCATGGAAGCCCTGATACCGCTCTAAATCCATGCAGGTTGCATTATCTGAAACACACAGCACTTTCCGATGCCCTTTCTTCCTAAAATAAGTGCCAATTTGGAAACCGCCGTCGAAATTATCAATGGCAATGTTACAGATGCGCCCTGGTTCCTTAAAATAACCGTCATACACCACAAAGGGAATACGCATAGAATCCCGCAGCTTTTTATAGTCATTCTCACAGAACCCAATGACCACCAAGCCTTCCATATTCCACATCGAGGCAAATTTAGAAATCTCGCTCCATCTGCTTGTCACCTTTACCATCATGAAATATCCTGCCTTTTCAATCTCAGCGGACAGATTATTTAAGGAGGAAGCAATAAAGGCGTCTTCCAACGCATGGGATTCATACTTTTCATGGTCATTTACCACCACGCCGATGATCCTGGAATCATTCTGCGCCAGCAGGATTCCCGCCATGCTGGGGATATACTGCTTTTTCTCAAGCAGTTCCTGCACCCTATGTACGGTTTCATCGGAAATCTTTTTGGTCTTTCCGTGAATGACGTTGGAGACGGTGGCTGTGCTTACGCCTAACTCCTCTGCTATGTCTATGATCCTTGTCCTTTTGTTCTCCACTTATGTCCTCCTTCGTAAACATTTTGTGAGGTGAACTCAAAAATCCTGTTCTTGAAAAAATGCTATAAAGTTGCCTGTCTGACATCTTTACAGCATTTGACTTAATTTAATTTTCTATTTTCCATATTATTAACACCTGTCAGCATTCGGATGTCTTCATACTGCCAATCAAAACATTCATCAAAATATGCCTGTTCTTTCCGTTTCTTTTCCCTGAACCGTTGGGACCAGCAAAGATAACTATTTCAGGTTTTTTGGGTAACACGCTCACTATACCGCTCCTTTCTCATTCTTTTTCCCACCTCTACCTTGGAGCCATCACTATTCTGCTGATATATGCTCTGTGTCTCTCTATCATATATAAATACTGGAACATCCATTGCTTTTTTCTTCTCCAATTCAATCCTTACTGCCTCATTCACACGCTTAACCACCAATGCATCGGAAATATAATCTTCTCGCTTCATATCCTTAATGCTCCTCCTTTCTTATATCACAGCATAAAAGTATTATGCATATAGAATCTTATTCAATTCGTAAAACAGAATATCGTTTCTATCAAAACTATAGCACACTACATAAAATATGACAATCTCCATTTCTGTTGCCCGTATTTTCGGATTTTCACCTGAAACTACGCCTATATTTTCCGTCCAATCAAAACACATTCCGGCAGTGGCTTCCCCTCCACCAGTTCCAGCTTAACAATCTCAAACCCATGTCCACGCACATATTCTGCAAATGTATCTTTTGTCCATTTGTGATACGTTTTAAATCCAACTCTTTCCATCAGCCACATCCCCCATTTGGTATATCCCTTCTCATACACAAAGGTAGGCGCAAACAGGATTCCATCCTTTCTCAGAACCCGCTTTATTTCCTGCATGGCAAGGGCGGGGGCGGGCATGATATGTAGCGCATTTGCAATGACAACTATGTCAAAAGACTCCTCTTCACAAGTGAGGTTCGTTGCATCTTGCACGCTGAACTCAACACCTGCGCCGTCTTCTGCCAGACTGCGCTTGCGGGCTTGTTCCACCATGTTTTCCGAATAATCAGTTGCCTCCCAAAAAGCCGCCTTTTGCGCCATGCGGAAGGTAATCTGACCTGTCCCGCATGCCAGCTCCAGCACTTTCTTATCAATATTTATGTACGGGGAAAGGCTTTCGCATATTGTATCATAGACGGCATCATCTCTGGTCCTATTATAGATTTTGGCAACTCTCTGCCAAAACTTCTTGTTTGTATTATCCTTTTTCATTTTTCCTTTATTCCCTCCATAAATGTATAATCATCACCATTTTATATATGAACATTTAATCATATGTTTGAATATTTGTCAATAAAAAAGACGAACAGGTTTATCCTATCCGCCCCAAAATTGTACTGATTTTATTTCCCCAGGCAGCAGGTTAAGTGACTCCTGCAACAGTATTTGCCTGAAAATCCTCTGCCTCATTTATCAATTTCATTCTGCATCAGCATTTCAATATACTTCACATCATCTTGGCTGATATACCCCACTTTATGGTAGGAAAGTGCAAAATCCCCCTGCATCAGGGCATATCCTTTATAAATATATTCTCCAAACCCGCAGTAGACTGCCGCCGTGTCGGTCAAAATCTCATTTTCCCACGTATCACGCATGCGGATACCCTCATAATACAAGTGCAGGTGAATCGACTCGTGGGCAAGCACCGCGATTACCGCATCCAGCGTGTAGCGCGGGCGCAATTCCAGTTTGATTGTGGTAAATGCCAGATCCGTGGAGATTTCTCCTGCCCGGTCCGGCATATAATCGCTTTCCACCACCAGTTTGATAAAGCTGCCGTCGATGCCCAGATGCGCACAAATGCTGCATAATAATTCCTTCAACTTCGCTTCATTGCTTAAATCTTCCTGCAATGCCGAAAGAATCTCCTTCGGCGCAATATATGGTTCATATTTTTTCTTCTCCCTCCTTCTAAGAAGGCTCACGCATTCCTGCAAAAGTTCCTTCGGAACAGCTTTAAAAGCACTTTTGGGAACCGGCGATTTATGCAGGATAAATCGTCTGATCAAAAAGAAAAAAAGCCCTATAAAAGATAAAAGTTCAAATATTGTATTAATATTGATATGATACAAAAATGACCGTAAATAATCCATGTTTACGCCTAACCCTTTTCTTGTTCATCAATTCTTGTTTTGAGCTCTTCCAGATACATCCATCTGTCCATCTTTTCCTCAAGCTGCTTTCTGGTCAGCTCCTTTTCCTTTGTAAGTTCATTTAGCTTCACGAAATCGGTTGCGGCTTCGTTCATCTGCTGCTCCAGATTTTCAATTTTCACTTCCAGCGCCGCAATCTCATCTTCAATCACTTCATATTCTCTTTTCTCTTTAAAAGAAAATTTCAATCTGGTATCAGGCTGCTTCCAACTGTTCTTTTTGGCTTGTGCCTGATTAAGATTTGTGCCCGATGCCGGATTGTTCTTCTGTTCTTTTTGCTGCACCCGTATCTGCCAGTCTGTATAGCCGCCTTCATACTGCGCAATCTTTCCCCCGCCTTCAAAAGCAAATATCCTTTTTACAATGCGGTCCAGAAAATAGCGGTCATGAGAAACGGCGACCACAATTCCCTGAAAGCTGTCCAGATAGTCTTCTAACACGGTAAGTGTGGCAATATCTAAGTCATTGGTGGGCTCATCTAGAATTAAGACATTCGGCGCCCCCATCAAGACTTTAAGAAGATTTAGCCTGCGCCTCTCACCGCCTGAAAGTTTCCCCAGCAGTCCATACTGTTCTTTCCCTTCAAATAGAAACCGCTCCAGCATCCGTGAGGCTGAAATACTGCCTTCGTCGGTCTTTATATACTCTGCCACATCCTTAATATAATCGATTACACGCTGATCAGCAGGCATTTCTGCTTCCCCGATTTCCTGCGCGTAATAGCCGATTTTAACGGTCTGCCCAATGACAATCTGCCCTGCATCCGGCTTCACCATGCCGCTTATCATCTTCATTAAGGTAGTCTTTCCGCAGCCATTAGGACCAATGAACCCAATCCTGTCTTCCTTTAAGAAAATATAAGAAAAATCCTCTATCAAAACTTTGTCGCCATAACGCTTGCTGATCTGTGAAAGTTCTACCGTGGTCTTTCCAAGCCGGGAAGCTGCCGACCCCATTTCTACTCTTGCGTCTTGTATGGGACCTGCCGCGCTTTTCAACTCCTCAAAACGTTCCAGACGCGCCTTCTGCTTGGTGGTCCTCGCCCTTGCTCCACGCTTTACCCATTCCAACTCTTTTCTTAGAATGGATTGCCGTTTTTTCTCGCTGGCTATAGCAGATTCCTCCCTGCCTGCCTTCAGTTCCAGATAACCGGAATAGCCTGCCTGATAAGAATAGATTTTTCCTTTATCAATTTCAATAATACGATTTGATACACTATCCAAAAAATAGCGGTCATGGGTTACCATGACCACCGCTTTGGTTCGCTTTTTTAACTGCTCTTCCAGATAATCAGCCATTTCATTATCCAAATGATTGGTGGGCTCATCCAGAATCAATATATCCGACGGGGCAAGCAGCGCGGCAACCAGTGCTAAACGCTTTCGCTGCCCACCGGACAATGTTTTGCAAGAAGCTTCGAAGTCCGTCACGCCCAATTTTGTCAACATAGTTTTTGCCTGAGCTTCTTTTTCTTCTGCGGACTGCCCCTGCCGGGTACTCTCCCCGCATTTTTTCAGCACTGCCCCAAGCACCGTATCATCTTCTGCAAATGCCGGATGCTGGGGAAGATAACTGCATACCACGTGATTCGCCACAGTGATGGTCCCCTCATCCGGTTCCTCCAGACCCGCCATCATCTTAAGCAGGGTGGACTTTCCCGTCCCATTGATGCCGATCACGCCCACCTTTTCCCCCTCCTGCAGGTAAAAAGAGGTTCCGTCGAACAGGAAACGCCCGCCGTATGATTTGTTTATATTTTCCATCGATAAAATATTCATAGTTTCTTTTGATTCCAGTCTTTATTCTGCAGGCTTTTCGTATTGATCGATTATTTCCTGCAATTTTGATACTTCTGTCGCTACATTGCTCAGCAAATCAAAAATGCTGGTGGTTCCTGCCACCGTTTTGTCTGCCAGCTGCTGGGTATTTTCTGCGTTTGCAAGCAATTCTTCACTGAAAGCGCTTAAACTCTCCACACTTGCGCCGATCTGTGCATTGCTCTCTACGATTCTGTCCATATCCTGATTCTGTTTCTCCATGCTTTGACCCACACCGTCAATATCACACTGAATCTTGCCAAAAGCTGTCTTCACTTTTTCCACAAGATCCGTCTGCTTTTCGTTGGTCTTAATGAGACCTTCCACGCTGCTCTCAGCCTTGTCCGCCTGATTCTGCAATTCAGCAAAAATACTTGAAATGCTGTCTGTAGCGGATTTCGTCTGTTCAGCCAGCTGCCTGATTTCATCTGCTACCACTGCAAATCCTTTGCCTGCTTCCCCTGCGTGGGCGGCTTCAATGCTGGCGTTGAGTGCAAGCAGCGTAGTCTTATTGGTTATTCCCTCGATCAATCCCAGAATCTCTTTTGCCTTGCCGGTCCGTTCCATCAAGCCTGCCATTGTATCGCTCACTTCATTGCCCGCATCCCGGCTGTGCGCTGAAGTCCTGCCAAGCTCCGTCATATCCTGACTGCCTTCCTCCACCGCTCTTCTAGTGCCCACAAACTTATCCTGCACCTCTTCCACAGACTGCTTTGCCTCTCTGGTCAGCAGACCAATATTCTCTGTCATATGCAGCTGATTCTGGATGGTCTCTGCCAGTTCATTGGTTCCTGCAACGATACCCACTACTGCGGTTTTGCTGCTCTTGCCCTGCTCCGATATATTTTCAGATTCCATGCTGATCTCCACCACACTCTCCTCCAGCTGCCCTGCTGCATGAATCATGCTGCTTATAATCTGCGCGCCCTTTTCTTTTTCCTTCTCAATCGCCTGAATCTTATGGCGGGATATCGTATCAAGCGTTCTCGATACCAGATAGGAGTAGCCGACCACCATCAAAATAACGGCTATTTCAATCTCAAAATTAACGATATCATCCTTTGTAGCCCCCTTGGCAATATTCGTAACGATGAAGACAATGTTGATGAGCAACGTCAAAATCCCCGTTCCCATCGCCAGCTTCTTATCCTGATATACGGAGAAAATAACCAGCATGGGGATAATATATACAAAGGAAAGAACACTCACGGAAGTCCATAACACAAACGCATACAAAATGCTATACCCTACCGCTGCAATCACCTTAACGATCTGTGATTCCGTATCCTTCCGGTATAGCAGTATGGAAAGAGCCAACGGTATAAATAAAAACAAAGAAAATGTTGCTACATAACCGGGTGTCCTGTTTCCTTTTACCAATTCCACCAGATAAGCCAGGAACAATACCGCTACTGTGATTCCGTATCCTAAAAGCATTCTTCCATTCATAAATTCCAGTTCTGAAACCGCCTTCTTATGTTCGTTCATCCCTTATACCCTATCCTTTCTAATCCCTGTCCTGTCATTTTCTTCTGCATAATAATCGAGATTTTGCCTGTTCTTTATTATACCAGACAAAAAATATCCTTTCAATGACATTGAAGATAAACGCTTACATAAATTTATCAAAACAGCGCATACTGTCACTGAAAGGAAGGTGCACCATGGAAAAAGAAAGAAAAATCAATACCTACCCCGGCGGTCAGCAGCCTGCCGATCGATATGACGACGGCAATATCCCCAGAGAAGATCTCCCTTCTGACATCATTCCGGATGAGGTTCCCCGCAAGGACGGCCCTGGCGGAGAAAACAAAAACAACTGACTCTAAACGTTTAAAACAGGCTGACGCGGCAAGAATAAGTCTGACGCACCAGCCTGTTCTTATTATGTAAAAATTTCATTCCGGATTACGTATCCACTCATCATCCACCGTAAGACATTTCACCTGGGGATAATCTTTCTCTCCAAAAAGAGAGCCTCGGGGCGGCTTTTCCGTATCATCATCTTCTCTTCCATAAAGGCAAAAAGCATATAAATCCGGAAGGTCATTTAAAAAATCAAAGGTTTCCATATCGGCGTTTTCTATTGCCAAATACTTTAATTTCTTGCATTTTGACAGTGCTTCCTCCAACAGTTCCTGTGAAGGGCTGTCTGCAGACGATGCGCCTTCTCCTGTGAAGGTCGATCCTCCGTCCTTTTCATAACCCATCTCATTTAAATGCGAAAACATACTGATGCGCAGCGTCAGGGATTCCAATTGTGTAAGTTCGTTAAGCCATGCCACCTCTTCAAGGGGCTGCGCCGAAACAATGGTTAGTTCCTTAAGGGAGGTGCATTCCGCAAGTGCCGCATAATCGTCTGCACTCCCGATTTCCAGTGTGAGGCTTTCCAGATTTGGCAGCATTGCAATGTCGCTGAATGTAGTAATCGAATACTGGGTACAGGAAGCATTCTTCGGTGAAATCCCGTTAATAGATACGGTGTCCCGCCCCGGAATGGGACTCTCCACCAGCTCTACCGCCGTAATCCATGCTAAATCGCTGGTGCAAAGCGGTCTTTTGGAAAATGCCCTGAACTCCTTGTTCGACATATCATTATGATAGGCAACTGCCATTCGGATCAGTTCCTCCCACTTGCCGGATGCAAATGTAACCTCTTCCTCCTCTCCATCATAGACAGCCTCTTCCTCTTGTACATACATTTTGGCCATGATAGCAAAAGGATTGTGCAGATCCTCATACGCCCAATTTTCTGCGCCCAGATATTGCCGGTACTTCAATTGCGACCAACTCTTTTCTTCCCCTGTCTCCGTAAACGAAGCCGCCATATAACGGACGATTTCATGTATCGCAAAGCATGAGACGATCTCCCCGCCCGATTCGTACAAAGGACTGTAGCCGATAAACTCAGCCAGATATTTCTTTCCCGGCACGTAAGCTGCAGCACACAGAATTTTTTCTTCTCCATTATCGCAGATAAAGCTGTAACAGATAATTTCCCTGCCGTCTTCTCTTATATACCGCTCAAACACCGGCATCGAAAAGCTGATTCCTGACGCCTTTTTGGCGCCTGCCGCTATATTTGCCTGCATTTCCTCCCAGTCTTTCATAACCCCTTCAGGAAACATCCGGTTTTCCGTGATATGGACCAGAACCTCCCCATCCGGCTCCTGCGGACAATATATGGATTGCAGACATGCGTCCACATCGGTGGTGGCAACGACCCAGTCTGACGGCATATCGTAGGAACATGCGGGAGAAGAAATTCCTCCCCTGCTGCCTGCCTGCCGCTCCAGATAGCAGGTCTTTTGATCCTCTGCATTTTCTTTCTGCGTTGTCTGCGCCGGAAGAGAAAGTATAATATAATCTTCCAGTTCGCCGTCAGGCGCTCCGCTAAAAATGGGATAGCGCTGAGACTGGTCAGTGACCCTGATCTGTTCCTGCAGAGAAGGTATCTTATTCTTCCCTCTGCCTGCCACAGTCAGAGTTTTGGATGCCAGCAAAGCGGTCATAAGCATAACCGTCAAAATCCCTCTGTAGACAACGCTTCTTTGTATCTGTCTGCCCTCTTTTTCCTTTTTCCAATTCCGCATATGTATCTTCCTCCCCTTCAAAAGATTCCGCTTACCTTTTTACTCTACCACCTGCCTGCATCAAAAGGGCATCATTTTTGTATCATTTCTGCATCATTTTACAGTTCATGATAATAAGGGCAGATATCTTCATAATGTCCGTCCTTCATGCGAAATCCTTTCGGGATCGTCCCCAGCTGGATGAAGCCAAGCCGTTCATACAGGTGCCGCGCATGCAGATTGGATGAAACCACCGCATTGAACTGCAGCACGCCAAATCCATGTTCCTTTCCCTGCATCAGACAGTCCATCACTAATTTTTCACCGATATGCTGCCCCCGTGCATCCCTAGAGACCGCATAGCTTGCATTACAGATATGACCGCACCTGCCTACATTATTCGGGTGGAGAATATATAACCCGCAAACGGCAGCCGAAGATGCTTCGACTGCCACGCCGCAGTAAGTCTGAGATGCAAAAAATTCCTCTCCCGTCTCGATTGTCAGACATTCTTCCTGAGGGAAGGCAATCCCCTCCTCCACTACCTCATTCCAGATACGGATCATTTCCTTTAAGTATTTTTCTGTGTACTTTCTTACTACTATATTCATTGCTTCCTGCTCCCTTTAAGCCATCATTGATGTATAGGCATAACTATTTTTATACATATACTCTGGTGCGCAATCAATATCGCCATCCAGCCATGTTACGACACCATGCTCTATACTCGGATTTCTGAATATATTTTCATTTTTTAAAGGTTCAAACACTTCACCTTCTAAAATAGTTGCATCAAATAATCTTGTTTCACCATTTGAAAATGTAAGAAGCATAATCCTGTCTTTCAGCGGTTTCACTGCTATTACCCTAAATACATTCATTACCTCTTCACCATATACAATACCATTTAATATATACATCTGCTTCCTCCATATCTTCTAAATTTATTTCATTACATTATACCTCTTTCTATTTTAATGGTTCAAAAATCTGCTTATCTCTGGCACATTATCGCCCTCTTTCCTTTTTTATAATTAGTATACCATATACTTTAATCTAACGCTATTTACCCCGTAGATTCTTGTAAAATATATTTACTATTAACCATTTCCGTAGTAATATATGATTCTGGTTTGTATGGTGAAAATGCAAACCGGAACAAACACTATGAAGGAGCCATCATGACTGCAATTCTCACAGAAGATTTGATTTTTGAAATTCTCTCGGTAGTAGAAGAAATACCAGAAGGAAATGTTGCCTCCTACGGGCAGATTGCTCGGTTAATCGGAAGAGATAAAAATGCAAGGCTTGTAGGTAAAGTATTGAGCATATCGGAATATTACGGCACGTACCCCTGCCACCGCGTCGTGAATCACTCCGGGAGACTGGCGCCTCATTTCCACAGGCAAAAAGAATTACTACTTGGGGAAAATATTCCCTTTAAAGACGATACGCATGTAGATATGAAAAAGTGCCGGTGGGATTGCTAAAAATGCAATACATTTTTATTGCGATTGATATTTAACTATGTAATAATTATGTAAAGAAAGGAGATATCTGAAATGCCTGCAAACAGTCACTTGGCTCTTAGACGCTTTATAACCGTCTGCCCGCTGTTGACATACATATTCAGCGCCGCCACCCTTTCCGCACAGAGATTCATCACCCCGCTGCACCCTTCCATGCAGAATCCCGTATAAATCTCTCCGTTTTCACTCTCCAAAGCACATACAACATGATGCGCATACAAAAAAGGCGATACATCCTCCGGATGATACTCTTCCCTTGCCTTCAAATATAACTTCTCCCAAATATCCATAAATCTCTCCCTCTCTAACTCCCAATTTTCTATAAATCATTTATAAACAAAATATAACAAAATCACCCTCCACATACAACCTCTCATAATAACCCATAACCGTCATAGCCATTAACCATCAAAAGACTGCAAACGTAACTGTCCGGTCCCCATGGGCGGCACTTCTAAGCAGCCGGGA